>JAFVAM010000065.1 GCA_017480525.1 Bacteroidales bacterium | reverse complement strand
TCTCCCCACCATCGTCACAAACTGTTCCAACAACTACGGCCCCTACCAGTTCCCGGAGAAACTCATTCCCCTCTTCATCAACAACATCCGGCACCGCAAGCCGCTGCCAGTCTACGGCAAAGGCGAGAATGTGCGCGACTGGCTCTATGTCGAGGACCACGCCCGCGCCATCGACCTTATCTTCCACAAAGGCACCATCGCCGAGACCTACAACATCGGCGGCTTCAACGAGTGGAAAAACATCGACATCATCAAGCTTCTCATCGCCACCACCGACCGCCTGCTGGGCCGCCCCGAAGGGCAGGACATGGACCTCATCACCTATGTCACCGACCGCGCCGGCCACGACCTGCGCTACGCCATCGACTCATCCAAGCTGCAGCGCGAGCTGGGCTGGGAACCAAGCCTCCAGTTCGAAGAGGGCATCGAGAAGACCGTGCGCTGGTACCTCGACAACCAGGAATGGATGGACAACGTCACCAGCGGCGACTACATGAAGTACTACGAGGACATGTACGCCAACCGATAAGCAATTCAGGGTTCCTACCGGCGCTACTGCGGCAACACCTCGCACGCAGAGGACAAAACCCTCTTCCGCCGACCTTGAACCTCCGGCCTCCAGCCTGCCAAACCGAAAGAAAGAGAGCCCGCCGACGCCGGCGGGCTCTCTTTGTGACCATTCTGGAATTCCCGTGGCTACTCGATATCACCAACCTTCCACTTTTTGTCCTGATAGTAGACAAAGGTGACGTCTTTCCAAACGTTGCGCGTACCGTCATAGGCACCGTTGAGGATGCGTCCGAAGGGCGTCGCGTCGTTGACCTCCAGCAAGACCTCTCCGGTGGCGTGGGCCGCGGGTACCGATTCAACAACGATATTGCGGACCTTCACAATCTTGTTCACATGCGACTTGACATTCACCGTCGTCACGCTCTCCTTTGCCTTGGCAAGCTCGTAGGCAGAAGCTTCCGAGCCATTGCCTGCCGGTGCGGCGGAGAACGACACATCTTCGGCACCGAAATCCTCGTCGCCGGGTTCTTCAACGTCCGTGGCCTGTCCCTGGTTTTCGTCGGCAAACTCGACCTCCGGCACACTGCTCTCCGGGAACTTGCTCATGTCGGGTTCAAAGTCGAGCTTCATCTCCTTGACATCGTCCGTAGGCTCGGCATCGGGGATGCTGTCCACAACCAGTTTCTGACCCTTCTCGGTGAGGGCTACCGTGACGAAATAGGTGGTCACCGTGTCGTTGACCCAATAGGATTCGGTGTCATAGTATGAGTAGAAATAACCCTGCCTCTGCACCCTGCGCATCTTCTTGACGCGCTCCGGTTTCTGGATGCGCTCGCACGAGTAGGTAACCATCTCGCTGGCGGCAAGCTTACGCAGTTTCAGACGTACGGCGTCATCGTTGCACTCATAGTATCCGACAGCCACCTTTGCATAATCCTGGTCGGCATGCATGCGCTTCATCTCTTTCTGCAGAAGCGACTTCGCAGTCGATGCCGACAACTCTTGAGAATTACCACCCGAACAGGAGGCAATCGTCACCATCATGGCCGTAGCGGCCAGAACCGTTAATGTTTTTTTCATGTCTAAATGCCCTTGTCCGTGTCGGGCGCAACTTTTGTGTTTCAAGTATGAAACAATTTACAAATTGGTTTTTTATTTGATTGAAAGTGCAAAAATACAAATATTTTCTGAAAGGGAAAACAAAAATAAACAAAAAAACAAAAAACATCCGCACAAACACAATATAGCAGCGTCCCACAACGTTATGAAAAAAAAACAATTATACACGAGTCAATCCATGCAAAATATCATCTTCGACTTCGGCAACGTGCTGGTGCAGTGGCATCCCGAACTCGTCTATGCCGACTACTTCGGTGGCGACGAAGCCAAGGCCTGGTGGTTCCTGCGCCATGTCTGCGATGCCGACTGGCGCAACCGCATCGATGCCGGCGAGAGCACCGATGCCTGCATCCGCGAGCTGAAAGCCTCCCAGCCCGACTACGCCGACGCCATCGAGCTCTACCGCTCGCGCTGGCGCGAGATGCTCACCGGCGAGGTGCCGGGCATGCGCGAACTTCTGCAAGAACTCACCACACAGAAATCAGAAATCAAAAATCAGAAACCAAAACCCGGCATCTACGGTCTCACCAACTGGAGCATGGAGACCTTCCCCGAAGCCCGCGAGCGTTTCGGCATCCTTCAGATGATAGACCGCTACGTGGTCAGCGGTGCCGAAGGCCTCGTGAAGCCCGACCGCAGGCTTTTCCAGGTGCTGCTGGAACGCTACGCCCTCCGTGCCGAAGACTGCACTTTCGTCGACGACAACCCTGCCAATGTCGAAGCCGCCCGCCACATGGGCATGCGCGGCATCGTCTTCTCCAGCGCCGACAACCTGCGAGCAGAACTGGGAATGGACAAAATATAACACTCCGTCTATATGAACATCCCGAAAAAAATCCTGTGGCTGCCGATGGCCTTCTGCCTCTACCTCTCTGTCTTCCATTCCGCCTCGGCGCAGCGGCGCTTCGACGCCTCACTCTTCGCCGGTCTGAACATGTGCCAGATCGACGGCGACCAAGCCGGCAACTACAGCCACCCCGGCCTCCGCACCGGCGTCGGCACCAGTTTCTCCCTCTCCTCCGACAGCGATTCCCCCTGGCGCATGGTGGTGGAACTGGCATATACCGCCAAAGGCTCCTACAACAAGGAGTATAACACCAGCCTCGATGCCGGTTACGTGGAACTTCCCCTGCTCCTTTCCTACACCACCCTGGAGCGCCGCCTGCGCATAGCCGCCGGAGTGGCTCCTGCCGTGAAGGTGAGGGCGAGATTCAAGAACGGTTCCGATGTCGACAGCCATTGGGACGATTTCTTCTCCGTGGTTGACTGGCTGCCGCTGACCGTCACCCTCCGCTATCTCGTCACCGACCACCTCGGCCTCGAAGGCCGCTTCCAGTATTCGGCCCTCAGCGTGGCCGACGACGCCCCTTCGGGCACCTACTTTCTCCTGCGTTCCAACAAAGGCCTCTTCCACAATCTTGTCAACATTGGTCTCACCTATACTTTCTGAAACCCATGAACCCCACCGAACAAGCCCGCAACATCTTTGCCGCCGACCGCTACGCCACCGAACTCTCCGGCATAGCGATAGAACACGTAGGCCTCCACGAGGCCTTCTGCCTCATGCCCCTCGACATCCGCCACCGCAACGCGCGCGGCGTGGCCATGGGCGGTGCCCTCTTCACCCTGGCCGACTTCGCCGCCGCCGTGGCCGCCAACAGCGAATGCCTCGACGACGGCAACCTCCGGTGGGTCTCCCTCGACGCCACCATCCACTACCTCTCCCCCGCCCTCGGCGACAGACTTGCAGCCTCCGCCAAAGCCCTCAAGACCGGCCGCTCCACAGCCCTCTACCAGACCACAATAGAAAATCCCGACAACGGCAAGACCATTGCCATTGTCGAGACTACGATGATGAGAATTGAAAGTTGAAAAGGGGAAATTGAAAATCAAAGTCGCCTCGGATATATATTATCTGCGCCAGCCCCGATTTTCAACTTTCAGTTCCCTGCTTTCCTCATGCTCTTGTATCCGCTCAACAGACCGGTGTTGGCGTTGCCGATGAAAGCCAGGATTTGCTTGCCCTCGTCGGTGTTGCCGTAGTGTTCCTTCACCTGCTCCACGGCATCGCTCACATTGAGTCCTTTGACGAAGAGGTAGCGGTAGATGTCACCTATCCTGTTGATGCTCTCCTGCGTGAAACCGCGACGCTGGAGGCCGAGGCTGTTCACGCCGCAATACTGGATGGGGTAGCGGGCCGCCTTGATGAACGGCGGGATATCCTTGTCGATGAGGGCACCGCCCTGCGTGATGACGTGCGAGCCGATGTGGATAAACTGCAGGCAGGCCGTCTTGCCGCCGAGAATGACATAGTCGCCCATGATGATATGGCCCGCCAGCGTGGCGTTGTTGGCCAGCACACAGTGGTCGCCGATGACGCAGTCGTGGGCCACATGCACGTATGCCATCAGCAGGTTGCCGTTGCCGATGACCGTCTTGCCACTGGCGGCAGTGCCGCGGTGGATGGTGCAGCACTCGCGTATGCTGTTGTCGTCGCCAATCTCAACGGTGGTATACTCGCCCGCGAACTTCAGGTCCTGCGGGATGGCCGCAATGACCGCACCGGGAAAAATCTTGCAGTTCTTGCCAATCCTGGCTCCGGGGAAGATGGTCACATTGGGACCAATCCATGTGCCGTCGCCAATCTCGACATCCTCGTAGATGGTGGTGAAATTGGAAATCTTTACGTTCTGCCCAATTTTGACATCGGGATGAAGGTCGTATAAGGTCATTATATTTATGGTTTTATTATATACTTATTATTCTTTGATAGGATTTTTCTGCATGTATTCCATCAGGAAGCGGGCGAAGGCGTTGTTGGCCTTGTGACCGGGCTTGTAGATGGAGAAGTGGGCGTTGAGCATGCAGCCCGCCAGGCGCACATCGCCCACGAAGTCCAGCAGCTTGTGCCGCGCCGGCTCGTTGGGGAAATAGGGGTTGGTGGTGTTGAGCACACCGTCGTGTACCTTGAAGTTGTTCACGTCCTTGTTGAAAGTCTTGCCCAGCCGCTTCAGCTGGCGTGGCGTCAGTTCCTTGTTGACGTAGACCAGCGCGTTGTCGAGGCTGCCGCCCTTGATGAGGTTGAAATGCAGCAGAGGCTCAATCTCGTGGAGGAAGACGAAGGTGCGGCACGGCGCGACACTCGCCGAGTAGTCGTCGAGGCTCTCCATGTCGGCCTCCTGCCGGCCGATGACGCTGTTGGGGAAATCTATCTCGCAGTGCACCGAGAAATGGTCGCAGGGCGTGAGGTCGAACACCGACCCCGTTTCCTTGTATTCGAAATGCATCGGCTCGCGGAAAGTGTAGCAGTGACGGGGGACGCTGCTTGCACGTGTACCCACGCGCACCAGCTCCAGCATCCAGGGACGCGCCGACCCGTCGATGATGGGTACTTCGCCGCCGTCGAGTTCTATGAGGGCGTTGTCCACCCTCATGCCGTGCAGCGCCGACATCAGGTGTTCGATGGTGGCTATGGACTGGCGTCCGCTGCCGAGGGTGGTGCCGCGCGACGTGGCGCCCACGTTGGTGGCCAAGGCCTGCTGCGTGATGATATTGTTGCGGTCCGTGCGCCGGAAGGCGATGCCGAAATCCTCGAAGGCCGGCTTCACGGTGACCGTCACCGTGCGACCCGTATGCAGGCCCGGACCCGTCATGCGGAATTCTTTCTGTATGGTGGTTTGATAGTCCATTTCTCTTTGTTCTGTCCTTTTTTTTGTTATTTGAGCATGGCGGGAACGAAACGAAGGCCCTGGAGGCGGAAGAGTTGCGCGGTCTCGTTCTCCAGACCCGCCTGTCGGCGAACCAGCTGCAGGGGGTGCAGCAGGCTGGCAGGCGACGCGGTGGGCTGGTTCCAGAAGTGTCCGTTGCGGCGGCGCAGTCCGTCCACGATGTAATAGGACAGGTCGTAGCCCACCGCCGCCAGAGGCGACGTCGGTTCCGCCCCGTAAGCGTCGCGGAACGCCTTCAGAAACTCCACATGCACATTGTTCGTCATGTCCCAGGCCTGGTAGAAGGTATGGTAATTCAGCAGCTGCAGCTGCGAGAAGTCGATGTCGCTGATGTCGCGCGTCCAGTCGGCGAAAGTATAGAGCGTGGGACTGTCGTTCTTGAACGCCGCCAGACGGTTCAGCAGATTGCTCACGTAGAGCCTCATCTGGTCGGCCTTCTGGTCGTAGACGCTCAGCACATTGCACCCCGGCGTGGCCTTGAGCGTCGAAGCCAGCTTCGCACTCTGGCTCCAGTTGAAGAGCGTATACCTGATGTCGCCGCGTTCGGCGAGCTGACGCTTCACCTCATCGAGCAGCGGCTTTTCCGAGTTGGCTCCGCCATAGACGACATAGAGGTGGCCGTTGGGACGCTCGGCCTTCATGTTGGCGAGCATCGCCGCCACCTGCCCCTCTATCGAGGGCTGCACCTTCACGATGTAGGGGTTCTCGGCGCATATCTCGCTGCGCGTCGACATGGGATTGACGATATACACCCCTGCCTCGCGCGCCAACTGTGCCGCCTTGTCAAAAGCGTCGCGGAAGAGCAGCGCCACGACGACGTCGCTCTGCCCCACATGGTGCGAGGCGAAGGCCTGCTCCACAGCGTCAGCGGTCTGCCGCGACACGTCCACCACGTTCAGCTCCACGCTGACACCCTGGCGCGACAGCTCGTCGACGGCCATGCGGACCCCCTCGTAGAACTCTATGAATTCAAACTGTCGGTAACTCTTCTTGCCGCGCTGCTCCACATCGAATTTCGAAGTCGAGATTTCGTCAATCTGGTCGAGGTGCAGCGGCATCATCACCGCCATGCGGATCACCTTGCCCACCTTGCGCTCCACAGTCTCCACAGGCTTGCTCCCCGTGCGCTCGGTCTCGACGGTCGACGGGGTCTCCTCGCGGTGCCGTCCTTCGTATGGCGACACCACGGAGCCTTGCTGCGACGGCAGCGGCCTGCGACTCTCCTTGCCGTCCTCGGCGGAAGCCTCGGTCTGGCGACGCTTCTGCTCGGCCTGCTTGCGCAGCGCCTCCTGCTTCTGCGCCTCCATCTCGTCGACCTCGGTGGCAAACTGGCCGCGGGCAGGCAACCACACCGTGTCGCCGGGATGCAGGAAATGGATGTCCACATGCGTCACGGCGTCGAAACTCTCCACCTTGTAGGCCCGCGAGATGGAGTAGACCGTCTGTCCTTTCTCCACGATGTGGACATAATACTTCCGCCCATGGATGACCTGCGTCTCCATACTCACCTTCACCGGCACCGTGCCCGGAGCCTGGCCGTAGGCCGTGTTGAAAATTGAAGGTGGGAAAACGAAAATCGCACCGACGCACAACGCCAGTCGCAACAGTCGGCCCCTACCGTCAATTTTCTGTCTTATATGTTCCATACAAAGTTTTCTGTTTTCAATTCGTAAATCCCCCCCCCAAAAAAATACACCTCACTCCCACTCGATGGTTGCAGGGGGTTTGGAGCTGATGTCGTAGCAGACGCGGTTGACGCCCTTGACGCGGTTGATGATTTCGTTGCTCACCTTGGCCATGAAATCGTAGGGCAGGTGGCTCCAGTCCGCCGTCATGCCGTCCACGCTCTCCACGGCGCGCAGGGCCACGACGCTCTCGTAGGTGCGCTCGTCGCCCATCACGCCCACGCTCTGCACCGGCAGCAGCATAGCGCCGGCCTGCCACACCTTGTCGTAGAGCCCCGCATCGCGCAGCCCCTGGATGAAGATGTGGTCCACCTCCTGCAGGATATGCACCTTCTCCGGCGTCACATCGCTCAGGATGCGTATGGCCAGTCCAGGACCCGGGAAGGGATGACGGCCGATGAGTTCCTCCTTGATACCCAGCTGGCGTCCCACGCGGCGCACCTCGTCCTTGAAGAGGCTCCGCAGCGGCTCCACAAGCTGTAGCTTCATGTAGTCGGGCAAACCGCCGACGTTGTGATGGCTCTTGATGGTCTGGCTCGGCCCTTTGACGCTGCTGCTCTCGATGACGTCGGGATAAATCGTCCCCTGCCCCAGCCACTTGGCGTCGGTGATGAGCTTGGCCTCGGCGTCGAAGACGTCGATGAAGGTCTTGCCGATGGCTTTGCGCTTCTTCTCCGGCTCGGTCACACCGGCCAACACACTGTAGAAACGCTCCTTGGCGTCGACGCCTTTCACGTTGAGCCCCATATCCTTATAGCTCTCCAGCACACCCTCGAACTCATTCTTGCGCAGCAGGCCGTTGTCCACAAAGATGCAGTGCAGCTGGTGGCCAATGGCCTTGTTGAGCAGCACGGCGGCCACCGTGCTGTCAACGCCGCCGCTCAATCCCAGCACCACCTTGTCGCCGCCCACCTTCTCGCGCAGCTCGCGCACGGTGGTCTCGATGAACGAGGCCGGCGTCCACTCCTGACGGCAGTGGCAGATGTCCACCACGAAGTTGTGCAGAAGCGTGTTGCCGTCAACCGAATGGTGCACTTCGGGATGGAACTGGATGGCGTAGGTCTCTTCGCCCTCAATCTGGTAGCCGGCATACTCGACGTTCTCCGTCGAGCAGATGGTCCTGTAGCCAGCGGGCAACGCCTCGATGGTGTCGCCGTGGCTCATCCACACCTGGCTGCCCATGGGGACACCCTTCATGAGGGGGTTGGAACTGTCGATGAAGTTGAGGTTTGCGCGGCCATATTCGCGAATCTTGCTCTGCTGCACACGTCCGCCGCCCCACTTGGCCAGATACTGGGCACCGTAGCACACCGCCAGCAGCGGCAGCCTGCCCTTGATGCCCTCCATCTCGGGCACCGGCGCGTCGGCAGCGTTGCAGCTGTAGGGGCTGCCCGAAAAAACGACACCCTTCACGTCGTCCGTGAGGGCGGGGATTTTGTTGTAGGGGTGGATTTCGCAGTAGACATTCTGCTCGCGGATTTTCCGTGCAATGAGCTGAGTGTATTGAGAACCAAAGTCTAAAATGATGATGGTATCCATATATTTTTATTAATTTTAAAATGCAAAGATACACAAAAAGCCCGACACCACCAAATTTATTTTTCCCCGCTCCGTTTCTTCTCCCCCTTCCGCCCCGTCGCCCCACCCCTCCGACCGTCGCTTTCCGCCCACGCGCAGAGCGGACGGCAGCCCATGTCCGCACACCGCCATTGCCCTACGTTCACCCTACCAAACCCCTACCATCTCCTTACCAACTCCTACCACAGTAGGACATGACAGGCACTTGACACACCTCAAAAATGGCGATATTAACTTTTATTAACATAATTCACAGCCGTTTGCGAGGAGTTTTTATTTTTGTTAAACACAACCCCTGCAAAGTCTTTTCCACAGGCGTCGCGGAGGGGTGCCGTGCAGGCAGGCCTTCATGCCTGCCGTCCGCCCCCC
>JAFVAM010000064.1 GCA_017480525.1 Bacteroidales bacterium | reverse complement strand
CTTGCAAAAACGCCCTTTATGAACACGATTTTCACATTTTTCGCCCCTCGTGTCCACCATCCTCTCCGACGTCGGAAGACAGAGGGGCGTACCATGGGACTGGGTAACAATCACCCCTCGGGAAACCGTCCGGCAGCCCCAAGCCACAATTTTCATTATTGCATCATTTTCAGCATGTTACAACTTTCTCCGAACCACCCAAAAAGTACATTTATAAAATGCTGTAAATCAACATATAAAACATACCATCTCTTTCCCATCTCCTTACCATCTCCATACCATCCCAGTACCAAGCCCTACAATCGTAGGATTTGGTAAGTTCCCGGCAGGGGCGTGATGCGGGTTGGGGTGGCTCGGCGGAGGGAGGGGAAGATGTGGCGTCCGTCATGGCCGGACGTGGTCGTCGCAGAGGCTTGGGGGAAAGGAAAAAATGTTAAATTTTCAACCCAGCACAATTTTATTTCCGAAAGAGAGTTATTAAAGCGAAAAATCAAAAACAAACAACAAAGAATGTTCAACCAATAAAGGCGCGTATGATGCAGGATTACGATTTCAGCAACACAGACACATTTCCGTTCTCTGCAAGCACAAGCATACAACCCTCGGAGCAGATACTCCAGAACATTATGAGCTTTGCCCGGTGCTACCAAAACGTGGATGCCGCCGGGATGAGGCTGAAGATTTTCCTCAACTAAAGAAACGAAGGAGGGCGACCTGACGGTCGCCCTCCTTCGTTGTTGCCAGGCACATGCCGTGCGATGTCCGTCAAGGCACCATGCGGCGCTTGAGGACGAAGTCGCGGCCGAGATATTTCTCGCGCACATCGGGGTCGTTGGCCAGGTCTTCCGGGGTACCTTCCTGGAGGATGGAACCCTCATAGAGGAGGTAGGCGCGGTCGGTGATGCTGAGGGTCTCGCGGACGTTGTGGTCTGTGATGAGGACACCGATGTTGCGTTTGGTGAGTTCGACGACGATGTCCTGTATGTCCTGCACGGCGATGGGGTCGACGCCGGCAAAGGGTTCGTCGAGGAGGAGGAACATGGGGTCGTTGGCCAGCGCACGGGCTATCTCGGTGCGGCGGCGTTCGCCGCCGGAGAGTTGTATGCCCTTGCTGCGGCGGATGTGCTGCAGACGGAACTCGTTGAGGAGCGACTCCAGCTTCTCCTGCCGCTGCACCTTGTCGAGATCCTTGCGGAACTGGAGGATGGAGAGGATGTTGTCCTCGACGGTCATCTGGCGGAACACCGAGGCCTCCTGCGCCAGGTAGCCCACGCCCATCTGCGCGCGGCGGTACATGGGGTTGCGGGTGAGCTCGATGGGCATCTCGGTCTGCGGAGTGATGCCTTCGGGGAGGACACAGCGCAACTGGCCGTCGCGCATAAGGGCCGCGCGGCCGTCGCGCTCGACGATGGTCTCGCCAGGTTCGGGACCGAGGAACACCTTGCCGCTATAGGGCTTGATGATGCCTACGACCATGTAGAACGTGGTGGTCTTGCCTGCACCGTTGGGGCCCAGCAGGCCTACGATTTTCCCTTGGTCTACCTGTACGCTCACTCCTTTGACGACCGTGCGTGAGCGATAGATTTTAACAACGTTGTCTGTGCTGAGTCTCATGGGCTATGAAAAACTAAAGGGCTGGAAACGGAGCGACAAAAGGAAGCCGACAGAGGGCAAAAAAGCAGGGAAAGGCCTCAGCAGAGCATCGCCGACCCGCCCGCAGAAGGAAGGATGATTGGAAAAAACATCCAACACAACACATTGTTGTTCAGCATTTTCCATATTTTCTTCCACTGTCAGCATCAATTTTTTTTTGTCATTTCGTTTTTTTTGACTATCTTTGTAAAACTGAAAAAAATAACGCACTTTGGCGCGGAATATTGTGAACGTCATGAAGGATTTGCACATATATTTAAAAGAAATATTCGGATTCGACCAGTTCAAGGGCGACCAGCAAGCCATCATCCAGAGCCTGCTGGAGGGCAACGACACCTTTGTCATCATGCCCACGGGCGGAGGCAAGAGCCTGTGCTACCAACTGCCGGCGATGATCAGCAAAGGCATAGCCATCGTGGTGTCGCCGCTGATAGCGCTGATGAAAAACCAGGTGGACGCCGTGCGCTACACCTCGGGGAGCCAGTGTGTGGCCCATTTCCTCAACTCGTCGCTCAACAGGGCCCAGGTGGCGGAGGTGAAGGAGGACCTGCTGAAGGGGGACACGAAGTTGCTCTATGTGGCTCCGGAGACCCTCTCGAAGGAGGAGACCGTGGAGTTCCTCAAACAGATCACCATCTCGTTTTTCGCCATCGACGAGGCCCACTGCATCTCGGAGTGGGGCCACGACTTCCGCCCCGAATACCGTCGCCTGCGCGACGCCATCAAGGCCGTGAACCCCGAAGTGCCCATCCTCACGCTCACCGCCTCGGCCACCCCCAAGGTGCAGCAGGACATCATCAAGAACCTGGGCATGGAGAACGCCAAGACCTTCATCTCAAGTTTCAACCGTCCGAACCTGTACTACGAGGTGCGCCCCAAACCCAGCGACCCCCTGGTGCTGCACAAGGAAATCATCCGATTCATCAAGGACAACCCCGGCAAGAGCGGCATCATCTACTGCCTGACGCGCAAGCGCGTGGAGGAACTGGCGGAGTTGCTGGTCATCAACGGCATCAAAGCCCTGCCCTACCACGCGGGACTGGACAACAAGGTCCGCGCCGAGAACCAGGACAAGTTCCTCATGGAGGACGTGGACGTCATCGTGGCCACCATTGCCTTCGGCATGGGCATCGACAAGCCCGATGTGCGCTTTGTCATCCACTACGACATACCCAAGAGCATCGAGGGCTACTACCAGGAGACCGGCCGTGCGGGACGCGACGGCGGCGAGGGCCGCTGCATAGCCTTCTACAGCGAGCAGGACGTGGAGAAGCTCTACAAATTCTTCACCGACAAGAACGTCACCGAGCAGGAGATGGCGCGCCAGCTGGTGCAGGAGATGGTCTCCTACGCTGAGAGTTCGGCCTGTCGCAGGCTCAACATCCTGAAATATTTCGGCGAGGACTACAACGAATCCTTCTGCGGCAACTGCGACAACTGCACACACCCCAAACCCCAGGTGGAAGCCAAGGAGGAGATGCAGTTTGTCCTCGAGACTGTCGTGGCCATGAAACAGGCCTTCAAGGCCAAGGACATCGTAGATGTCGTCATGGGCCGCAAGAGCGCCAACACCAAGAGCTACCATCTGGACAAACTGGAACAGTTCGGCAACGGCTCCGACCACGACGACCTCTTCTGGAAAGCCGTGCTGCGGCAGGCGCTGTTCGAGGGTCTGCTGCAGAAGGAGATTGAGCAATACGGGGTGCTGAAACTCACTCCGGCTGGCAACAAATACATCAAGAGTCCCTACAGTCTCTATGTGACCTGCGACCACGACTACTCCGCCTCCGCCACCGAGGAGGACGAAGAGATGATTGCCGCCAGCGGCGGCGCCTCGGCAGCGGGCGACGAGGCCCTCTACGCCCAGCTAAAAGGCCTCCGCAAGAGCATAGCCGCCAAGGAGAAACTGCCGGCATACGTCATCTTCGAGGAGTCGTCGCTCAAGGACATGACACTGCAGTATCCCTGCAACGTCGAGGAACTCTCCCACTGCGCCGGCGTGGGCATCGCCAAAGCGCAGAAATACGGCGAGCCGTTTATCGAGCTTATCAAACACTATGTGGAGGACAACGACATCGAGCGTCCGCAGGACATCGTGGTCCGCTCGGCAGTGAACAAGTCGGGGCTGAAGGTATACATCATCCGTGCCATTGACGGTCGCAAGAGCCTGGAGGACATAGCCGCCGGCAAGGGCATCTCGATGGACGAACTGCTCACCGAAATGGAGCATATCATCTCCAGCGGCACAAAGTTAAATATAGATTACTATATTAATGAGGTGATCGAACCCGACCATCAGGAAGAACTGCTGGACTACTGGCGCAACTCCGAAAGCGCCTCACTCGAAGAGGCCTTCGAGGAATTCGAGGACGACCCCGATTACACCGAAGAGGAAATACGCTTGATGCGCATCAAATTCATGGCTGACTACGGGCACTAACCGTGGCACGAAACACATGGCACACAGGACGGTGACGACGGATTGGCTGCCGATGGCGACGGCAACCCGCAGTGCTTTTTTTGGCCGAAACCTGCTGAACAACAACACGACCGTCTTCTGCACATAGGTTCCGTGATGTCGTATTCACAGACGAATACGACATCCACAACAAAGTGGATGCATGGATGCCCATCCTGACAAACATCGATTCCGCCGACAACGGCCTCGCTGCTGGTGGAAGACCAACAGCATCATCGTCGACCGCCAGAGTACCCCTGCCTGGGGACACCTCCCGCAACGGAGCGGCATAAAAAAAGAAGCAGCAGGCCACGAAAAAAAAACGGGAATAAAAAAAATGTTGTATATTTGCATCGTCAACGAGAGTATAGGGGTGCTCTTATGTAGCTCTAAATGAGCACAAAGAAGCTGAGAACATACCCTTCAAACTTGATCCGGGTAATGCCGGCGTAAGGAATAAAATTATGAAACACACACAGAATAGCTGTGGCCGCTATCGTTTTTTTGAGGCCACCAGGATGAGCCGCCGGCAGATGATAGCCTG
>JAFVAM010000063.1 GCA_017480525.1 Bacteroidales bacterium | reverse complement strand
TTCGGTCAAATGAAATACAACAAACAATACAAACGCTTCCGCCACTTCGGCAAAGCGAAAGTCCACATGGACCTCGGCATCTTCTTCATCGCCTTCAACCTCCAGAAAATGATACGGGGCGGCCTTCGCACCCTCATAAATGGCTTGAAACGGCTTCATGAGAGCCTTTTTGATCGACTTTGTCGACTTCTCCGCATTTTCAACGCCACTTCTCCAAGAAGTCCAGCATACACCATAGCGATGCACTAAAGCAAAACTCGTTTATAAAAATGTAAAAAAAAAAAGAGAGAGGGCGTCTTTTGAGACACCCTCGTGGTAGGGCGATGGTAGGTAGATGATACGGTGTTGGTGCCCTTTTGATGCTGAAAATCAGTGCATTATGCGTTTGTTTTTCGCATAATGCACTGATTACATATCAGTTATGGTGTGTTTTTAACGTTTTTTAGGAGTGCTGCCGGCAAGGGCGTAGAAGAGTATGTAGGCAAATCCGGCGACGACGACCCAGTAGGAGTGCTGGTAGCCGGAGGCGCCGAAGATGTCGACCACGCCGTTCATGAGCAGGGGTAGGACACCGCCGCCGCAGACGAGGGCCATGAAGAGACCCGAGGCTCTCTCGGTGTAGCGGCCGAGGCCTTCGACGGCGAGGTTGAAGATGCCACCCCACATGACGGAGGTGCAGAGGCCCACGCAGACGAGGAGGGCGGCGCTGAGAGGAATGAGGTTCATGCCGAAGCCTTTTGCTCCGTTGAAGCCGGGGAAGGAGACCATTGTGGATGTGGGGATGAGGATGGCGGCGACGACGAGCGCCACGGCCAGAGTGGCTACAAAGGCCAGCATCCTGCGGGGCGACACTTTGGCTCCCAGCAGGCCTCCCACAAGGCGCCCCACGAGCATGAGCAACCAGTAGAAAGCCGTGACGGACCCTGCGACTGCCTCGGCTTTGACGCCGTCGGGGAAGAAGTGGAGGGCGGGGTCCTGAAGCCACTGGTTGAGCAGTTTAGGGGTGCCTACCTCTACGCCGACATAGATGAAGATGGCCACGGCACCCAGCACGAAGTGGCGGAACTGGAAGAGTTCGCGCAGCGGTACAGCGTCGGCAGTTTTGGCCGACGGGTTGTCGGCTTCGGGGATATGGGAGAAAAGGATGACCACAAAGGCCAGGACGAAGACGGCCAGTGCGGTGGCCATGAGGGGGAAGGTGTCGCTGATGCGGGCATCGGCAATTTCGGGGATGAGGAGACCCGTAATGACGATGACGGCGGTGCCGCAGAGGGAGTTGAAGGTGCCGCCGAGCTGGATGAGTTGGTTGCCGCGGTTGCCGCCGCCGCCGAGGCGGTTGAGCATGGGGTTGACCACGGTGTTGAGCAGGCACATGGAAAATCCTGCCACGAAGGCACCGAGCAGGTAGAAGCCAAAGGAGCCTGCAAAACCCGACAGGAGCTGTATACCCACTCCGGCAACGCCCACTTCCACAGCTATGAGGGCCGTGGTTTTGTAGCCCCGCTTCTGCAACAGGTTGCCCGCAGGGATGCCCATGACGGCGTAGGCGATGAAGTTGGCGAAGACTCCCAAGGTGCCTTGCCAGTTGGGGATGGAGAATTGGTGCTTCAGGATGTCTCCCATGGGCGAGGCCAGGTTCGTCACGAAGGAAATCATGCCGAAGAGCAGAATCATGACGATGATGGGGATGGTGTTGTTCTGTTTCTTTTCCATGGTTTGGTGTTTTTTCCCGTTTTTTCAGGATTCAGAGGGCCACGATTTTCTGCGCCGAGGTGGCGGAACGGAGAATGTAGACGCCCGGCGCGGGGAGGAGGAGCGAGCTTTGGCAGCGGCTGTCGCTGCCCACGAGACGGCCATCGGTGTCATAAAGTTCCACGAGTGTGGCGGAGGGGTTGTCGACCTTCAGCGTGAGGCCGTCGAGGCTGACGGAGATGCCGTCAGCTCCGGTCCCTGCCTCGTCGATGCCTTCGGTCGCGGCGGGCAGGAAGGAGGCCGCAATGGTGACGGGGGCGGTGACGCGCAGGCGTAGGGGGTTGGCACTCTCGCCGGTGCTCCATGCCACGAAACGGTAGCCTGCGGCGGGCGTGGCGGAGAGGACGGCGGTGTCGCCGGGATAGTAGGACCCGCTGCCGCTGACGGTGCCGCGTTCGGGCTGGCTTGATTCGGCAATGACGCTCACGCGGTCGAGGTCGCTGAGGACGGCACGTATCATCCACGAGCCGTATGTGTTGCGGTCTTCAAGGTGTTCCCACGAGGAACCCGCGCGTTTGTACCAGGTTCCGTCGGGGTTGCCGGAATAGCTCGAGACGGCGGCGGGGTTGGAATAGGAGCGGCTGGTGGCCACAACCCAGATGGGCAGGCTGTCGAGCAGGGGGATGGGCGAGGAGAGGGGCAGGGTGAACCATCCGAAGCGGTCGGTGTTGACGGTGCCCTGGAAGACTTGTCGGTCGAAGTTGTTGCCGAGAAAGACGCGGAGAGTGTAGTCGGCATTGCTGACGCCGTATATTTGCACGGCGTTGAGCTGGCGATGGTCGGGGACTGACGAGGCGGGGATGCGGATGGCCCATTCGGGCGGCATGTTGCCATATTCGCCCCAGAGGCTCTGGTAGCCGGTGAAGCAGTATCCGAGTGTGTCGCCGTAGATGGGTGCGAAGACGGCGGTGTCGAAATAGTCGTTGTTTGGCGAGAAGGTGAAGGGGTTCAGGTGGTTGCCGCTTTTCCAGTAGAGGAATCGGTGTCCCTCGGAAGCTGTGGCGAGGAGGGTGGTGGGGGAGTAGGAGGTGAAGGTGCCGCTGCCACTGACGCTGCCGAGGTTGCTGTCGGAGGTCACGACGCTTACCACGACAGAAGATGCCTCGGAGGCGGGGAAGACGTGGAGGAGGGCGTGGTTGCCCTGGGTGTAGGAGTTGCTGGCGTTGCCGCCAGTGCCGCTGCCGCTGGGACTCAGGGAGTCGAAGGTGTAGTAGCCGTCGCAGTAGCCGCCCCAACCCCAGTTGACGTGATAGAAACCTGCGGAGTCGTATCCGTCGAGCACGAAGGCGTGTCCGTTGGTGCCGTCGGAGCCGGAGAAGAGGATGGGTCGCGAGGCGTTGAGGTCAATGGTGAGGAGGTCGTTCCACTGGGCGTCGGTGTAGTTGTCGCGCGAGGCGGCGAAAAGTGCCTGGTTGTAGCGGAAGTAGTCCTTCAGGGCGTTCTCCGAGGAGGGGAGCGTCAGGGAGCCGTAGGAGGCCACATGCGAGCCGCTGGTGGAGGGGCTGTAGTCCATTTCAACGGCCACGCCGATGTGGTACATTAGTTGCGCCACGGCGTCAATCTCCTGTTGAGAGGAGCTGTAGTTGAGGCGGTTGGGCATGTGAGTCCAGTCGTAGTGCGTGGTGTCGAAGGAGGCCGAGAGGGTGCCGTAGGTGTTGTGGGTGTATGCGTGGGAGCCGCGTCCGGTGGCGGGATGGTTCCAGTATTTCATGATTTGCGCCGTGGCGGTGGCCACACAGCCGGAGACCGAGCGGGCGGATTCGCCGCCGCTGGAGGGACACATGGCGTTGTAGCGCGGCGACTGATCCCACTGGGTGGACATCAAAGGGGCTACAGCGGTGTCGCGCGAGGTGCGGAATTTCAATCCGTTGGCATAGGCTTGCCATTCGTCGGCCACGTCGGGACCACCGTCGATGCCCTGTGTTGCGCGCGAGGCGATGTCGGCCTGGTAGCCGTCGAGCCATGCGCGGATGTGTGCAGGCAGGTTCTCGCTTTCGAAGGTGTCGTCGGCGGAATAGCCCAGCAAGGGACGCACACAATCGTCGGCAGCCACAAGGGCAAAGCCACGTCCGTCGGCGCCGAGGAACAGATAGCAGTGGGTAAGGTAGTCGGGTGTGGCGTCGACCACGGTCTTGCGCAGTTTGTTTTGTGCCACGCGTCGCGCCACGTCGGGTGTCACAGGTTTGGCCGAGGCTCCTCCTATGGCAAACAGGAGGAGTGCCATGGGGAGCAGGAGTTTTGTTTTCATAGGGGTCTCTATCAATAAAACAAATAAAAAAGAGGCACCAATAGACATTTTGTTGTGCCGCATCGGTGCCTGTTGTTTTTGAGCGGTCAGCCCTTGAGGGCTTCGGATCCGCTGACGATTTCGATAATCTCGTTTGTGATGGCGGCTTGGCGGGCTTTGTTGTAGCTCAGCCGCAGGTCCTTGAGCAGTTCGGTGGCGTTGTCGGTGGCTTTCTGCATGGCGGTCATGCGGGCACCATGCTCGGAGGCCAGCGAGTCGAGGATTATGCGATAGAAAGTGGAGCGAAGCGTGAGCGGCACGATGCTGCGCACGATTTCCTCCTGCGAGGGTTCGTAGATGTAGTCGTTCCGGCCTTTGGCGGGGGCGTCGCCACGGTGTTCCGGGGAGGCTTTCCTGCCCGGGACGACGGGGAGGAACTGCTCTGTGGAGAGTACCTGGGTGAGGGAGTTCTTGAACTCGTTGTATATCACCTCGACATGGTCGACGCGTTTGTCGGCGAAGTCGGCCATGATGCCGTCGGACAGGTGCGCTATGGCGTCGAAGGTGGGGTTGTCGAGTACCTCGTCGCTCACGGTGAGCTGCAGGTCTTTCTGCCGCATCAGCAACTCCGACGACTTCTTGCCTATGGAGAGCACATGGAGTGTTCCGTCGGAGGGGAGAGTGGCGCGGAAGTGGTCGATGCGCGACTGCGCCTGCTTGATGACGTTGCTGTTGAAGGCTCCGCAAAGGCCTTTGTTGGAGGTGACCACGACAATCAGCACGTTGCGCACAGGGCGCACGGCGTGGAAGGGTGTCAGCACTTCGCCGCCGGTGTCGATGTCGGCCACTATCTCCGCCAGCTGCGCCGCATAGGGACGCATGCCCAGAATGGCGTTCTGGGCGCGGCGGAACTTGGCGGCGGAGACCATCTTCATGGCGGAGGTGATCTGCTGCGTGGAACTCACCGAGGCGATGCGTGTCCTGACTTCTTTTAGATTAGCCATTTGCCTTACGTTTGTTTTTTTAGTATCTACTCGCCAAGTCGAGCGCGGCGCTCTTCATGGTGGCCAGATCGGCATCGACAAGTTTGCCGGCGCGGAGGTTGGCCAGAATGTCCTTGTGTTCGTTCTTCATGATGAAGAGGAATTCTTTCTCGAACTCGCGTACCTTGTCGACAGGCACTTTCTGCAGCAAGCCGTTGGTGCCGCAGAAGATGATGGCCACCTGCTCTTCGACGGGCATGGGGCTGTATTGAGGCTGTTTGAGGACCTCCACATTGCGGGCGCCCTTGTCGAGCACTGCCTTGGTGGCGGCATCGAGGTCGGAGCCGAATTTGGAGAAGGCCTCCAGCTCGCGATACTGCGCCTGGTCGATTTTTAGTGTACCGGCGATTTTTTTCATACTCTTGATCTGGGCTTTTCCTCCCACGCGGCTCACCGAGATACCGACGTTGATGGCCGGGCGGACACCACTGTTGAAGAGGTTGGTCTCCAAGAAAATCTGGCCATCGGTGATGGAGATGACGTTGGTGGGGATATAGGCCGAGACATCGCCGGCTTGGGTCTCGATGATGGGCAGGGCCGTCAGCGAGCCGCCACCTCTCACCTTCCCCTGCAGCGAGGCGGGCAGGTCGTTCATCTGTGCGGCAATCTGGTCGTTCTGGATGATGCGTGCGGCGCGTTCCAGCAAGCGGCTGTGCAAGTAGAACACATCGCCGGGATAGGCTTCGCGTCCCGGCGGGCGACGGAGGAGCAGTGAGACCTCGCGGTAGGCCACGGCCTGCTTCGAAAGGTCGTCGTAGATGACCAGGGCGTTGCGGCCCGTGTCGCGGAAGTATTCACCTATGGCTGCGCCTGCGAAGGGAGCGTAGAACTGCATGGCGGCGGGGTCGGAGGCTGTGGCTGCCACGACGATGGTGTAGTCCATGGCACCTTTCTCCTCGAGGTTCTTCACGAGGTTGGCCACCGTGGAGCCTTTCTGTCCGCAGGCCACATAGATGCAGTACACCGGGTCGCCGGCGTCGTAGTTGTTCTTCTGGTTGATGATGGTGTCGATGGCGATGGCCGTTTTTCCGGTCTGGCGGTCGCCGATGATGAGTTCGCGCTGGCCGCGACCGATGGGAATCATGGAGTCGATGGCTTTGATACCCGTCTGGAGGGGCTGCTCCACGGGCTGACGGTAGATGACGCCGGGGGCTTTGCGCTCCAAGGGCATCTCATAGGTCGTGCCTTCGATGGGGCCTTTTCCGTCGATGGGTTCGCCGATGGTGTTGATGACGCGTCCCAGCAGGCCTTCGCCCACAGGGAGCGAGGCGATGCGGCGTGTGCGCTTCACGGTGTCGCCCTCGTTGATTGTGCTCACTTCGCCGAGCATCACAACGCCGACGTTGTCTTCCTCGAGGTTCTGGACGATGCCTTGCTCGCCGGTGACAAATTCCACCAGCTCGCCGCTCTGGGCATTGTTGAGACCATAGACGCGGGCAATGCCGTCGCCCACGGTGAGTACGGTGCCTACTTCCTCAAGTTCGACGTCCAGATTGACTTCGGCCAATTGTTTCTTCAATATTGCCGATACCTCGGCAGGCTTTATATCTGACATACTTTTTATATTTTTCCTAAAATAATTTATATATACCGTTTCAGGGTCTGCAACTGCCGTTCAGAGTTTGCTTTCGTAGATGTTTTTGGCGAACTCCTTGCGGAGCTTGTAAATCTTGGTGCGCAGACGGGCATCGTACATGTTGTGGTCGAACTCCAGTTTGAATCCGCCGAGCATCTTTGGGTCGGTGCGGGCGTTGAGTTCCACGCTTTTGCCGGTGTATTGCTCCACCAGTTTGCGTACCTCCTCGTTGGCCTCGGGAGCCGTGGGCTGGTGGGTCACCAGGTCGGCCAGCACGATGCCACGGCTCTCGCGGTAGAGCGAGAGGTAGGCATCGCTGATGCCGCGGAGGTTCACAGCACGTTTCTTCCTGACGATGAAGAGCAGGAATGCCATCGTCACTTCGTGGCAGCGGTCGGCGAAAAGCTCGCGCAGGATGGCTCCTTTCTTGTCGGGCCTCACCACGGGGTTGGCGAAGACCACTGCCAGTTCACGGTTCTCCTTGCAGACTGCGAAGACCAGCCTCATGTCGTCCATCACGCGGTCGGCGACCTTGAGGTCTTCGGCTGTCATGAGGAGCGCTTTGGCATAGTTGGTATTGATTCTGTAGTCGTTCATGGGTAGGCCGGGAGGTTTAGTTCAGGTGTACACGGTCGAGTTCCTTCTGGATGAGGAGGTCTGCCTTCGGTTTGTCGCTCAACTCGGCGCGGAGGAGTTTCTCCGTGATTTCGATGCTGAGGTTGGCAATTTGGTTCTTGAGTTCGTGCATGGCCTTGAGTTTCTCGTAGTTGATGTTCTCACGGGCGTTGTCGACGATGCGGTTGGCCTCCTCTGTGGCTCTGGCACGGGCCTCCTCGATAATCTGCTCGCTTGTGAGGCGGGCGTTGCGGAGAATCTCGTCGCGCTCGAGCTTGGCCTGGCGTAGGAGTTCTTCGTTGTGCGACACGAGGCTTTTCATCTCCTCGCGGGCTTTGGCGGCTTCGTTGAGCGAGGCCGTGATGGCCTCTTCGCGGCTGTGCAGCGACTTCAGCAGTGCCGGCCAACCCCAGAAGCAGAGGATGAGAGCCAGTATGCCAAAAGAGATGATCATCCACAGGATTGTGCCGACACCGGGGTAAATCAGGGGGTTGTTCATAATCGGTGGGGAAAATTATGAGTTTGGCGTTATGATGTTGTTGTCGTTGTTCATTTCAAAAGGGCCGGCCAATCGCCGGCCCATAGCAATTGTTGCTATTTGACGGCGATGAGCAGGCAAATAACGACAGCGAAGAAGGCCACGCCTTCCACGAGAGCGGCGGCGATAATCATCGACGAGCGGATGAAGCTCCCCGATTCGGGCTGGCGGGCGATGCCCTCCATGGCGCCCTGGCCGATTTTGCCGATACCGATACCGGCACCAATGGTGGCCAGGCCGGCTCCGACTGCTGCTCCGAGGTAGCCCCATGCCATGCTGGCGGCTGCCTGTAAAAGAACCAATAATGATGTCATGTTACTTATTATTATGTTGTTAAACTGTTATTATACAAATTTTCGGCTGCAAAGATAAACATTTTTTTTCATTCTAACGTTAAAAATGCAAACTTTTTTTCCAAAAAGGAAAAAAACAGCCGCGAGAAAGCCTGCAACCCTGTTTCCTCGGTTATTCTACAGGAGGTCGAGGCTGTAGTGCAGGCCAACATTTTCCCTCCGCGCCCGCGCCATCTTGATGATGAGGTAGGCGCATGCGATGAGGTTGCGCAGCTCGGAGAGCGGCTCTGTGAGCACGGAGCGGTTGTAGAGGTCCTCGGTCTCGCGGAAGATGAGGTTGAGGCGGTCGAAGGCGCGTTGCAGGCGCAGGTCGCTGCGGACGATGCCCACATAGTTGGACATGATTTCCTGCAGTTCCTTCTTGGTCTGTGTGATGAGAACCATCTCTTCGTTGAGGACCATACCCTCGGCGTTCCAGTCCGGCACCTCTTTCTTCACTCCCACCGAGGCGTCCTGCACCTTTTTGATGGCCTCCTGTGCAGCGTTGTGGGCATAGACCACGGCTTCGAGGAGCGAGTTGCTGGCCAGACGGTTGCCTCCGTAGAGTCCTGTGCAGGAGCATTCGCCGGCGGCGTAGAGGTTGTGTATGGAACTTTCTCCGTGGCGGTCCACCTTGATGCCGCCGCACTGGTAGTGTGCCGCCGGGCGGATGGGTATCATGTCGCGCGTGATGTCGATGCCGATGGAGAGGCACTTGGCGTAGATGGTGGGGAATCCTTCGATGAGTTCTTTTTTGCCGATGCCGCGGGCATCGAGGTAGAGGTAGTCCTTGCCAGAGAGTTTCATCTCGTTGTCAATGGCGCGGGCCACTATGTCGCGCGGGGCGAGGGAGAGACGTGCGTCGTATTTCTGCATGAATTCCTTGCCCTCGCAGTCCTTGAGCACGGCGCCGGCGCCGCGCATGGCCTCGGTGATGAGGAAGGCGGGTTTCTCGGCGGGGTTGTAGAGCGAGGTGGGGTGGAACTGCATGAACTCCAGGTCGCTCAATACGCCGCGGGCGCGGTGCACCATGGCCACGCCGTCGCCCGTGGAGATGACGGGGGTTGTGGTGGTGCTGTAGACGTTGCCCATGCCGCCGGTGGCCAGCAGGGTGACGCGGGCAAGGTAGGTGTCGATGCGGTTGGTGTCGCAGTCGAGGGCGTAAACACCGTAGCACTCGATGTCGGGTGTGTGCTTGGTGACACGCTGGCCGAGGTGGTGCTGGGTGATGATATCGATGGCGAACTGGCGTTCGCGGATTTCGATGTTGGGATGGCGGCGGGCGGCTTCGAGGAGACCTCTCTCAATCTCTTCGCCGGTGTTGTCCTTGTGGTGGAGGATGCGGAACTCGCTGTGTCCGCCTTCGCGGTGGAGGTCGAAACGTGAGCCTTTCCTGTCGAGGTCGAAGTTGACACCGTATTGCACCAGCTCGCGGATGCGGTCCGGGGCTTCGCGGATGGTCATCTCCACCACCTCGCGGTCGCAGATGCCGTCGCCGGCCACCAAGGTGTCGTGTATGTGTTTGTCGAAGGAGTCGCTGTCGTACATCACGGCGGCGATGCCGCCCTGGGCATATCGTGTGGACCCTTCCGAGGCGTCGCCTTTGGTCAGGACGACCACTTTGCCGTAGGGGGCGACTTTGAGTGCAAAACTGAGCCCGGCAATGCCCGAGCCGACAACAAGAAAATCAACTTCGTATCGCATAGTTAGTGTGTTGAGTTTTTATTTGTTATTTTTTATCTGACGATGAGTTTCTGCATGGAGTTCCCGTTCGAGGTCTGCAGGGTGAGGATGTAGGTGCCGGGCGCCAGTCTGCCGACGCTGATTTCGAGTGTTGTCCCGTCGATGTCGTAGGTGGCCACGGCGCGTCCCACGGCATCGGTCATCACCACACGGCCCTCTCCCGGAAGTCCCGCGAGGATCGCCACGCTGCTGGCCGGGTTGGGCTGCAGGGTCCATGACGTCGCGGCAGCATCGTCGCCGATGCCCACAGGTGCTATGGCCTCGAAGGTGGCGGTGTAGGTGGTGTTGGCCGTGACGGTGACGTTGCGGGGATTGTCGTCGCTGCCGTCCTGCCACTGCGCGAAGCGGTAGCCGTCGGTCGGCGTGGCTGTCAGGGTGGCCGTAGTCCCCTCGGTGTATAAGCCGCTACCGCTCACGGTACCCCAGCTGTCGTTGTTGCTGTTCGCGGTGATGGTGTATTGCGCGGGCGGTATGGCCTCGAAGATGGCGGTGTAGGTGGCGTTGTCCGTGACGGTGACGTTGCGGGGGTTGGAGGTGTTCCCGTCGTGCCAGCGCACGAAGCGGTAGCCGTCGGCGGGGGTGGCCGTCAGGGCGGCCGTGGTGCCTTCGGTGTATATGCCGCTGCCGCTCGCGGTGCCCCAGCTGACGTTGTTGCTGTTCACGGTGATGGTGTATTGCGCGGGCGGTATGGCCTCGAAGATGGCGGTGTAGGTGGCGTCGGCCGTGACGGTGACGTTGCGGGGATTGGTGGAGTTGCCGTCGTGCCAGCGCACGAAGCGGTAGCCGTCGTGGGGTGTGGCGGTGAGGACTATAACGCTGCCCTCGTCGTAGGTTCCACCGCCGCTCACGGTACCCATGGCACCGTCGTTGCTCGCCGTGCCGATGGTATACTGTATGGGCTGCGGTTCGGTGGTGCTGTGCCGGATCACCACGTCGTCGATGAAGAGGGCGTACATGTCGTCGCTCACGTAGCGGAAGAGGATATATGAGGTGTCGCCGCTGGCAACGGAGAAATAGACCGTGTGGTCGACATAGAGGGTGTCCGAGGTGGTCTCGCTGAAGAGCATGATGGTGCTGTCGTTGCTCACGCCCCACACCTGATAGGTTTCCGGGTAGGAGGCGTCGCGGGCGCGGACTTTCCAGTTGAGTTCATAGCTGTCGGGAGTGGCGATGAGTGGCGAGATGAGCCAGTCGTCGGCCTGCTCGGCGAAGGAGACATAGGCACAGGCGCTGCCGTTGTGGCCGTAGCCGCCGATGATTCGCCACGTGATGGAGTCCTGGTTGTTGTTGCGGGCAGTCCAGCAGGGGGCTCCGTTCTCGAAGTCCATGGTGTAGGGGAAAGTGGTGATGAGGCATTGGTCGTCCACCATCGGTATGGGCTGGAAGAGGCCTTTCACCATGAAGGAGATGTTCCATGCGGTGCCGGTCTCGGAGAAGCCCCGTCCCCACACTGCGCCTTCGTTGCGGCCGCCATAGTAGCTGTAGGAGGCTGGATAACTGGCATCGCTGGTGAGGAGTATCCAGATGTCCTCCGTGGTGGTCAGCATCGACGGCAGCGCGATGGTTTGCCAGCCGCCGACATCGTTGCTGCCGAAAATGGCCGAGCCGGAGAGGGCGAGGGTGCCGTGGTTGGCGCCGGTGTAGATGTCGTAGTGGTAGGTGCCGCTGTAGGAGATATAGAGTTGCACACCCGTCATGCCCATGCCCTGCGTCAGGTCTGCGGCGGGTATGTGGATGCCCCACACCGTGGTGTCGCTCCCCACGACGCCATAGCTGCTGATGCGCTTGTTGCCGGGGCAGTAGAAGACAGTGTCGTCGTCTATGGGTACGAAGAGTGCCGTGAAGCTGTAGTTGCCGCCGGTGGCTATCATTTGGCGGGGGTTGAATTTTGTCCCGTCGCTCCAGCGGTCAAAGCGGTAGCCTGCCGTGGCTCTCGCCCTGACCACCATGGTGTCGCCGAAGGCGTAGCCGCCCGCGCCCTCCACCTGGCCGGTACCCACCGTGCTGGTGGTCACCGTCGTGCCGCCCGCGGTACTCCAGTTGGTGTTGGGACGGATGCCTGTCAGGGCTATGTTCTCCTGGTTGTAGGTGCCGCTGCTGTTGCCGCCGATGCCGCCGATGCCGGGGTTGAGCGACCCCATGGCGAAGTAGCCGTTGTGGCTGCCTCCCCAGCCCCAGTTGATGTGGAAGCGGTTGCTGTTGTCGTAGCCGTCCAGCACGAAACTGTGGCCGGCTTCGATGTTGCTGCCGGAATAGAGGATGGGCCGCTGCTGGTCGATTTCGTTGCGCAGCATCGCCGAGAACTCCTCGTCGCTATAGTCGGCCCGCGCCAGCACCGCCATGTCGGGACGGTATTTGAAGTAGGCCATCAGGGCCGTCTGCGACGAGGGCTGGATGGAACCGTTGTAGTTGTAGTTGTGGGTGCCGCTGGCCACGGGGCTGTATTTCATCCCTGCCGCCACGCCCACGTGGTAGATAAGCGTCGCCACGGCGTTGACCTCCGTGTTCGAGCTGCTCCCTGTCAGCGCGTTGGGCATGTCGTTCCATTGGTAGGTGGTGGCGCCGAAGTTGGCCGAAAGGTTGTTGAAGGTGTAGGTCACCCCGTTCTCCGTGGTCTCGCTGCTGTAGGTGTAGCTGCCGTAGCCTGTGGCGGGGTGGTTGTGGTATTTCATCACCTGTGCCGTGGCCGTGGCCACGCAGCCCGTCACCGAGCGTGAGTTGTTTGCCGTATAGAGGGGGCATAGGTTGTTGTAGTAGGGACTTTGGTTCCAGGTGGTGGTGAGGAGCGGGTCCACGGAGGCTGTGAGCAGCGGTTCGGGGGCCACGCCGATGCCCAGGTCGTCCCACAGCTGCGCCACGAGGCCGCCTTCTGCCGCCGCGTTGTCCGTCGAGGCTTTCACGCGCTCTATCTCCTCCTCGTAGCCCCGCAGCCATTCGTCCACATGCGCCGGTATGTCGCGCCAGTCGAAAAGGTCGTCCGCAGAGTAGCCCAGCACAGGCACCACACAGTCGTCGCCGCTCACCAGCACAAAGCCGCCCTCCTTGGCGGCAAAGACATAGAATGCCGTATAGGGGGTCTTGCCGCTGATGTCCTCCAGCATCGCGGGGTTCGCCATGCCGTGGAGGCGCATGAAGTTCTCCGCCACACGGCGGGCCGTCGTGGCGTCGACGGGCTTGGCAAAAAGTGTTGCCGTGGCAAGCAGCGCGCAAAACGTCAGGAAAATTTTTTTCATAAATAGGTCCTTTTGGTTAATCCATTTATTAATAAACAGTTTGTTTTGTGTCTTTTGGTGTCTCTTTCAGCCTACGGCCGCGGCAGGAACCTGATGTCGCCCGGACTGATGAGGCCGAGGCTCAAGGCTTTGGCCACACGCGCCGCACTTTTGTTGACGATGTCGAAGCGCTGCGAGAGGTCTTTCTGGTGTTCCTGGATGGCCTTGTCGCTTTCGCCCAGGCGCGAGGATATTTCGCTGGCTGTGCAGCCTGCGGCTTCCAGCAGCAGCAGTTGGCGTTCCTGCTCGCTCACCTCGATGGCGGCCTGCCGTCCCACCAGTGCAAACCAGTGCTCCGCGGCCTCTTTCATGGTCTGCATGACGGGGTAGTTGAAGAAGAAGCGTTCGCCACGCTCCAGACAGGCTATGGCGCGGATGATGTTCTCTATGGAGAAGCCGCCGGCGGCGTTCTTGCTGACGAAGGCGCTGGCGCCGAGGCGCAGGGCTTCCATGACGACGGAGCCTATCTCGTTGATGCGCTGCGGCCGCCGCTCCTCGGAGGGCAGTGGATTGTCGAAGCGGCCGGAAAAGATGATGATTTTCACTTCCGGGAAACGCTCGTGGAGGCGCCGTGTGATGAGCAGCCCTCCTGTGGGTTCGCCCTGGAACTCCATGTCCACCAGTACATAGTGCGGCGTTTCGAGGCCTTCGAGGGCGGCCAGTAGCTGCGGCCCCGAAGCGAAAGTCTCGGTCATCTCCACGCGGCGGCGCTCTGTGGCGCCGTCGTCGCCCGTGTGGCATTCCACCTCTGTGGACCTTGTGTTCATCTCCATCTTGACGGCCTTGCGGATCAGCGGCTCGTCGTCCACCATCATCACGCGTATTGTTTTCTCTGTCGTCATGGTCTTTCGTTCTGTCTTTGAGTGTGTCCTTTGTGTGTCTCTCCTTTTTGTCGCGATTCCCCCCGCGCCAGCAGCACGTGCATCGTCGTACCCGTGCCCGGCTCGCTCTCCACCCACAGCTTGCAGCCCCGGCGGGTATGGTCGTCGTGTTTCTTCACTATGTAGCGGCAGAGGATAAGCCCGAATCCGTGCTCGCTGCCGGGAGCCAGGGTGCGGTCGGCCTTGAAGAGGTTCTCCTGCTGCTCTGCCGTCATGCCGCAGCCCGTGTCGCTGATGCGTATCTCCACGAAGTCGTCCTCCGCGCCCTTGTCGCCCTCCACCCTCACACTGCCTTGCTCGGTGTGCTGGAGGGCGTTGTTCACCAGGTTGCGGAGCAGGATGGTGGCCAGCAGCCGGTCGCCCCAGAGTATGGCCTTGGTGGGCATGAAGCGCAGTTCCACGCCGTTGTGCGGCGGCGCCACCTGGCGGCGCACGTCGTCGAACACCTCCTGCAGCGCGAAGCGGCTGGCGCGGAAAGCCAGGCCTGTGGGGATGGACAGCGAGGTCCAGTTCTTGATGTTGTCGAAGGTGCGCAGCAGTTGCTCCAACACCTCGCCGCGCAGTTCTTCCGGCAGGGCGGGGTTGCGCAGATAGCCCATGAAGGGGCTCACGTCGTGGCGCAGCACGCTGAGGCAGGTCTCCACGTTGGCTATGCGCTCCACGTCGCGCCGTTTGGCTTCCTGCAGCTGTTCTTTCTCGCGCCGCAGGCGACGGCGGCTCGCCCACAGCAGCACCGTCAGCGTCGCCAGCGCCAGCAGCAGCGCCCCGAGGGTCACGGCGAAGGCCGTCATCAGGCTGCTGCGGCGGTGTGCCATGTCGAGGGAGTTCTGCAGTGCGAAGTCCTCTTCCTCGTTGCGCGCTATGTATTCCTGCAGCTCGCAGCGGTGCTCGTACCACTGGCGGTTCTCCTCCGGGTGGCGGGCGTAGCCGCTGCGGATGAGCACGTCGAAAAAGCCCTCCTCCATCTTCGGAGCCGCGAAGGGGGTCCATGCCCCTTTCAGGGCGCGCCACTCGCCGAGCACGTGGTGCGCCGCGGCGGTGTCGCCGATGAGCAGCGCGTAGCGCGCCGTCGAAGTCACCCCGCCCAGCATCTGGTAGGGGTCGCCGAAGTCGAAGAAGCAGCGCCGCGCTTCGTCGTAGAGCGCGAGGACACTGTCCGGCGTCACCGTCCCCGGCATGTTCTTGTGTATCATCGCCGCCATCTGCAGCGTGTTGGCATAGTTGTAGAGGCAGAAGGCCGACGCGGTGTCGCCCGGCAGGGCGGTGCGCGACAGGCGGTCCAGTATCTCGAAGTTCTCATAGCAGTAGTCCAACGCCCGCAGGCTCTCCCCGGCGCTTTGGAGACCGTAGGCCAGGGCGTAGTTCAGCGCCATGTCCTGCGCGTAGTCTACCTTCAGGCTCCCGCGCCGCGCCTCCACCTCGCCCACGGTGGTCATCACGTCCTCTTCCTTGCCGTTGCGGTAGTGGAAATTCAGCGTCAGCAGCGTGATGTAGTACTCGGTCTGTGCATAGTTGAAGAGGAGGTTGTCGCTGTTTTTCTCGAGCATACTGCTGCGGCCGATGTTGTAGAGCAGGCGGTAGCTGTCGGCGATGCGGCAGCTGCGCTGCAGCAGCCGGGCCCGCAGCAGTTGCGCGATGACTGTCTCTATGTCGCCGTTGCGCGTCTCGCGGCGGTGCTGGCCGACGAGTTTGTCCACCAGGTCCACCATCTCCGTGGCGTCGGCGTAGTCCGACGTCAGGAAATAGGCGAAGGCCTTGTTGTTGGCGGCGCGCAGCTCGCCGTCCACGTATTCCGGCAGTGAGTCCTGCACATAGCGCAACGCGCTGTCCGACAGCGCCAGGCTCCGCTGCGGGTCGCGGTAGCGGTTCACGAAGGCCTCCTTGTTGAGCCCGTCCACGCGCGACCGACGCAGGGGGTCCACCCCGTCGGTTTTGCAGCAGCTGCAAAACGCTGTGGACAAGAGGATTATGACGTATGCTGCCAATCTTTTCACCCTGCAAAGATACAAAACAAAAACCACTCTGCAAAATAATTTTCTCGCCGTCAATGCCAAAATTGGAAATCAGTGTGTTACGTGCCGATTTTTCGCCATAACTACCATGTTGTGAGTGTTTTAGGTGAAAAATGAACATGTAACATGTTGATTTCCAGTAGACGAAAGGTATCAACACCGTATCAACTCCCTACCATCTACCTACCAACACCGCACCAAGTCCGACCACGGTAGGAGATGATAGGGCGATGGTGCGGCGATGGCAGGGGGGAGGTTCCGTCTTGCAGGGGTTGTTGCGGTTGGAACGATGGGTGCGCAAAAGAGGCGCCGCCGTTGGCGGCCGCGCCTCTTTTGCGGTGGTGGAAAGATTGCTTGGTGTAAAAATAAATATTTGTGAATGTGGCTGTTGTGGAAAAATGTTGAAATTTATTTGGTCGGTTCGGAAAAAGTTCGTACCTTTGCATCCGCTTTTGACAGCAGAAAAGGTCGTTTGGCCGAGGGGCTAGGCACAGGTCTGCAAAACCTGCTACTCCGGTTCAAATCCGGAAGCGACCTCCAAAACAGAAACAGGAACTCCGTGTCGGGTTCCTGTTTCTGTTCTGTTTCCGCTGTTGGTGTCCTGACGGATGCTTGCCGATGGCATCATGGCGGCGGCGTCGTTCCGAAAGGTCTCTTGAGGGCTTTCGGCTTTGTGCCGAAGCCTATCCCCGCAGCGCCGCCTGGATGCTCATCTCGTAGAGTTCGGCGGGGCTGATGCCCATGGCGCGGGCCTGCTTGGGGACGATGCTCTCGGCGCTCTGGCCGGGAATTGTGTTGACTTCGAGGAAGTAGAGCTCCTGCTCGCGGGTGCTGTAGATGTAGTCGAAGCGCACGATGCCTGCGCAACCGAGGAGGTCATAGAGGCGCGAGGAGACCTTCTGTATGTGGTCGGCTATGGCCTCGTCGACCACAGCGGGCGTCACCTCGTCGCTGAAACCCTGGTATTTGGCCTCGTAGTCGAAGAACTCGTGGCCTCCCTTGGGGATGATTTCCGTGATGGGGAAGACGAGTTTCTTGCCGTCGGCGGTGCGGAACACGCCGCAGTCGAATTCGCGGCCCTCGATGGCCTCCTCCACGAGCACCTGGCGGTCCTCCGTCAGCGCTTCGCGGATGGCGGGGAGCAGCTGCTCGCGGCTCTTCACCTTGGTGGTGGCCACGCTACTGCCGCCGGCGGCGGGCTTGACGAAGACGGGGTATCCCATGTCGCCCATCAGTTCGTCGAGCTTGCGCTCCGCAGGCTCCTTGTAGAGCAGCACCGACCGCGCCACCTTCACCACTCCGAAGCTCTTCACCACCGGGTTGCAGTAGCCTTTGTTGAAGGTGAGCGCCGAGGTGTAGAAGCCGCAGGTGGTGTAGCGGATGCCGAGCATGTCGAAATAGCCCTGCAGCACGCCGTTTTCGCCGGGGTTGCCGTGGATGATGATAAAGGCAAGGTCGAAGTGAACCTTCCCGCAGCGGTCCTCGACGCTGAAGTCGGTCTTGTCCACGGCTTTGCGCTCGCCGTCGACCCACACGCCACCGGCCCCCCATTCGCCGCTCTGCCACTGCCATCCCTCGCGTTCCACTATGATTTTGTATACATTGTATTTGCTGTGGTCGAGCTGGCCGAACACTTGGTTGCCGCTGGCGATGCTGATGTCGTGTTCGCCACTGTAGCCGCCCATGACAAGTGCTATGTTCTGTTTCATGATGTCTGTCCGTTTTTCTTTTTTTTCTATATGGGTGAAACGCATGCCGGGGGCGAATTATTGTGTGTGGGGGGCAAAAAACGGGGCTTCCGTGTTCATTTAGCATTATTTAAGAATTCATTTTGAACCCCATTGCGGAAAATGTCGTAACTTTGCATTCGGTTAAAAAAGGAAATAATTGTATAACAAATTAAAAATCAAACAACAATGAAGAAAGTTTTATCGTTTATCGGCAGCGCCCTTTTTGTGGCCGCCCTGACCGTTTCCTGCGGAAACAACAACACCGAGTCCACCGACACCGTGTGCGAAAACGATGCCACTGAGGCCGCCGCCTGCTGCGAGCAGAAGGCCGAGCAGGCTGTCGAGGCCGTTGCCGCCTCCGACGCCGATGCCGACGCCGCCCTGATGGCCGCCGCCAAAGAGGCCGGCGAGGCTATCTGCAACTGCGCCAACGGCGATGCCGCCAGCATCGAGAAGTGCATGAAGAGCATCATCGCTGAGAGCTATGCCGCCTACCAGAACAACGACAAGTTCACCAGCGCTGTCAAGGCCGCCCTGGGCGACTGCGTCAAGGAGAAAGCCAAAGCCGCCGTTGCCGAGAAGGCCAACGAGGGTATCAAAGCCGGTGCCGAGGCTCTGTCCAACGCTCTGAAGAAATAAGCCTGGCTCTGCCGCTTATCGAAAAAAAAGAAGCATTTGTACAGACACGTTTTAATTTTTGTTCATTTTGGCAGGTCTGCGGCACCCTCTGCAGGCCTGCTTTTTTTCTTCCGTCCCCAGCACATCCACACATGAAGAAAACGTCCCTCCTGCTGCTGCTCCTGACGGTGGCCGTAGCCTCCTCCTGCCGCCGCAGCGACCGCCCGGCCGATGTCCTCGACGCCCCAGCCATGGTCGCCTTCCTCACCGAGGCCTACCTCCTCGAAGGTTTCTACGCCGTCGAGACGCAGTATCGCTACGATGCCCTCTCGCCCGAGGTGCTGGCGGCCTACGACGACATCCTCTCGCGCCACCACACCACCCGCGAGGCCGTGGAGCGCTCCTTCGACTTCTATGCCGCCCACCCGGGACTCTACCAGTCCATCCAGGACAGCGTCATCGCCCGTCTCGACGCCCTCGCCGAACCCGACGACAGCCAAACCTCGCGCCCCAAGTCCGCTCCGCGCATCAACCTCTGACAGGGGTGCGCGTAGCACACAAGCTTCCTCCCTACGGTGGGGAGGCGGTGTGTGCGTCGGCTATCCATCAGGGATAGGGGGAGATGGTTGACATATTGTACCAAAGCCCGCAAGGTCGGCATTGGGTGAGCCGTCCTTGCGGGCTTCGGATTTGTGTTTCTTTTTCCAGCTCTCACCCTTTCGGGCAACTCCCCTGCCTCAGGGGTGTGGTCGCAAAGGGGATGGCAGCTGTTTGTGGCGGGGAGACTAATCCCACTGGGTGAACTGGTAGTTGTTGATTTCGGCTTTGAGGTCCTTGGTCGGTGCGTCCTCGGCGTTGGTCACATCGTCCTGGTACCACATCTTGTAGTTGTACATGTGCGACACGAGGGTCATGGAGGCCGTCAGCGCGTTGGCATCGAAGGCTGTGATGGTCAGCTGTGCCGTGACGGGTTTCCATTCGCCGGTGTAGATGTTGCCGCCACCTTGGAAATAGTCCTCCTCGGCATAGGACAGGTTGGAGATGTCCTCGTTGGTCCAGGAATAGTAGGTGTATTCGCCGCTGCTGCTGTTTTGCAGGGAGGCCTCGCCCCGGTAGGAGCCGGGAGTGGCGTTGAACATCAGGCCGAAGAAGGGCATCTCGTTTTCCGTCTGGAAGATGCGGAGCTCGTTGCCGTCTGTGCCGGTGTAGAGCAGTCCTTTGGTGGCGGTCCACTGGGTGTCGCCGAAGGTCACCTTGACAGAATTGCCGCTGGTGGCGGTGGAATCGTTGTCGTCGCTGTCGCTACCGCAGGCCATGAAAAGGCTGCATGCCATCAGAGCCACGCCCATGAAACATAAGGTTTTTTGAGGTAAACGACAACTGGTAGGCTGAAATCATTGTATGACGTGTACTAATCAGCGTGTTGCAGCGTTGAAAGTTCATGAACAAAAAAAATGTGTTTTCTGTGGAAGCCCGATTGTGAAGAAAAACGGCTTCAAAAAAGGTG
>JAFVAM010000062.1 GCA_017480525.1 Bacteroidales bacterium | reverse complement strand
GCGCCAACATCAAAATCCTCGCCATTCCCGACGAGTTCGTTTCCCACGGCAGTGTCAGCCAACTCAAACGCGGCTGCCTCATCGACCTACAATCCCTTATCGCCGCCGCACTGTAAAAAAATCTTGTACGCAGACATCTCGTCTGCGGTAGTGTAGACCCATTGACACGCAAGCTCGAAACCTGCGTATAATAATATTCTACTTAACATAACCCCGATATTGATAAAATGCCGGGTATTTCAGACATGTTCGATTTTTGCTGCAACGCTAAGTCCACGAGAATTCGATATTTGGACAAAAGCCGCACCATTGTCCCGAATATGCGAAACTGAGACGGTGTCGCCGGGTTGAGTCTCGTGCTGGAAATTCAGCTCGAGGCTGAACGGCTGATCGACGTCGAACTCCGTTTCGTCCAGCGCGTCGAACATAAGCTTGACATATTCCGAATTGTTGACGTGCTGTGTGTGGTCGATCATCGAGTGGCGCGCCGTCAGTGTGCAATCCGGCTCGGGCATCGGCGGCATCGTCAGACGGTCGAGTTTGGGATGGCCCGTGGCGTCGATGTCGTGGAACTCGTAGCCGGCGACGAAATCCTTCAGGCGCACGGCTCGACGCGACGCGAAGTCTATCATTGGCCAATATGAGGTCCCGGCCAGCAACTTCTCGCCCGCCTCGCTCTCGATCAGATAGTCGCGGAAAGCAAACAGACCGTCGGTGCCGCGCGACCACGTACTTAACATAATCTTCTCGAATGCCACAGGACGCCTATATATTATATAGTACGCGCGCGCGATGACCCACGCACGGTTTTGCTTGAGCAGCTCCTCATATCCGATGCCTGTGCTGTTGCTGTGATATTCAGACACTTCCTGGCAAAGCCTGACGGCCGCCCAAGGATGCAGGCGGTCGTGTCGGTCGCAGAGGTACGACGGTGTGGCGAGGGTCTGTTTGTAGATCATATCCTTTGTTTTGCGATTTTCACATTCTTTCCGGCACCTCGATACCGAGGATGGCCATGGTGTTTTTCAGCGCGTTGGCCACCATGGCGCACAATGCCACGCGGAAGCGTTTTGCCTCCGCATCGCTCTCGCGCAGGATGGGAGTGTCCTGATAGAAACTGTTGAAGGCCTTGCCAGGTCGTAGGCATAGTTGGCCACCATGGCGGGGCTGTAGGCCGCTGCGGCCTGGCGCACCGTCTCCGGCAGAGCGTGCAGTGCCTTCACCACTCCCCTCTCCTTCTCGTTGAGCGACATCCCCGTGTCGCCGACTGCCGCGGCACCGCCCTCCTCGCCGGCCTTGCGTACGATGCTGCGGATGCGGGCATGGGTGTACTGGATGAAGGGGCCTGTGTTTCCGTTGAAGTCGATGCTTTCGGCGGGGTTGAAGAGCATGTTCTTTGTGGGGTCCACCTTGAGGATGAAGTATTTGAGTGCGCCGAGAGCCAGAATGTGGTAGAGGTGCTTCTGCTCTTCGGCGTCCAGTTCGTCGTTCTTGCCGTGCTCACGGCTCATCTCCTCGGCGGTCTTCTCCATCTCGTCGATAAGGTCGTCGGCGTCCACCACCGTGCCTTCTCTCGACTTCATCTTGCCGTTGGGCAGCTCCACCATGCCGTAGCTGAGGTGGTAGACCTTGTCGGCCCAGTCGAAGCCCAGCTTGTCGAGGATGAGTTTCAACACATTGAAGTGGTAGTCCTGCTCGTTGCCGACCACATAGATGAGCCTTTCGGCGCCGAAATCGTTGTGGCGCAGCTGAGCCGTGCCGAGGTCCTGCGTCATATAGACACTCGTGCCGTCGCTGCGCAGCAGCACCTTCTGGTCCAAGCCGTCGCCCGTCAGGTCGCAGCACACGGCGCCGTCCTGGCGGCGATAGAAAACGCCCATGTCCAGACCCTTCTGCACCAGCTCTTTGCCAAGCAGATAGGTGTTCGATTCATAGTAGACCTTGTCGAAGCCTACGCCGAGGCGGCGGTAGGTCTCGTCGAAACCGGCATAGACCCATCCGTTCATCTTCTCCCACAGGGCGCGCACCTCCTGGTCGCCCTCCTCCCAGCGCTTGAGCATCTGTTGCGCCTCCACCATCAAGGGGGCCTCCTTCTTGGCCTGCTCCTCCTCTACCCCACTCTCCATCAGCTGTTTGATTTCCTCTTTGTAGTGCTTGTCGAACTCCACATAGTATTTGCCCACCAGATGGTCGCCCTTCATGCCGGTGCTTTCGGGGGTCTCGCCGTTGCCGAAGCGCAGCCATGCCAACATGCTCTTGCAGATGTGGATGCCGCGGTCGTTCACCAGGTTCACCTTCTTCACATTGGCACCGTTGGCCGCCAGCAGCTGGCTCACCGACCACCCCAGCAGGTTGTTCCTGATATGGCCCAGATGCAACGGTTTGTTGGTGTTGGGCGATGAATATTCAACCACCACGGGAGCCTCCGATGGGTCGACAGTGGCCAGGCCGAAGCGTTCGTCGCCGGCCTTCCCGGCCACGAAGGAGGTCCAGTAGCTGTCCGCGACCTCGAAGTTGAGGAAACCCTTGATGACATTGTAGCCCGCGATGAGCGGCAGGCTCTCTTTCACCGCTGCGCCCACCTCGTCGGCCACCGCTTCCGGGGCCTTGCGCGCCTGCTTCACGTAGGGGAACACGACCAGCGTGTAGTCGCCCTTGAATTCCTTGCGCGTGTCCTGCAAAACGATGGTTTCCGCCGCGGCCCCGATGCCGTAGAGTTTCTTCAGTGCGTCGGCAACTGCCTGAGAGAGTGTGGTTGTAATATCCATAATTAGTACATTGTTATTTACAAAATCAGAATGCAAAATTACACAAAAAAAACGGAATAGAAAGCCCAAAAATCAAAAAAGTGTCAACTGCCTATAAACCAGTTACCAACGCCTTACCAACTCCTACCATGGTAGGACTTGGTAGGGTGTTGGTTGGGGCTTGGTGGGGGGTTGGTGGAGAGGGGGTGCGGAAAAGAGGGGCTGCCGGCGGCGGGAGAAAAACAAAACGGCTGCGGACGTATGGATTTTTTTTCGTACCTTTGCACCCTGTTATGGACGAGACGCAGGTATACTATGTCGATGTGCTGCTGCCGCTGCATCTGCCTGGCACCTACACCTATAGGGTGCCGCAGGAGTACAACGGGCAGGTGGTGGCGGGCGCGCGTGTGGTGGTGCAGTTCGGCGCGAAAAACGCCCGGATGTACTCCGCCGTCGTGCGCCGGATCCACCAGCAGGCCCCGCAGTGGAAGTCGAAGTATATCATGGCTGTGCTCGACACCGAGCCTATCGTCACCGAGCGGCAGATGGAGTTCTGGGAATGGATGGCGCGCTACTACATGTGTTCGCCGGGCGACGTCATGGCCGTGGCACTGCCCGCCGGCCTCAAACTGGCCAGCGAGAGCGCCGTGGCCATCCACCCCGACTTCGCCGGCGACCTCTCCGTCCTCACCAAATATGAGCGCATGGTGGTCGACCTGCTCTCCGCCCACCCCGTCATGCGCCTTGTCGATATCAGCCGCGCCATCGGGGTGCAGAAAATCATGCCGCTCATCCGCAGCATGATAGAGCGCGAGATTGTTGTCATGGACGAGGAGTTGCGCCAGCGTTTCACGCCCCGCAAGTCGGCCTATGTACTCCTCGCGCCCGCCTATGCCGGCGAGGCCAGTCAGCGCGCCCTCTTCGACGAGCTGGAGCGCAAGAAGCGTGTCAAGCAGGTGGAAGTGCTGATGCAGTTCATGCAGCTTTCGCGGTTTGGCAGCGAGGCCGTGGCCAAGCGAGAACTGCCGCAGGGTTCTGCCTTGCAGACACTTGTCAAGAACGGCATCCTCGAAATCGAGGAGCGCGTGGAGAGTCGGCTGAAGGACTACAGCGACGCCGAGCTCGCCGCCCCCTCGGCCATACAGCTCAACGACGAGCAGCAGGCCGCTTTCGAGCGCCTCTCCTCCCCTGCCGCGTCGCCCGGGGACGATGCCGCCCCCAGCACCTTCCTCCTCCATGGCGTCACCTCCAGCGGCAAGACCGAGGTATACATCAAACTCATCGACGAGGTGCTCCGCCAGGGGCATCAGGCCCTCTTCCTGCTGCCCGAGATAGCCCTCACAGCGCAGATCATCAATCGCCTGCGGAAATACTTCGGCGACAAGGTGGGGGTCTACCACTCGCGCTTCAGCGCCAGCGAACGCACCGAGGTGTGGCACCGCACCCTCTGCGGCGCCTATCGGGTGTTGCTCGGCGCCCGCAGTTCCGTCTTCCTTCCGTTCAACGACCTGAAACTCATCATTGTCGACGAGGAGCACGACAACAGCTACAAGCAGTTCGAGCCCTCGCCGCGCTACCACGCCCGCGATGCCGCCCTCTATCTGGCCCGCCTCTGGGGTGCCCGCACCGTGCTCGGCAGCGCCACCCCCAGCGTCGAGACCTACTGGAACGCTCAAAACGGAAAATACGGACTGGCATCGATTTCAAAACGTTATGGCGGCTTTGCTCTGCCGAAGGTTGAATGCATCGACATGAAGGAGGCCCACCGCCAGGGCAAGACGAAAGGCCATTTCTCCGTGGCCCTGTTGCAGGCCATAGAGGAGGCCCTGGCCGGTAAGCGCCAGGTCATCCTCTTCCAGAACCGCCGCGGCTTCTCGCTGCGCCTGGAGTGCGACGACTGCCACGAGGTGCCGCACTGTGTGCACTGCGATGTGTCGCTGGTCTACCACAAGGCCACCAATTCACTCCGCTGCCACTATTGCGGGTTCTCCATCCCTGTGCCGCAGGAGTGTCCCCAGTGCCACTCCACGCACCTGAAGATGGCCGGTGTCGGCACCGAGCGCATCGAGGAGGACCTGCAGATACTCTTCCCCGACACCCATGTGGCGCGCATGGACCTCGACAGCACACTGCAGAAGAACCAGTACCTCGAAATCCTTTCCGACTTCGAACACTGCCGCATCGACATCCTCGTCGGCACACAGATGGTCACCAAAGGGCTTGACTTCGAGCGAGTGAGCGTCGTGGGCATCATCAATGCCGACAACATCATCAACTATCCGAGCTTCCGCTCCTACGAGCGCGCTTTCCAGCAGATGACGCAGGTCAGCGGCCGCGCAGGTCGCCACGGCAGCGGCGGACGTGTCATCATCCAGACCTACAACCCTCACCACCAGGTGATTGCCAATGTGATGGACAACGACTACCAGGGCCTCTATGACGAGCAGATACAGGAACGCCGTGTCTTCCGCTATCCGCCCTTCTTCCGCCTGATAGAAATCACCCTCAAACACCGCGATGCCGACCTTCTCAACACGGCCGCCGACTGGATGGCCATGCAGCTGCGCGGCGCTTTTGCCGGCCGCGTCCTCGGCCCGGAATACCCTCTGGTGAGCCGCATCCGGGGCCTGTACCTCAAGCAGATAACCCTCCGCTTTGAGCGCACCGAAGCCATCGCCGACGCCAAACGCGTCATCCGCCAGATCGGCGACGACCTCGCCAAGCAGGAAGGCTGGAGTGGCGTGACGGTCATCTACGACGTCGACCCCGCTTGAGCCGGGTGTCATAAACCATTTGCTCCTATTGTTTTTCCGGACCGACGGAAGAAATATTTTGCCAGGCCGTTTTTTTTTCATATCTTTGCACCGTCGTTTCATCCGAAGCCAAAGCGGGGCTGACAAGTTTTCAACCGAAAACAGTCCTGCCGGAGGGGAGGGCGGGCGACAGGACATATTGAAAGAGACGTGTAACAGCGTTTATCTGCGGCCGTTTTGAACTTCGCAACTTCCAGATTGTACCGCGATAACACAATGTGCAACGTCCATGGTTTGGTGTACATGTGTATGTATTCCAATATGCGTGGGCTTCGGCATTGTTTATCTTGTACAATCGGGCAATGCGAAGGCCTAAAACGGCGGGATAAACAAAGTGGCAGATTCCCGCGCTTTTTTTATATGTACCTTGCGTAAGAAAAACTGTTCACCTGCACGTCACTCCGGGAATCTGCCGTGCAAAAAATAGTTGCGCCCGACACGTATTCAGGGATTTTTAAATGAGTATACTAGAACCTAAAAATCTGATGGTTGACACCAGTAACTTTTCTCCGAATGACTCTTATGTCTGCTGGGTGGACATTATGGGTACAAAAAGTATAATGGAAGAGTCGTTTGAAAAAGCGGCCAATTTTATCCTGCGATTCCATTTGGCATGTACAGAGGCTGCAAAAGAGAATAGAGATGTCCGATGCTACCCTCTGATGGACGGGGCTTTTCTTACCACAAATAAAATCGAAAAACTTAAAAAGGTGATTAATACTATTTTTCAGAGGCTTTCTGCCTATTTTATTGATACAGACCCGTGCAATCACCTTTTCGTCATACGCGGTTCGATTGCGAAGGGAGAATTGGCTCATGGTGAAGAAATCACCACTGAGGTTTGTAAAGAAATTGCCTCGAATAACGATTATAAGAAAAACCTGCTATTCGGACTTCCTATGATTCAAGCATTCAAAGCCGAGGAAGATGCACCGCCATTTGGAGTATTCATTCATGAATCTGCCAGAAAAACCGATGGATTAAAAGGCAGGTACTATAATTGGTGTTCGGACAATGAAATGCGAACCGCGCTTACGGAACGGTTGCATCTATATTTCTCATGGTGCAGGCTTCATTCTCCATACCTTAGGCTTGACAAGACAAAGATTTCTCACTATGAAGAACTGGTCGATGACTATTTCTCAAACAGTTCGATGTCCATCAAAGATTTTCGTAGTATAAATAAAATGGCTTAATCATGAAAAAAAATCTCTTTTTATTTGCAATACTCCTGATTTCAGGACAAGCTGCTTATGCCGACACTTTCAGTTACACATACATGGGGCAGACGCTGTCTTACTCAACTATACTTTATGGTAGTGTCACGTATGCCCAGGTGTATAGTTGTCCATCAGGGCTCACTGGCAGCGTCGAGATCCCCGAAACCGTCACATATAATGGCAATACTTATTCGGTTTTCACCATTAGACCATCAGCCTTCTCAGGCCGCAGCGGCCTGACCTCCGTCACCATTCCAAACTCGGTCACCAGCATCGGAAACTATGCCTTCAGAGGCTGCAGCGGCCTGACCTCCGTATCCATCCCCAACTCGGTCACCAGCATCGAAAGCTATGCCTTCTATGGTTGCAGTGGCCTGACATCCGTCACCATTGGCAACTCGGTCACCAGCATCGAAAACTATGCCTTCAGAGGCTGCAGCGGCCTGACCTCGGTCGTGTTCAATGCCACAAACTGCACCTATATGGGATCTTCGTCCTACCCTGTATTCGAGGGCTGTACAAATCTGGTGACACTGACTATTGGTG
>JAFVAM010000061.1 GCA_017480525.1 Bacteroidales bacterium | reverse complement strand
TGGCGGTCTTCTCCCCCACCCCAGGAATACCAGGGATATTGTCGATGGCATCGCCCCAAAGACCGAGGAGGTCGATGACCTGGCGGCAGTCGGCGATTCCATATTTCTCGCATACTTCTTTGACACCAAGCATGGCGTCGGGTGTTTTGCCACGCCCCTGTCGGTACATGTAGATACAGGGGGTGACGAGCTGGGCGAAATCCTTGTCGGGGGTCACCATGACCACCTGGTCGAAACCGGCACGCTCGGCAGCGTGGCTGAGGGTGCCGATGACATCGTCGGCCTCGTAGCCCTCGCAGGTGAGCTGCGGGATGCGAAAAGCATCGATGATGCGGAAAATCCACGGCAGGTTACTCTCAATCTCCTCCGGCATAGGGTCGCGGTGGGCCTTGTAGTCGGGGTAGGCCTCGTGGCGGAAGGTGGGCTTGGCAAGATCAAAAGCCACACCCACATGCGTGGGCTTCTGCGTCTTCAGGAGGTCGTAGAGCGCCATGGTAAAACCCAAAGCCGCCGAGGTGTTCATGCCTTTTGAATTGACGCGCGGGTTGTTGCTCATGGCGTAGTACCCGCGGTATACCGCCGCCATGCCGTCGATAAGGAGAAGTTTCTTCAAAACCTTGTCTGTTTCTTTTTTGTTTGTTTTGCTATTTCAGGGGATTGGCCGTAAGCTCGTCGTATTCCTTGCGGTTGCGAAGAATGTTGCAGGCCAGATAGACTGCCGAACGCATGGACTGCTCGCTGGCCTTGTCCTTGCCGGCGATGTCGTAGCCAGTACCGTGGGCTGGGCTGGTGCGCACATAGGGCAGGCCTGCGGTGTAGTTTACACCCTCGGTGAAGGACATGAGTTTGAAAGGGATGAGGCCTTGGTCGTGGTAAAGAGCAAGGACGCCGTCGAACTTGTTGAACTCCGAGCTGCCGAAGAAGCCGTCGCTGGGGAAGGGTCCATAGGCAAGGATGCCTTTGGACTGGGTCTCATCGATAACGGGCTTGATGACCTTCATGTCGAAGTCGCCGATAACGCCGTTGTCGCCGGCATGTGGGTCGAGAGCAAGGACGGCAATCTTGGGGATAGTGATGCCAAAGTCACGTTTGAGACTCTGGTTCATGAGCTGTATCTTCTCGAAGAGGAGGTCGTGGGTCAGCGATCCAGGTACATCCTTCAAGGCCAGATGATTGGTCACGATACCGATGCGGATACGGTCGCAGACCATGAACATGAGGCTGGAGCCTCCAAACTGATGGGAGAGATACTCCGTGTGGCCGGGAAAGTCGAAGTCGGGAGCCTGGATGTTGCGCTTGTTGATGGGAGCCGTCACGAGGGCATCCACCTTGCCAGCCTTGAGGTCCTCGCAGGCGCGGTTGAGGCTCTCTCTACTCAAGCGACCCGCCACCTCGGTACTCTTGCCGAGGTCTATCTTGATCTCTTCCTGCACAAGATTGATGACGTTGAACTTGCGTTCCTGCGCCTCCTCGGGACTTTTGATGGCCGCAAAAGTCATTTCCTGCGGCATGGAGCCAAGGAGCTTCTTGTGATAGCTGGCCACCTTGGTGCTGCCATAGAGGATGGGGGTGCAGATGTCAAACATACGGCTGTCACCGAAGGTTTTGAGAATGACTTCATAGCCGACACCGTTGATGTCGCCATGGGTGATAGCAACCTTTATTTTTTTTTCTTCTTTCTTGGTTTCCATTTGATAAAGCAATGTTTTGTGTTTTATTTCTTATTGCATTTGCAGGAACGCGTAGAGCAGACGGATGCCATAGCCCGAAGCGCCGGCACGGTAGTAGTGCTGGGGCTTGGAGAAATAGGCCACACCAGCAATATCGAGGTGGATGTAGGGCACATCCTTGGCAAAGTGGGCCAGGAATTTGCCGGCGGTAATGGTGCCTGCCTGGGGCGTGGTGCCGCAGTTGCGAAGGTCGGCGAAGTCGCTCTTGATTAGCTCGTCGTACTCCTTCCACATAGGGAATTCCACCAGACGCTCGTATACCTCGTTGCCCACCAACTGGAGCATGGAGAAGTCGCGTCCGGCGTTCTGCTGCATGGCGGCGATGCCGAAGGTGGAAATGGCGCGGACGGCGGCGCCGGTGAGCGTGGCGGCGTCGATGATGACGCGGGGATGATAGTTCTTCACGGCGTAGGCAATGGCGTCTGCCAAAATAAGGCGACCCTCTGCATCGGTGTTGACTATCTCTACCGTGGTACCGTCGTACATGGTCAGGATATCGTCGGCGGCGTAGGCGTTGAAGCCGGGACGGTTGTCGGTGAGCGGCAGCAAGGCCACGAGGTGCACCGGCAGGCGGTTGTCGGCAGCGGCAAAGAGTACACTGGCCATGGTGGCGGCGCCTGCCATGTCGCTCTTCATTTCCTGCATATAGTCGTCGGGCTTGATGTTGAGGCCACCGGTGTCGTACATCACTCCCTTGCCCACCAGCACGATAGGCTGTTCTGTCTGCTGCTCGTCCACAACGACATCACTCTCCTTGGCGGCGAGCTTTCTTCCGTCGTATTCCATCACCACGAAGCGGGGTTCGTCCACACTGCCGCGGTTGACGGCCAAAAGACCTCCCATACGCAGGCTCTCAATCTTGCGCTTGTCCATCACAGTACACTTCACGTCTTCCAGGTCCTCGGCGACAGATTTCAACTCGTCGGCGAAGGTGGCGGCGTTGAGGTCGGCCACCGGCAGGTTCACCCATTCGCGGCACCAGAAGATGCGGTTCCACAGTCGCTGCTGGGCGGCAAACTCGTCTTCCGAAAAGAACATCGCGCTGACAGCAAGCTGCTCGACATGGAAACGCTCCTTGGAGCAGAAGCGGTCGAAACTGTAGTCGGCCAACGTCAGACCCTCCACAAAAGCAGCAACCTCTTCGGGCAGGGTGCCGGTGGCGGCAAGAGCGAGGTGTTTTGCACGGTCGCGCTCCGCAAGCTTCAGCACATCGGCCGCCATGCGGCGCAGCGTCTCCTGCACCTCGGCGGCAGGGCGCTCACTGTCGAAAGAAACGAAATAAATTCTCGAAGGCAGCCGGTCGAACGCAACGACAAAATCCTTCTCCACCTTGTCGTCGGGGCCTGCCTGCGTGCGACGCTGGTTCACCAGTTCCAACTCTCGCTTGCCGAGTGGAAGGCTGCGCTCGGCGGAATCGTCGCCATAAAGGAATATCAAGTTGCCCTCGTAGGCCTTGGTATTGATTTCCTGCAATGTATAGGTCATAATGAATTTCTACTGTTCTGAAAAAGGTTATTAAATCTACAATTATATTTTCTAAACGCACGTAAATATCAAATATTGTACGCGCGCGAAAAAAAAAGTGACCCACGGGCCGTCAGATGTCGAAGGACTGGGAATGGGTGATGAGAATGACAATTTTTTGCGACTGGAGGTTGCGGATGGTCTCCGCCAACTGCTGGCGGGCTTCGATGTCGAGCCATGCTGTGGGTTCGTCGAGCACCAGCACCGGCGCGTCGGCGTCCAGCGCCCGCGCCAGCGCGAGGCGTTGCCACTGCCCCATGCTCAGCTCCGCACCGCCGTCGAACATCCGCCCCAACTGGGTCTTCCTCCCTCGGGGCAGAGCATCGACAAAAGCTGCAGCACCCGAAAGCGCAAGAGCTCTGTCGACCGAAGCCTCCTCTCCGGCACCGCCGAAGCCCACATTGTCCTCCACCGAGAGGAAATATCGGGCAAAGTCCTGAAAAAGAACACCCATCGACGCCCGCAACTCGGCCGGGTCGAAGCGGCGGATGTCAATGCCGTTGAGGAGGATGCTGCCCTGCTGCGGGTCGTAGAGGCGGAGAAGAAGTTTCACCAAGGTCGACTTGCCGAAGCCGTTGCGTCCGTCGATGCGCACCACCTCGCCACGCTCGGCACGGAGAGAAAAACCGCTAAGCACATCGCGATCCATGTCGGGATAGCGGAATGAGACATTGCAAAACTCCACCTCACGAATGTCGTCGGGAACGGGGAGCGGCTCTGCGGGAGCCTTGATGGCAGGTTCAAGTTCCAGAAATTCAAAGAGGTTTCCGATGAACAGACGGTTGTCGTATAGTCCCGAAATGGCGACGACCAGCGACGACAGATAGCCCTGACCACGACGGAAAGCCTCGAAAAGCATCACGAACGAGCCAATGGTGATGGCTCCCCCATAGGCCTGGCCGATGAGCAGCGAGACCACGGCAAACATGGCCACCATCTCCACTGCGGCGCAGAGTACATCCAACATTCCGAGCCGTCGAGAGATTGACAAAAGTCTGTCCACCAGTTTTTTTCTCACCTCAACAAAACGGCCGCGGATGAGATTGGCAAGATTGTAGGTGCGAAGTTCCTTGGCAAACTCGCGGGCTGTGAGGATGGCACCGTAGTAGGATGTGCGGCGGTAGAGTTGCGTATTCTCGCGACGGAAACGGTAGATGCGCCGTGCTTTGTAGAGACGCACGGCAAATCCCGGCACAACGGCGACAATCATCACCACGATGACCCACCATGAGGCTTCCGTCAACATGACCACCACGCCGGCAATCGATATTATCGAGCCGCCGAGCGCCATGATGTTGTTCAAAATCTGAAGCGGACGGAAAGAAGCCTCCTGCTGCGCACGATGCAGGGTGTCGTGGTAGGAGGGATTGTCGTAGTATTGCATGTCGAGCCGCGCCGACTGCCGCTGCATCAGGTCGCTGACATAGTCCACCAGCCGCTGACCGAGGATGTCGTTGTTGACTCCATTGAGCGCGGAAACCACGCGGTTGGCCAGAAAAACGGCACACATGGCCCAGAGGAAGGTGTAGACATCCGAAGTGCCGAGTGGGAAATCTCCATGTGCGGCCACAATGACGGTAATCTCGTCGATGAGCATCTTCAAGAGATATAGGTTCACCAGCGGCAGCACACTCTGCAGCACCACAT
>JAFVAM010000060.1 GCA_017480525.1 Bacteroidales bacterium | reverse complement strand
CGTCCAGCAGCAGTCGGAGGAATATCTTGTCACCTTCCCCGAGGGCGATGGAGGGGTCGCCGGCACCGTCGGCGAGAGGCAGGTCGGCTTTCGGTATCCAGGCCAGGGTACCCTCGTCGTCGTTGATCTGGTCGGGTTCGCCGTCCCACTCGGTGTCGGTGAAGAGGTGCATGTATTCGTTGTCCCACGTGTCGGAGATGAAGGTGACGATGCCTCGGTAGCGCCAGAGGGTGACGGTGAGGCCTGTCTCCTCGCGCACCTCGCGCAGCATGCATTCGTCCGGCGCCTCGTCGGCCTCGCACTTGCCACCCACGCCGATCCACTTGCCGTGGCTGGCGTCGTTTTTCTTCTTCACGCGGTGCAGCATCAGGTAGCGCGCGCCGTCGTCGATATAGCAGAGTGTGGTCTGTTTCATGGGAAATCGAGAATTGAAGGTTAAAAAGGAACCGGTCTCAATGAACAAAAAAAATGGAGAGCCATGCCTGGAACATGGCTCTCAACATTGATTGTCTCAATCTCTTAAGGATGAGTCTTAGTCCTCGGCGTTGATGATGGCCTTGTGGACGGCGTTCCAGCCAGCGGCGGTGATGCCCCAGTTGTTCGTGGAGTTCTTGTTGCCGTTGATGCGGACTTTTCTTCTCTTCACTTTTTTGTTAGCATTGATACCCATGGTGTATACTTTTTTATTGTTTATATCCTTGATTGTCAGTTTGTAATTGGCTTATCGGCCAAAACAAACGTGCTGCAAAGATACTAACATTTTTTCATCTGTGCAAATTTTTTTTCGTCTTCAGAAACGTCCCGACGCTCCGCCTCCGCCGAAACCGCCTCCTCCGAAGCCTCCGAAGCCTCCTCCGAAGCCACCGCCACCCCAGTTGCCTCGGCTGCCGCCGAAGCCGATGGGGAAACCGCCGAAGAAGACGCCGCCGGTGCCACCGCCACCGTTGTTGTTGTTGAACTCGTCGGGGTGGTTCTTTGCATAGCGGGCGATGAAGTAGACCGCCAGCGCGACGAGGCTCAATGCCACGATGCTGCCCACCAGGGTGTTGCGCCGTTCGCGGGCGCGATACTGCGCATAGCTGTATTCGCCGCTGGCGATGGGTTCGATGACGTCGAGCGCGTTGACGATGGCGCGGTAGTAGTCGCCTTCGCGCAGCGCGGGAATCATCTCCTCGTCGATGATGTGCTTGCAGGCGATGTCGGGCAGCGCCCCCTCGAGGCCGTAGCCCGTGGCGATGGCCACGGCGCCGAAGTTTTCCTCCTGGCTCTTGCTCTTGACGAGGAGCACCAGTCCGTTGTCGAAAGCCTTCTGCCCCACGCCCCAACTTTGCCCGATGCGCTGCGCCACTGCACTTTCGTTGTCGCCTCCGAGGGTGGGGGTGATGACGACGACAAGCTGGTTCGACGTGGAGTCGTTGAAAGCCACCAGGCGGCGTTCCAGCGTCTCGCGCTGGCTGTCGGAGAGCATCCGTGCATAGTCGTTCACCAGGCGGTCGCTCTTCTGCGGCAGCCACTGCGCCTGCGCCGCCAAGGGCAGCAGGAGGAGGAACAGCAGTAGTCTCTTCATTTTCAGAAGTCAAACTTCACCTCGACAGGTTCTGCCGCCTCTTCGGGCGCTGTGAAATAGCCCTTCTTCTCGAAGCCCAGCATGCCGGCGATGAGGCTTGTGGGGAAACGGCGCAGCTTGGTGTTGTACTGCTGCACAGCCTCGTTGAATTTGTTGCGTTCCACGGTGATACGGTTCTCTGTGCCTTCGAGCTGCGTCTGCAGGTCGCGGAAGCCTGCCGTGGCCGTCAGCTCGGGGTAGCGCTCGAAAGTCACCTTGATGGTGCTGGCCACGGCCTTGCCCAGTTTGTCCTGCGCCTGCTGGTAGGCTTTGATCTGCTCCTCGCTGAGCTGCGAGGGGTCCACCTTTGCGCTCTCCACGCCGGTGCGGGCGTTGGTCACCTCGGTCAGCACGCTCTTCTCGTAGTTCGCCGCGCCCTGCACGGTGTTCACCAGCTGCGGGATGAGGTCCATGCGGCGCTTGTAGACGTTCTCCACCTGGCTCCAGGCTTTGCTGACGTTCTCCTCCCGGGTCACCAGGCCGTTGTTCACGCCCACGCCCCACAGGAACACGATGGCCACCACGGCCACGATGGCGATAATCGTAATGCTTTTCTTGCTCATGTCGTTTGAATGTTTGTCTTTGTTCTGTGTTTTTTTTTGTTTTGGGGGAAACGTGTGTCGCCCACCTTTTATTGTTCCGGCAATCAAATTTTGTGCCAAACGGGATGCATCTGCCACATGTCACGTCCCTCCGTCCATCGTCCTCGCGCCCTACCATCTTCTACCATGGCAGGGGTGGATAGGAGGAGGGGAAGAGGAGGGGAGGAAGAGGGGAAGAAGATGGTGGCTCTTGAATGCTGATTACCAGTTGTTTACGTATGGACGAAAATACCCCCTGCAAAAACGTTGCGGTTGTTTGCAAGGGGTTGATTTTGTGGTGGTTGTTCTTTCTGTCGCCCTGTCGGCTTTTTTGTGCCTTTGGAAGAGGGGTGTCAGCCTTCGCGGTGCTCCTTGCGGAGGAGGTCGTTGACAGTCTTGACGGGGTTGAAGGTGGCCACGGGTACCTCGACGAAGAGGGTGATCCAACGGGCCATGGCGCCGTTCCAGAGGCCGGGGAGTTCCTGCGACTTGAGGGTGAGTGCCCCCTTGCTCTTCTTGCTGATGAATCCCGTCTGGGGGTCGACAAACTGGCGCAGGTCGAAGTAGCGGCCACGGTAGTTCTTGGTGCTGCAGACGAGGTCGACGGGGTTGAAGTGGGTCGAGGCCTGAAAGAGGCTCTCCTGCTGCGGGTCCTTGTGGTTGATTTGGGCCGACTCTACAATCTGCAGGGTTCTATTTCCCATGGAATCAATGGTGTAGAAGGGTCCGCCGCCAGGCTCACCCTGGTTTTTCACCATGCCGCAGATGCGCATGGGGCGGTTGAGGAGGGAATGCAGTGTGCTGGCATCGCAATTCTCTGGTACCATGATGTCTAACTCTTCCTTGGCGAAACGGATGAGCTTGGCAAGGGTCTTGGCGTCGGGGTGTGCGTCGAGGGTCCGGAGGGCTTCGAAGAGGCGTTCGCGCAGGTCGAGGAGCATGCCGGCAAGCACCTGCTTGTAGATGACAGTGGTGTGCTTCATCCAGTCGGGCACCACGTTGTCGATGTTCTTGATGAAGATGAGATCGGCGCGTTGCTCGTTGAGGTTTTCGATGAGCGCCCCGTGGCCGCCGGGACGGAAGACAAGGTGGCCTTCGTCGTCGCGCACGGGCTGGTTCTGCTCGTCAACGGCGATGATGTCTGTGTAGTGTCTCTGTTCGGAGAAGGTGATGCGGAGCTTGATGCCGAAGGTGCTTTCGTAGTATTGTTTCACCTCGGCGATTTTTTTGCGGAAGGCCTTGCGGTGCTCTGGCGAGATGGTGAAGTGGAGGTTGACGGTGCTGTCGGCGTTGCGGGCATAGAGTGCGCCCTCGACAATGTGTTCCTCCAGCGGAGTGCGCTGCACCTCGCCGTAGCGGTGGAACTTGAGGAGGGCTTTGGGCAGACTGCCGTAGCCGAGGTATTGTTCCTTGAGAAGGAAGTTGATGACGGTGCTGTAGTCGCCGCGCTGCATGTATTCCTCGATGTCGAGGTCGGATTGCAGCATGCAGTTTTTCAGGTCGTTGTAGAAGGCGAAAGAACGCAGGTGTTCGAGGAACTGTTTCACTTCGGGGTATTCTTTCTCGAAGTTGCCCGCCACGCCGAAATAGGTCGATGCGAAAGCGTAAAGGTCTTTGAACATACGCGTTGCGGCACCCGAGGCGGGGACGAACTTCGTCACCTTCTTGTCCTTGCCGAGGATGCGGTAGGCTTTCTCATAGCGGGCGATGTCTTTGTCGTCGAGGCAGCGTATGCCTCCGTTGTCGGGGGTGGCCGGAGCGTCGAGATGCATTTTGGGAAAACCGCTCTTGAAGCGGTCTATCTGCTGCTGGACGGCATCGGTGGTGAGACCAAGAACCTCGAGCTGGGCGAGGTCTTCCTCGGTGGGCTTAAATACCATGGTCTATGATGGTTAGGTGGTTAGAAGTAGACTTGGCTGCTCAGGGTGATTCTGGCGGAGAGCGTCTCGCCTTCGCGCAAGCGCACGGAGGTCTCGCCACGGAGCTGGCCTCCGGTCGGCAGCGGGTAGGCGGCTTTGATTTTCACGATGGCGGGAGCGGTGAAATAGGTGGAGTATACACCGTCGCCACCGGTGATGCCGCTGTTGTATACCGAGCCTCCGTCCTGGTAGATTTCCACCACGGCGCCTTCGACGGGAGCGCCGGAGACGACGGTGCCGGAATTTGGGTTCACGGTGGCTTCGCCGACCACTTCAACGTCCAAATAGCAGTTGGTGTCCTTGTCGCAGCCGGAGAAAAGGGCTAACGGTAAGATGCTGAAAAACAGTGCGACGGAAAGAAGAAGATTTTTTTTCTTCATAAAACTATGATTTTTTGCTCTTTGTTTCTTTTTTTATTCTTATTTTTGCAGTGCAAAATTAGGAAAAATATTCTATATTCAAATGAAAAAGATATATTTTTTGACATTTTTTTTGATTGCGACCCTTATGGGATGTACGCAGAAGCCTGTAAATCAGGTGGAAAATACGGAAAAGGACGCCTATGTGTCGATGCAGACCAACAAGGGTACCATCGTACTCAGGCTATATGGCGACACCCCTTTGCACCGCAACAATTTCCTTAAATTGGTCGGCGACGGCACCTTGGACAGCCTGCTCTTCCACCGCGTCATTGCACAGTTCATGATTCAGGGCGGCGACCCCAATTCAAAGGGTGCGCCGAAGGGCAAGATGCTGGGCGACGGCTCGTTGGGCTACCATGTGACGGCGGAGTTCCGCAACCATCTCTTCCACAAGCGCGGTGCGCTCTGCGCTGCCCGCGAGGGCGACATGGTGAACCCCCTGAAGGAGTCGTCCTCCTCGCAGTTCTATATTGTGCAGGGTCGTGTGTGGAGCGAGGCCGAGCTTACCATGATGGAACAACGCTACGGCAAGCATTTTTCGTCCGAGCAGCGGCAGGCCTACACCACCGTGGGCGGCACCCCCCATCTCGACGGCGACTACACGGTCTTTGGCGAAGTGGTTGAGGGCATGGAGGTTGTGGATTCCATTGCCGCCGTGAAGTGCGACCGTTTCGACCGTCCGTTGGAGGATGTGGTCATTGAGAAGGTGACCGTCGTGGATGGCGACAGCTATGGCGGAAAAGCAGAGAGAAAATAAAAAAACGTAGTATAGATATATGTTGAAAGACCTTATTTCGCAGTACATCAACGAAATTCGTGCCGCCCGTGTGGAGGACTTCCAGGACAAGGCGGCGGAGATTGAGAAGTTCCGTGTGCGTTTTCTTGGCCGCAAGGGCGTGATGAACGAGCTGTTCGAGCAGTTCAAAGCGCTGCCGGGCGTCCAGAAGAAAGAGATGGGCATCGCCCTCAACGAGTTGAAAAACGCCGCTATGGCCAAGGTGGAGGAGTTCAAAGCTTTCGTGGAAGAGAAGATGGATGCCGACGTGCGCCACGACCTGACGCTGCCGGCCGAACTGGCGGGCCGCGGCAGCCGTCACGTGCTTTCGGTGACCATGAACGAGATAGCCGAAATCTTTGCCCGCATCGGCTTCACAGTGGTGGAGTCTGTCGAGATTGAGGACGACTGGCATCTCTTCTCCGCGCTTAATTTCCCGCCCGACCACCCGGCGCGCGACATGCAGGACACCTTCTTCGTGGAAAAAGAAGAGGGCAAGCAGGAGGTGGCTCTGCGTACCCACACCTCGTCGGTGCAGGTGCGTGTGATGGAAACCCACAAGCCCCCCATCCGCATAATCGCTCCAGGCCGTGTGTTCCGCAACGAGGCCATCAGCGCCCGCGCCCACTGCATCTTCCATCAGGTGGAGGCTCTCTATGTGGACAAGCATGTCACCTTTGCCGACCTCAAGCAGACGCTCCTCTATTTCGCCAAGGAAATGTTCGGCGAGCAGACACAGATACGCCTGCGACCAAGCTACTTCCCCTTCACTGAACCCAGTGCCGAGATGGACATCTCGTGCAACATCTGCGGCGGCAAGGGGTGCAACATCTGCAAGGGTACAGGCTGGCTGGAAATCCTGGGCTGCGGCATGGTGGATCCCAACGTGCTGGAAGCCTGTGGTATCGACAGCAAGGAGTATACAGGCTTCGCCCTCGGCATGGGCGTGGAGCGCATGGCCATGCTGAAGTACCAGATCCGCGACCTCCGCCTCTACTTTGAGAACGACCTGCGCTTCCTGCACCAGTTTGACAATATCATATAAGCCATAACATCTTGGCAAACATTGCAATAAACGGTATGCGCTTCTATGCGCACCATGGTTGTTTCGACCAGGAGCGGACGATAGGCACCCACTTCCGCGTGGACATGGAGTTCTCGGTGGACACCAGTCGCGCGGAAGTATCTGACAACATAGGAGATACGGTGAGCTATCTGGATGTGTATCATGTAGTGAAGCAGGAGATGGCTGTCCCCTCGAACCTGCTGGAGCATGTAGCCCGCAGGGTGGGGGAGAGGGTGAAGTCAGAGTTCGACGCCATCGGAAGCGTGAGGGTGAAGGTCTACAAGATGAACCCACCGCTGGGTGGACAGATGGACTCTGTGAGCGTGGAGTTGACGCTATAGCAGCCCTTCGTCCTTGAAACTGAAGTAGTCGGCCTTCCCCGAAGGTCCGATAGCTATGATGATGTGTTCCAAGAGTTTGATGTCGAGGGTTTTCCCTCCTTCGAGAATTCTTCCTGTCACCTCCCTGTCCTCGCGGCTCGGACGCAGCAATCCCGAAGGGTGGTTGTGTGCCACCATGACGCTCACTGCCTTGCACTCGATGGCACCCCGGAAGAGGATGCGGAGGTCGACAGGTGTGCCGGTGAGTCCGCCGACGGAGATGCGCTGACGGCCAAGCACTTTGCATCGGTTGCTAACATAAACGGCCCAGAACTCCTCGTGGTCGAGGTCGGCCAGGACTGGGGCCATGTATCTGAACATCGCTGTGCTGTCGTTGATTATCAACTCGTTGCTGTCGCCAATCTCGCTGTGCATGCGCCAACCCAGTTCGAGTGCGGCCATGAGGGTCGTGGCCTTGGCAGGTCCCACGCCTTTTATGGGGCTCAACTGGTTGAATTCCATCTGCGAAAGGGATGTCAGGCTGTTGCCTGTGCGAGCCAGCACCTCCTTGGCTACTTCGACAACGCTTTTCCCCTTCAGGCCGCTGCGCAACAGGATGGCTATCAGCTCGGCGTTCGTCAGTGTTTTTTTGCCGTGGCTGAGCATCTTTTCGCGTGGTTTGTCCTCGTCGGCCCACTCTTTGAGTGTCAGTGATTTTTTTTCGTTCATATCTTGCTGTAACTCTATAATTTTTGTGCAAAGATACATGTTTTTTTTGGAATTTGTTTGCCATGTCAATTATTTTTCTTATTTTTGCACATTCAAAGTGAATATAATAAAAAACATAAATTTATAGATAAAGTATGCAGAATAAAGGACTTATCAAATTTTTAGCGTGGGCGTTTGCTCTGGTTTGTTTGTTCCAATTGTCGTTCACGGTTGTGACGAGCATTGTGCAGAGCAATGCCAGAAAGGATGCCGAAAACTATGTGAACAGTGAGCCGGTGAAGAAGATGGTGGCCGACAGGGCGAAGGACAATGTCGAGGTCCAGATGGTCACCGATTCCCTCAAGAATGCCCGTGAGGCTCACTACCTTGACTCCATGGCTACTGAGAAGGTTTATCTCGGCTACACCTACCGCGAGTGTCAGGGCCGCGAAATCAACCTCGGCCTCGACCTGAAGGGTGGTATGAACGTGATGCTCGAGGTCTCCACCGTCGATGTCGTCCGCGCGCTGGCCACCACCAACGCCAACGACCCCACCTTCGTGAAGGCTGTCGACAACGCTCTCGCCAAGCAGAAAGTGACCATCAACCGCGATTTCGTCTCCCTCTTCTACGACGAAATCGTCGCCCTCGACCCCAATGTCTCCCTTGCTTCGATTTTCAGCAGCGGCGACCTCCGCGAGAAAATAAAGATGGGTGACAACAACGACGCCGTCATCAAGGCTGTCCGCGAAGAGGCTTCCAACGCCTACGATCGCACCTATCAGATTATCAGCAAGCGTATCGACAAGTTCGGCGTTGCCCAGCCCACTATCCAGAAGCTGAGCGCCTCCGAGCGCATCCTCGTCGAGTTGCCCGGTGTGAAAGACCCCGAACGCGTACGCAAACTTCTTAAAGGTACTGCCCAGCTGGAGTTCTGGAAGACCTACGACAACGCCGAGGCCCTTCCCTTCCTCGAGGCTGCCGACAAATATCTGGCTTCCATCGCCGGAGGTAGCGCCAAAGTGGAGACCGACACCGCCGCCGAGAACTCCGACAGCGCTTCCCTCGTCGACCAACTGGCTGTCGACCACGTCGGAGCCTCCGCCAACACCAACGATGAGAACTTCGAGAAAGAGCATCCTCTCTTTGCCAAGCTGATGCCCTATGTCAACAACGCCGGCCAGGCGGTCTCCGGTCCCATCGTGGGTCTGGCTCACGACAAGGACCGCGCTGCCATCGACGCCATGCTGGCCCAGGCTGCCGAGAAGAAGGTGTTCGACACCCGCTCTGTGAAGTTCCTCTGGTCCAACAAGGCCGACGACCACTTCCAGGGCAATGACATCTACACGCTGTATGCCATCATGATTACGACCCGCGACGGCTCCGCCCTTCTCGACGGACGCTATGTCTCCGATGCCCGTCAGGACTTCTCCAGCAACGGCAAGAGCGAAGTCTCTATGACTATGAACAGCCAGGGCGCGCGCGAATGGAAGCGCATCACCGGAGAGAACAAGGACAAGTGCATTGCCATCGTCCTCGACGACCTGGTCTATTCCGCCCCCGTTGTCCACGGCGAGATTGCCGGTGGCCGTTCCTCCATCACGGGCGACTTCTCGCTCGACGAGGCCAAGGACCTTGCCAACATCCTCAAGAGCGGTAAGCTCCCCGCCCCGGCCAATATCGTTTCCGAGGCTGTCGTCGGCCCCTCGCTGGGTCAGGAGTCCATCCGCAACGGCCTCTGGTCGTTCATCCTCGCTTTCGTCGTTGTGCTGATCTACATGGTTGTCTTCTACAACCGTGCCGGCTGGGTCTCTGTAGCAGCCCTTATTACTAATGTATTCCTTCTTATTGGTGTGCTCGCTTCCATCGGCTCTGTGCTCACGCTGCCCGGCATCGCAGGTATCGTGTTGACCATGGCCATGGCTGTCGACGGCAACGTCATCATCTACGAGCGTGTCAAGGAGGAACTGCGCGCCGGTTCCAGCCTCTCCAATGCTGTCGAGAATGGTTTCAAAAACGCCTACTCCGCCATCATCGACGGTCAGGTGACCACCTTCCTGCTGGGTATTGTGCTGATTATGTTCGGCTCCGGTGCCGTCCAGGGCTTCGCCGTCACCCTCTGCATCGGTATCGTCACCTCCATGTTCACCTCCATCTTCATCACCCGCCTGATTATTGACTCCAACCTCAAGCACAAGCGCAAGATGAACTTCTCCTTCCCCTTCTCGGAGAACTTCCTGCGCGATGTCCATATCGATTTCCTCGGCAAACGCAAGATGTTCTATGCCATCGCTTGCGTGGCCATCGTTATTGGTGTTGTCAGCCTGTCGTTCCGCGGAATGAGTTTTGGTATCGACTTCACCGGAGGCCGCACCTATGTGATTCGTTTCGACAAAGAAGTCAATATGCTTGATGTCCGTAGCTCCCTCGCCAACCAGTTCGAGGAGGCTCCCGAAGTCAAGACTTATGGTCCTTCCAACCAGCTCAAGGTCACGACCAAGTATATGATTGACCAGGATGGCGATGAGGTCAAGGACGCCATCGTCAGCAAACTCTATGCCGGCGTCAGCAAGTATTACGCCAATCCTATCAGCCTCGATGAATTCAAGTCGACGGACACCAACCCCCTCGGTATCATCCAGGCCGACCAGTTCGGCAAAGGTGTGGCCCACGACAATCTGATTCATTCCATCTGGGCTGTGCTCGGTGGTCTGCTGGTTATGTTTGTCTATATCGGTGTCCGCTTCCGCAGCTGGCGCTTCGGTATCGGCTCGGTCACCGCTCTGGCCCACGACACCCTGCTCGTCATCGGAGTCTTCTCCCTGTTCCATGGCCTGCTGCCTTTCAACCTTGAGGTCGACCAGTACTTCATCTCGGCAGTCCTGACCGTTATCGGTTACTCTATCAACGCTACCGTGGTTATCTTCGACCGTGTGCGTGAGTATCGCAAGCTCTATCCCAAGCGTGACCTCATCACCCACATGAACGATGCCATCAACTCCACCATGGCCCGTACCGTCAACACTTCCGGCACCACGTTTGTCACCCTGCTGATGATGTTCATCTTCGGCGGCGAGGTCATCCGTGGATTTATCTTCGCCCTCCTCGTGGGTGTGCTTGTCGGTGTGTTCTCGTCGCTGTGCATTGCCTGCGCCGTGGTCTACGAGATTTCCGGCAAGGAGAAAAAATCCGCTCTCATCGAGAAGTAAACAATTAATAGAACAATATATATTGGTTGTTAAATAGGCAAAACACGTCAAGAATGAGTATCGGCACCATACTGTTGATTACGATCGCCATCGGAGTATCGCTCTCTTCCAAGGTGAAGAAAGGTCTTGCTGCTGTCGCCGCCACTCCTGCGGACAGCTTTGGCGAGGAGCAGGGTGGTGCCGACTACGACTTCAGTGACGACTTTGTCTCGACGACCGACGACGGACTGTCCTCCTCCGAGGTTGGCTGGCAGGAACCTCCTGCCGGGCGTCCGGCCAGGGAAAAGAAGGACAAGAGGTATGAACCCGTGGCGGTCGAGGAAACCCCTGACGCCCATCCGGTTTTCGACTTGCGTCAGGCCGTGGTCGGACAGGTAATCCTGACAAACAATTATATCAACGGAATAAATCAATAAAATCAATAAACTCTTAACATGTAAACGCAATGAGAATGTTTAGAAAAGTACTATTGACATTCGGACTCTTGCTGATTGCGGAGGTGGGTGCCCTCGCCCAAGGAACGATGAAGGGCACCATCACCGACAAGAAGTCAAATGAACCCCTTCCCTTTGTCAACGTCATTGTCAAGCAGGACGGTAAGCAGGTGCAAGGTGGAACAACAGACTTCGATGGTGTCTATACCATCAAGGGTCTTACCGTTGGTAACTATGATGTCGAGGTCTCCTCGGTAGGCTACACCCGCTATCTTCGCACGGGTGTATACGTGAAGGCTTCGGGTTTCACTGTTGTCGACATCCAGCTCACTTCCAGTGCTACCAACCTTGATGTGGTCGAGGTTGTCGGAGAAAGAGACCCTATCTTCGAGAAGGGTACTCCTGAATCCGGCCAGCGCGTCACTGCGAAGGACATCGAGCACATGCCCGGTCAGTCGGTCGACGCCATCGTCGCCGCTGTCGGTGGTATGGGTTTCAATGACGGTGGTACCAGCTCGGCCCGTGGCGAGACTGGCATGGTCACCTATCAGGGGGGTGCCCGCAAGCGTACGGGTATCAATGTCCCCAAGGATGCCATCCAGGAAATCCAGGTCATCCTCGGTGGTACGCCTGCCAGCATCGGCGAGGCCATCGGCGGTACTCAGATTATCACCCTGAAACCTCCTACGAGCAAGTTTCAGGGCATGGTACGTTGGGAAGGCTGGCTCGACTACCGTCTTCTCAACTCTCTCGTTGTGTATTTGACGGGACCTGTCTACAAGGTCCCCATCAAGGACGGCGACGGCAATGTTACGGGCGACCGTACGCTCGTCGGCTTCCGGTTCACCGGCCAGGGCACCTATCGCAACTCGCCCTTCTACCGTGTTAAAGGTTATCGATATCAGGTTGTCAAGGACGATATCGTCCGGTATCTCGAGGAGCATCCCATCGCCTACGACCCCCTCACCGGCGGCACCAACTATACCGCCGAGACGTTGCTCCGCCGCAACTCCTTCCATGAGATCACGCGTCTCACCTCGAAAGACTTCACTTCTGCCAGCCGTGTCCCCGATTTGCAGACCTATCAGGTCGCCCTCGAGGGTGCCCTCGACTTCCGCTTCTCGGAATACACCAGTTTGGTTGTGACCGGCGAGTTTGGCGCCACCCATTCCCCCAGTGCCAGCATCTCGCCCCTCACCATGCCCCTCCAGGGTGCCATGGTCGGCGAGTCCAAGAACATGGTTCTCACTGTCGACTTCACCCAGCGCTTCAAGGATGCTCAGCCTGCTGGCGATGAAGAAGGCAAGAAGTCTTCCATCCAGAATGTCATGTATAATATCACCGCCATGGTCAACCGTGCCACGTCGAGGAGCTACAACGAGAACTTCGGCAACAGCATCGACGACATCTTCAAATATGGCTACATTGGCAAGTTCATCACCGAGCGTACTCCGAGCTACGAGTTCAGACCCTACGACGACTACTACGGCACCCCCCGCTGGGCTTACGTCCAGAGTGCTTGGCAGGACAATGTGACCTACGTCTCCGGCAGTGGCATCTACAACCCGATTCTTGCCAACTACAACGAGCAACTCTTCACAAGCCCCGAGTTCCAGGATATCCGTGGCAACCTTTTCCAGATGGACTACATCCGTCAGTATAAAGGCCTCTTCAACGGCGACTCCCCCGGAAGCATCTATGGACTTGCCAATGTCGGTGTGCAGAGCGCTTCCTACGCAGCCTCGCAGGATGACTACCTCTACCTCTCTGCCAAGGCTTCTGCCGACGTCTTCGGCCACGACCTCGAAATCGGTTTCCAGTACGACCAGCAGTGGAACTCCTACTATTCTCTCCCTGGCGCCTACTCCATCTGGACGCTCATGCGTAACAATACCAACACTCACCTCTCGCAGCTTGATTTCGACAATCCCATCTACGAACTCCGCGGTTCGCAGCTCTACGTGAACTATGCCCGCCTGCTCGATGCCGACCAGCAGACCTATTTCGACCGCGCTTTCCGCGACTACCTCATCAGCAACGGCTTCACCAACACCGACGGTAGCCCCATCGATGAGTACACGTGGATTGACATCGACCGCTATATGCCCGAGGACTTCATCAAGGCCGGCGGTCTTGACATGTTCTCCTCCGACGAACTCTTCAACAGCGGCAACCCCTACGTTTCCTATTCTGGCTACGACCACACTGGTGCCAAGTACAATGGTTCCAACTGGAGTCTCGAGAAGTTCTTCAACCCCTCCGACGGCAAGTATCGCTACCTGCCCTCGTTCTCGCCCATCTACGCTGCTGGCTATATCCAGGACAAGTTCTACTTCCAGGATCTTATCTTCAACGTCGGTGTCCGTGTCGACTACTTCAACGGCAACCAGTACGTCATGAAGGACCCCTACCTGCTCTATGAAGCCTATAAGGTCTCCGACCTCAAGGCCGATCCCAGCCTCGTTGGTGGAGGCACACAGTACCTCTACAATGCCGGCGACGACTGGGTGCCCTATGTGGACCAGGTCTCCAATGCCGACGGTGCCAGCAAGCCTGTCATCAAGGGCTATCGCGACATGGATGGCAAGTGGTACAACGCCGACGGTGTCGAGCAGATCAACACCTCCGCCATCAATGGTAACTCCGGCAAACCCACTCCTTTCTACACTTCCCGAGGCCTTTCCGCCATCGCCGACCGCAGGGTGGGTACCGAGGCTTTCGAACGCTATACTCCCCAGATTGTAGCCATGCCCCGTATCGCCTTCTCTTTCCCCATCGCCGAGAAGTCGCAGTTTAAAGCCAGCTACGATATTATCGCCCGCCGTCCCTCCACCGGTTGGGAGGCCGACTACCGCAGCTATCTTTTCATGTCCCAGATCAGCAGCACCACGAACCCCAACCTCAAGCCGGAGCGCATCACCAACTATGAACTCGCTTTCCAGCAGGCTCTCAACGACAACATGGGTATCAGCGCCTCTGCCTATTATAAGGAGACGCGCGACCTGATTCAGCTTGTCCAGTATGCTGGTGCCGACCCCAACCCCAACTACTATAGCTACGACAACAAGGACTTCCGTACCATCAAGGGTCTCACCCTTTCCTACGACCTCCGTCAGACCAAGAATATCCGCATCAACGCCAACTACACACTCCAGTATGCCGAGGGTACCGGACTTTCCACCAGCACCATGACCGAACTCATCAAGGAGGGCTATACCACCCTGAAGATGCTCAACCCCATCGCCGACGACCGTCGCCATGAGTTCAAGGCCAACGTCGACTTCCGCTATGGCAGCGGCAATGCCTACGACGGTCCCACCTTCACGCGCGTCGTCACCGACGAGAACGGCGACAAGCGTTCCAAGGAAATCAAACTGCTTGAGAACTTCGGTGTCAACTTCATGGCTGTCGCCCAGTCGGGTCGTCCTTACACCCGCGCCCTTTCCAACTCGCAGTCCACCATCGTTGGTGGCTATCGCAGTGCGCGTCTGCCGTGGGGCTTCTACTTCAACATTGTCTTCGACAAAGTGTGGCCCATTCAGGTTGGAAAGCGTCAGACCTTCATCAAGGCCGACCTCACAATCAACAACCTCTTCGACATCCGCAACGTTCTCAGTGTCTTCTCCGTCACCGGCAACCCCGAGGACAACGGCTATCTGACCGACCCCGAGATGCAGCAGCTCATCAATGCCTATCTCGACCCGCAGGCCTACCGCGACATCTATGCCATCTCCATGCGCAACGCCAACTGGCCTTACTCCTCGCCCCGAACCATCCGTGTTTCTGTTTCGTATAACTTCTAACCCTAACGCGATAAAATATTATAAAGATGAAAAATATATATAGCAAATTAGTATTGGTATCCTTGCTGCTCGTCGGTTTTTCGTCGACGGTCTCTGCTCGCGAATGCACCGAGTGCAAGAAGTCCAACGCGAGAATTGCTGCCGCCCAGACCAAGGCCGCTGCTTGCAAGCGCGCCCAGAGTACTGCCGAGCTGAACATCAACAATGTCCGCGCCCTCATCAATGGCTACGGCAACATGTGGTATGACGGCAGTGTGGCCCAGTATCACCTGCCCAAGAACAGCAATACCAGCCCGCTCTTCTGCTCTGCCCTCTGGATTGGTGGCACCGACGTGAACAACCAGCTGCGTGTCGCTGCTCTCCGTTTCGGCTCCGATGGTGACGACTACTGGCCCGGTCCCCTGAAAATCAACGGCACCGCCTCCATCGACCTGCCTGTCTGCAACTACTATGACAGACATTACATCATCACCAAGTCCGAGGTCACCTCTTTCATGGAGCATTTCAGGTACGAGGTCGACCCCATCACGGGTGCCCACAGTGTCACCCAGGTGGACGATCCCGGCGATGATCTCACCGAGGTCATTCTCAACTGGCCTGCCACTGGTGAAGGTGGCGACGACCTCACCAAGTATCTCGCCCCCTTCTACGATGCCGACGATGACGGTGTCTACAACCCCCACAACGGCGACTATCCCTACTATGACTTCACCAACGAACTCTGCCCCCGCTACATCAAGCAACACCACCCCGAGAGAGCCAGCATCGCCATCCCTACCATGGAGACGACCGAAAACATCGTCAAAGGCGGTATTCTCTCCGACCAGGTGCTGAAAGGTGACCAGACCATCTGGTGGGTCTTCAACGACATGGGTAACACTCACACCGAATCCAAGGGTCAGCCCATTGGTCTCGAAATCCGTGCCCAGGCATTTGCCTTCTCCACCAACGACCGCATCAACGACATGACCTTCTACTCCTACGAGATTATCAACCGTTCCACCTATGAACTCATCCAGACCTATTTCAGCCAGTGGGTCGACCCCGACCTCGGCTATCCTCACGATGACTTCATCGGTTGCGATGTCCGCCGCGGTCTCGGCTACTGCTATAATGGCGACGGCAACGACGGCCCCGGTTCGGGCAGCTATGCCGGCATTCCCCCGGCAGTCGGCATCGACTTCTTCCAAGGCCCCTACATGGACCCTGACGGCAAGGACAACCCCAAGATTGATATCCCCTATATCCTCACGCGTCCCTCGTCCGACCCTGTCCACAAACTCCTCGACACCTATCGCTTGAAGAAGGTCGGTACCAACATCGACTCTACCGATGCCCAGGGACGCATTGTCTACTACACCATCGACATCTCCTATCATGCCGACGACTTCTTCGCTGTCGACAAGATGAGTTGGTATAACCCCTCGCGCCATCCCGAAGATTCCCTCGGCTGGTGTGCCATCAACGGTGTCAACTTTGGCAACAACATCGTCGACGACGAGCGTTTCGGTATGCGTCGTTTCGTCTACTATCAGAACTCCAGCAACAACGTCCACGGTGAGCCTTCGAAGGCTTCTGACTACTACCATTACCTTCGCGGCTTCTGGATGAATGGCCAGCGCATGAGATTCGGTGGCAACGGTGAGAACACTGGTTCCATCGAAAACCTTGACTGCGACTTCATGTTCCCCGGCGACAGCGACCCCTGGAACTGGGGTACTGCCGGCAAGAATCCTCGCGACTATGGGTATGCCTATGACTCTTGGACCGAGATTACCTCCGGTTCCGACGTGACCCCCGGCGACCGTCGTTTCATGCAGTCCGCCGGCCCCTTCACTCTCAAACCCGGTGCTCTTAACTATATCACCGTCGGTATTCCTTTTGCCCAGGCCACCTCTGGCGACAACTGGTCTTCTGTCGAACTCCTCCGTCAGGTCGACGACATCTGCCAGCGCCTTTTCGAGAACTGCTTCAAGGTTCTCGATGGCCCCGACGCTCCCACACTCACCGCTCAGGAACTTGAAAACGAGGTCATCCTCTATCTCTCCTACGACAACCCCAACTCCAACAACAATCTCAACGGTGTCCCCGAATCCTATTCCGAGCCTTCGCCCGCCATTCCCTCCTCCTATCTCGACGAGAACGGCGACTCCCATCCCTATGATGTCAACTATCACTTCGAGGGCTACCAGATTTTCCAGTTGAAGGACGCCAGCTGCTCCATCGCCGACATCGACGATCCCACCAAGGCTGCCCTTGTGGCCCAGTGCGACATCGAGAACTACTATGACACCCTCCTGATCAACCCGCGTCTCGACAACCACGATTCCGTCATTGGCTACGACACCGTCGTCAACGACAATCCCAGCCTCCCCATCGGAACCCTCATCAACTACACCACCGACACTCGTACCGGTATCCTCTCCGGTTCCGTCAAGGTTGAGGGCAGCAACAGTGGTATCAAGCATGTCTTCCGCATCACCAAGGACGCTTTCGCCACGGGTGTCAACACCACCCTCGTCAACAACCGTGAGTATTATTTCATCGCCATTGCCTACGCCTACAACCGCTACAAGGAGTATTCCCAGACCGACGCCGCCTTCATCGACGGCCAGAAGGAACCCTACCTCGCCGGCCGTAAGAATGAGCGTGGCGGCAGCATTGTGCCTATCACGGTCATCCCCCACAGCACCTCTGTCGAATATGGTGGCTCCCAGGCTCAGGCCGAATTTGGCATGTCGCCCCACATCATCCGTCTTGGTGGCTATGGCAACGGTGGCTCCGCCCTCCGTCTGACCCAGGCTTCCATCGACACCCTCATGGGCGACCCCGAGCAGGGTCTCCTCCCCAAGGCTCCCGGCCTCTTCTCCGGCCGTCTGCTCAACAGTGGCGTCGACCGTCATTCCATGACCAATGCCTGCATCATCCCCAACCCCGTCTATGAAGAGAACTATGGCCCCGTCAACGTCCGCGTCATCGACCCGATGAAGATTCGTGAAGGCCGCTTCAACCTCGTCTTTGTCAACCCCAACCGCGACACCACCCACATCAGCGATACCACTCGCTGGTGCATCGTGCGCGACGACGGTGGCCATATCGATTCCTCCTATATCGGTGGCCACTGGACCTATCGCGACACCATCTGGTCCGACTTCGGCATCGGCCGTCAGAACGAACAGCTCTTCCTCGACCTCGGCATCTCCGTCTCCCTTGTCAACCCCAAGGAGTCTGCCTCTCTGCCCGTCTATGTCGGCAGCAACAACTATAAGGGTGGCATGTTCTACGAAGGCGCTGCCGCCAAGGGTGCCGTCATCAGTTCCGAGATGTTCTATGCCGACGACAACCAGCGCTGGCTCTCCGGTGTGCCCGACAACGACTCTTACTTCCTCTACAACTGGATCCGGTCCGGCTCCCAGTTCGCTGCCAACACCTATTCCACCTTCAAGAACGACACCAACAAGTTCAGCCCCTCCGAACCCTACCTCGATGAGGACTACTTCCACGGCTATCAGGCCTATCCCAACATCAACGCCATTGAAACCAAGCCCTTCGACAAGGACCAGGTCTTCGAGAATGTTGTCATGGGCCTCTGGGCTCCCTATGGTCTGGTCTCCACGCAGCAGTTCCACCCGGGCTTCAACTATTCCTATTATATTGCCGACGACGCCACCCTCAGAACCTATGGTGTCTCGCGCAATCTCCTTGAGCGCAGTCTGATGCTCAACGGCAACAACATGGCCATCAACTACCACACCTTGGCCAGCCTGCCGAGCGTCCATATCGTCTTCACGGCCGACACTTCCAAGTGGACCCGTTGCCCGGTCATCGAGCAGTGCGACGACTACACGCAGGCCGAGGGCAATGCCCGCCGCTTCAGCCTCCGCCGTCATGCCTCTGTCAATAAGGAAGGCAAGACTTGCGAGCAGCTTGGCATCCCCGCCGACACCAACGATCCCTCCAACCCCGCCTACATCAACGCCAACGGCATGGGCTGGTTCCCCGGCTACGCCATCAACACTCTCACCGGCGAGCGTCTCAACATCATGTTTGGCGAGGATTCCCGCTATGTCCAGCACAATGGCGCCGACATGATGTGGAACCCCGACAATGTCGACCAGGAAGGCACACAGAACTATGTCATGGGTGGTCGTCACTACATCTATGTGCTCAACGCGCACCGCCAGATGTTCTACAACCTCAAGACCGAATCCTTGGCCTCCACCTACTACTACACACCCTCCTATGATGCCGGACGATGGGCCCGCACCATGCTCTCATCGCTCGACCGCATGATGGAACTCTCCCAGGCCACCAACAACGCCGGCACCGACTACTACATGAAGCAAGGCTTCGTGCGTGACATTGCCGACTGTGCCACTCTGCCTGTCCGCGACTCTGCCGCCATGCTCTATGCCTCTGTGGCTTGGGTCAACATGCCGCTCGTCAATGCCCGCTTCAAGTTCGACAACCCCATGGACATTCCCTGCGATGTCACCATCAACATCGACATGCGCACTCCTTATGGCAACTATATGACCGCCAACCAGACCTCTTCCGTCAACGCCGGCGCCCGCTTGAGGAACCATGAGATGCCCATCTATCAGTTCGTGATCGACTCTGAGGATGCCGTCCTCGACAACCTTGCCACCCGCGGCAATGCCCGTCAGGAATACATCGACTCTCTCCTTGGTCGTATCGCCGTTGTCCCGAACCCCTACTACAGCTATTCCTCCTACGAGACCGCCAGCCAGCTTGAGACCAAGGTCCGCATCGTCAACCTGCCCACCGGCATTGAAGACGGCGTCAGACAGGGCTGCACCATCCGCATCTACACTGTGGACGGCACCCTCGTGCGTACCCTCGGTCCCACGGCCGTCACCCGCGATGCCTCCATCGGTGCCGAGAACACCACCGTCGACTGGGACCTCCACAACCAGACGGGTATCCCCATTGCCGGCGGCATGTATCTCATCCATGTCTCCGTGCCTGGCATCGGCGAACGTGTCATCAAGTGGTTCGGCACCATGCGTCCCGTTGACCTCAACTCCTTCGGTTTCTAACACAGATTGAAAAAACGACTAAATAAATACAGAGATGAAAAGAATATTAAGAATATTTGCTGTAGTTGTGATTCTCACGGCGCTTTCCGCTCCGTCAGCCCAGGCTGGCAACGACGAACGTCGTGGCACAACGGGCGCCTCTGAATTGCTCATCAATCCCTGGACACGCAGCAGCGGCTGGGGTGGGGTCAATGTCGCCAGCGTCCGCGGACTGGAGTCTATGTTCAACAATGTCGCCGGTCTGGCTTTCATCGACGGCTTCGAGCTGGCCTATTCCAACACCATGCTCTATGGCGGTCGCAGCGGCCTCAACAGCGGTGCCCTCATCAACACCTTCGGTCTCGGCATCCGCCTCTTCGACCGCGGTGTCATGGGCGTCTATGTCATGTCCATGGGCTTCGGCGACATCGACGTGACTTCCTACACGAGTCCCGAACCCGGCATGAACGGCACCTTCTCGCCCAGCTACATGAACATCAATGTGGCCTATGCCCACAGCTTCACCCGTAGCATCCATGGCGGCGCCGTCGTCAAGGTCGTCACCGAGAGCACCGACAACGTCTCGGCTTCCGGCTTCGGCATCGACGCCGGTATCCAGTATGTCACGGGTGCCGACGACCAGCTCAAGTTCGGTATCGCCCTGCGCAACTGGGGACCCACCATGAGCTTCGAAGGCGCAGGCCTCTCCCTCCAGATGATTGGCACTGGCGGCAACAATTTCACCGTTGAGACCCGCTCTGCCGAGATGCAGCTCCCCACCCACCTCAACATCGGCCTCTCCTACGACTTCCTCTTCGAGAAGTGGGACCAGCGCCTCACCGTGGCCGGCAGCTTCACCTCCAATGCCTTCTTGCGCGACAACTACACCCTCGGTCTTGAATACAGCCTCCTCAAGATGTTCCAGCTCCGCACGGCCTACACCTTCCAGCCCGGTCTCTGGTCCAACGACCACGCCACTGCCAACAACGGCCTCTCCGCTGGTGCTTCCATCGAGGTGCCGCTCCACAAGAAGGAGTCCGACAGCAAGACCGCTCTTGTCCTCGACTATTCCTACCGCACGGCAGAACATCTCAAAGGCACCCACTCCTTCGGTGCAAGCCTGCGGTTCTAACCCTCTGGACAACGACACATTAATCCTTGTTGGGAAAGGCTTCACACAAGCCTTTCCCACTTTTTAAAACCCAAATTAAAAACCGAACAAAAACATGTCAGAAATCAAATATTACAGTGAAGAAGGCCTGCAGAAGCTCAAGGACGAGCTTCGCCACCTCATCGCCGTGGAACGTCCTGCCGCCTCCGCCGCCATCGCCGAAGCGCGCGACAAGGGCGACCTCTCCGAGAACGCCGAATACGATGCCGCCAAGGAGGCCCAGGGTCACCTCGAGGCCCGCATATCCAAACTCCAGGAGCTGGTGGCCAACGCCCGTCTCCTCGACGAGAGCAAGATCGACATCTCCAAGGTACTCCTCCTCTCCATCATCACCATCCGCAACACCAAGAACAACCTCAAGCAGACCTATACCATCGTCCCCGAAAGCGAGGCCAATCTCAAGCAAGGCAAGATTTCCATCACCTCGCCTTTCGCCTCTGCCTTTCTCGGCCACAAGGTGGGCGATGTCGTCGAGGTCAACGTTCCCGCCGGCAAGATGACCTTCGAACTCATCAAAATCGAGCGATAGCCTTCACTGCAACAACAGAAAACATACATTCCAATATCACAACCACTATGGCAAGCATATTCAGCAAAATCGTCGCAGGCGAAATTCCCTGCCACAAGGTCTTCGAGACTGAGCACTGCCTCGCCTTCCTCGACATCAATCCCGTCGTTCCGGGTCATGTACTCTGCATCCCCAAGAAGGAGGTGGACTATATCTTCGACCTCGACGAAGAACTCTTCACCGAGCTACACCTCTTCGCGCGGCGCGTGGCCAAAGGCCTCAAGAAGGTCTGCCCCTGCATCAAGATTGGCGAGGCCGTGGTGGGCATCGACGTGCCCCACGTCCACATCCACCTTTTGCCGCTCAACAAGCCCGGCGACCTCAACTTCGGCCACCATGTCGAGATGACGGCCGACGAACTCTCCGCCCTCGCGGCCCGCATCGCCGCCGCCATCGAGTAGGCCTCTGCTGCCGTCGTCCCCGTCCTCTGTCTGCGACACCGTTCCGTCGTGGTCATCCTCCAGGCGCACACTGCCAAGATATTCACTTGGCGATGTTGCGCCTTCGTAGTTCTGCACCATGCCGTAGAGGTGTACCTCGCGCCCTTCCCATCCCTGCGGAAACTCTATTGCCACGCTTCCGTGGCGGCGGTAGGTGGGCAGCCCCAGCATGGCGTGCTGGCTCGCGGCGTCGATGGCCACGAGGTAGACCTTGTCGCCTCCTTCACAGTCCGCGTGCAGCGGGTTGCGGTCGAAGTCCACCGCCACGCGCCGCTCCCCGGCGCCGCCCTCCTTGCGCGGGACGCCGAATCCCACCGTCGCCACGTTCCCCAGGCTTAGCGTCAGCTGCGCATAGTCCACCTCCAGGCGTCCTTCCTCCATCGAGAAAAGTCCCTTGTTCAGCCTCACGAAGAGGTTGCCCTCCGTCATGTGCATCGCTGTCGAGGCCTCGCGAAGCCCCACGCGCAGCACCTCCGTCAGGCGCGAGGCGAAACGCACCGCCTCCGCAAACCATCCGCGCTGCCGCAGCTGCGCCTCCGACTTGCGGTCGTGTATGTGCTGCGGATAGCTCCTCATGCACCATTTTCCCCGCCATTGGTAGCCCACCACCGTGCCCACGCGGCCCACAAAGCCGCCGTTGATTCCTTCTGTCTGTCGTGCCATAATGTATCGTTTTTTTGTTTTTTCTTTCAGGTGAATAAAAAAAAGAGTTGTTGTGTCTGCCAGGCATCCCTCGGGCCGCCTGCCCTGTTAAATATAAGGCAAAAACGTGTTACCATGAAATTTTAACATGGATTTAACATTCTTTGTCCCTCTTTTGTGCCATCTTTTTCCGCCGCCGAGGCGGGAAAGGGGAGGGGAGGACGCGGGGAAGATGCGGGGAAGAAGATGATGCCTTTCCGGTGCTGGTTATGTGTGGTTTACGTATGCGCTGTTTTTTCAGTGTCGCCGACGGCAGGTTGGGTTGATGCCGTGGGCATGGAAATCGGTGGTCTGCATGGATGAACTTTCTTAACAAGTGTTAAATCCGCAGAAATGGGAAGAAATATTTTGCCGTTTCGGGAAATAGTCGTATTTTTGCAGCCGAAAAGAGAAAATAAAACAAAAAACAAAGTAAACGTAACACGTTATGTATCTGACAAAAGAAAAGAAAGAAGAAATCTTTGCCCAGTATGGCAAATCGGCCAAAGACACTGGTAGCGCCGAAGGACAGATTGCCCTTTTCACCTATCGCATCCAGCACCTCACCGAGCTGATGAAGCAGCATAAGAAAGATCAGGTCAGCGAGCGCGCCCTTGTGGGTCTCGTCGGCAAGCGCCGCAAGATGCTCGACTACCTGAAGGCGAACGACATCGAGCGCTATCGCGCCATCGTCAAACAGCTCGGCCTGCGCAAGTAAGCTGCGCTTCCACAACCAAGACGTCAAGAATAGTTTTTCATATTTATTTGGTTATGGTTGGAATTCCCGTCGCTCCGGCGGGAATTCTTTTTTCTTTTCCCGCCGCCGCTCTTGGCTGTGCCGGACTTTGGCGGGCTGGCATCCTGTGCCTGTGCAGACGGTGTGGAAAAGAGGAAGAGTGGGACGCCGCATTGGCATCGGTCGCCCGCGTTTGTCGCGGCAGAGGGGAGGGGCTGGCTGCAAAGACACGGGTTTTTGCATAGGGGGTGAAATATAATTTTCTCCATGTTGGGGAATTTTTGTATATTTGCACATTCTTTTTGCCGGTCGTAAGCTGCCTGTAGGAAGAGATAGGAATTTGAATATTAACACTTTTATGGGTTCCGGGGATGGTCCCCGGGGCTGCGGTAAAGTAAACGAAAACAATAAAAAACAACAAATGAACGAACACATCATCACAAAGCGTTTCGACCTCGGCGACGGCCGCATGATCGAAATCGAGACCGGCAAGCTGGCCAAGCAGGCCGACGGTTCCGCCGTGGTGCGCATGAACAACACCATGCTGCTTGCCACGGTATGCTCCAAGCGTGAGGTGGGCGAGAACGTCGACTTCATGCCCCTCACCGTTGACTATCAGGAAAAATACGCCGCCATGGGGCGTTTCCCCGGCGGTTTCTTCAAACGCGAGGCCCGTCCCTCGGAGCATGAGATTCTCATCGCCCGCCTGGTGGACCGCGCCCTGCGCCCCCTCTTCCCCGACAACTTCCACGCCGAGGTGCAGGTGAACATCACCCTCATCAGCGGCGACCACGACACGATGCCCGACCAGCTGGCCGCCCTGGCCGCTGCCTCGGCCCTCGCCGTGAGCGACATCCCCTTCAACGGCCCCGTCAGCGAGGTGCGCGTGAGTTTCCTCGACGGCCAGTACGTCATCAACACCCCCATGCAGGACATCGACCGTGCCGACCTCGACCTCATCGTCGCCGCCACGGAGGACAACATCATGATGGTGGAAGGCGAGATGAAAGAGGTGAGCGAGGAGGTGATGCTCGGTGCCCTCAAGGCTGCCCATGAGGCCATCAAAGTCCAGTGCCGTGTGCTCAACGAGCTCACCGCCGAGACGGGCAAGACCGAGAAGCGCGAATACTGCCACGAGGTGAACGACGAGGAGTTGCGCCGGCGCCTCCACGATGCCGTCTACCAGAAGTGCTACGACTTCAGCAAGCAGGGCATCGCCAACAAGCACCAGCGCGAGGAAGGCTTCGAGGCCATCAAGCAGGAGTTCATCGATGCCAACTATACCGAGGAGACCCTCACCGACGAGGTGAAGTTCATGATCGACCGCTACTACCACGACACCGAGCGCGAGGCCATGCGCGACATGGTGCTCAACGAGCGCACCCGTCTCGACGGCCGTCAGCTGGACGAAATCCGCCCTATCTGGTGCGAGACCGACTACCTGCCCTCGGCCCACGGCAGTGCCATCTTCACCCGTGGCGAGACGCAGTCCCTCTCCACCTGCACCCTGGGCACCAAGCTCGACGAGCAGAAGATCGACGGCGCCGTCATCGAAGGTATGCGCCGCTTCCTGCTGCACTACAATTTCCCCGGCTTCGCCACAGGCGAGGTGAAGCGCAGCGGCAGCACGAGCCGTCGCGAGGTGGGTCACGGCCATCTGGCCTGGCGCGCCCTCAAGGAGGTGCTGCCCTCGGAGGCCGACTGCCCTTACACCATCCGCGTGGTGAGCGACATCCTGGAGAGCAACGGCTCCTCCAGCATGGCCACCGTCTGCGCCGGCTGCATGGCGCTGATGGATGCCGGTGTGAAAATCCGCAAGCCTGTGGCGGGCATCGCCATGGGCCTCATCTCTAAAGGCGACAAGTGGGCCGTGCTGAGCGACATCCTCGGCGACGAGGACCACCTCGGCGACATGGACTTCAAGGTCTGCGGCACCCGCGACGGCATCACCGCCTGCCAGATGGACATCAAGGTGGACGGCCTGAGCTACGACGTGCTGGCCAAGGCCCTCGAGCAGGCTCGCCAGGGCCGCCTCTACATCCTCGACAAGATTTGCGAGACCATCCCGCAGCCCCGCGAGGACTACAAGGACTTCGTGCCCCGCATCGAGCAGATCCAGATTCCGAAGGACTTCATCGGTGCCGTCATCGGCAAGGGTGGCGAGGTCATCCAGAAGATACAGGCCGAGACCAACACCATCATCAACATCGAGGAGGTGGGCGAGTTCGGCATTGTCGACGTCGCTTCGCAGAACAAGGATGATATCGCCGCCGCCATCAAATGGATCAAGGACATCTGCACGGTGCCCGAGGTGGGCGATGTGTTCGACGCCAAGGTGGTCAGCATCGTGGAGTTCGGCGCTTTCCTGGAGTTCCTTCCCGGCAAGGAGGGCCTGATGCACATCAGCGAGTATGAGTGGGGTCATCCCGCCACGCTGGAGGGCGTCATCCACATCGGCGACGAGTTCCAGGTGAAGGTCATTGCCTTCGACGAGAAGAACGGCAAGATCAAGCTCAGCCGCAAGGCTCTCCTGCCCAAGCCCGAGGGCTATGTGGAGGAGAAGCCCGCGCGCAGCGGCAACGGCGGCGGCCGTGGCGGCCGCAGAGACGGTGACCGCGGCGGCCGTGGCGGCGACCGTGGCCACGGCGAGCGTCGCTCCGGTGGTGACGGCGGACGCAGACGCTAAGCCGACAATGAAAAAAAAAACTGCAACCGAGCCACCCGAAAGGGTGGCTCGGTTGCGTTATATATCCACACGCTTTGAAAGGACGATGCAATAGAACAATGGCTTTGCGGACAAGGGGTGAGGAAAGAACTCATTCGGGACGGATCGAGGTGGGATAAGGATGGCAATTCGACAGGTGGGAAGCAAGAAAAAGTGATGCAGCAGGCAGTTGTATTTTGCCAGTCCAAATAATTTGCGTACTTTTGCAAATAAAAAATTCAATGGTTGAATGCGATATGAGCCACGAAGAACTATCCGAGGAAGATGTTAAATTCCAGTATATAACCCCTGCGATTAATGAGACGGCGGGATGGGCGAGGAATAATGTCCGTATGGAATATTGCTTCACCGCCGGACGGATTGTCTTTGCCGGACACGTACACCACAAGAAACAGCCCAAGTATGCCGACTACCTGCTCTTCGACGGCAACGTCAACTTCCCCTACGCCATTGTAGAAGCGAAAAGATCCGATTGCGACCTGACCAAAGGCATCCAGCAGGCCATCGAATATGCGCAGATGCTCGACGTGCCGTTAGCCATCTCGTCCAACGGACTGGCTTTCCGCGAACACGATATGATTACCGGCGAGGAGCGGGAATATGCCATGAACCAGTTCCCGACCCTCCAACAGATGAAAGAGCGTGTCGCACGGGAGAAACAGCTCGACGCAAAGCAACAGAGCGAATTGGAAGTGCCCTACTTCTTCGACCAATACTCGCACGAACCGCGCTACTACCAACGCATTGCCATCAACCGCACCATCGAGGCCATCGTACGTGGACAGCAACGCATACTGCTTGTGATGGCAACAGGCACAGGCAAGACGTTCACAGCCTTCCAGATTAACTGGCGACTGCACAAGGCAGGGCTAAAGAAACGAATACTTTAT
>JAFVAM010000059.1 GCA_017480525.1 Bacteroidales bacterium | reverse complement strand
GTTTCTCCGTTGCCGAGCGGCAGTTCGCAACCCTGGGCGACAGCGGCCTCGCTCCCCTCGTCGACAGCCAGTAGAACTATGGCCGCTGGCTCTCGGAAAAGAGTGGCTTCTCTGTGCCGCAGGCCGGACCCGTCGCCGCAGGCGACTATTTCCTCGGCGTCGACTCCGGCAGCACAACGACGAAACTCGTCCTCGTGGACCGCGAGGGACGCATGGCTTACCGCGACTACCTTTTCAACCGTGGCGACAGCTACCACACCTTCGTCGAGGCACTGGAGAAACTCCACGCCGCCGTGGCCGACCCCTCGGCGGTACGCATTGTCTCGTCGGCGGCCACAGGCTATGGCGAAAGCCTTCTGCGCACGGCCTTCTCGCTGGACCACGGCATCGTGGAAACCATGGCCCATTTCACCGCCGCGCGCGCTGTGGACCCCGATGTGAGCTTCGTACTCGATATCGGCGGACAAGACATGAAGGCCATCTTCGCCGCCCGCGGTGCCATTCGCCGCATCGAGATCAACGAGGCCTGTTCCTCGGGCTGCGGAAGTTTCATTATGACCTTCGCCAACCAGTTGGGCTACACCATCAGTGCCTTCGCCAAGCTGGCCTGCTTCGCCCGTCATCCCTACGATCTCGGAACGCGTTGCACGGTCTTCATGAACTCGAAGGTGAAGCAGGCCATGCGCGAGGGGGCCGACGTGGCCGACATCGCGGCAGGCTTCTCCTATTCGGTCATCAAGAACTGCCTCTTCAAGGTGCTCAAGCTGCGCTCGCTCGACGAGCTGGGCAGCCATATTGTGGTGCAGGGCGGCACCTTCAAGAACCACTCTGTGGTCCGCGCCCTCGAGCGCCTCACAGGTCTCACCGTCCGTTTCACCGACTGCCCTGAGCTGGCCGGTGCCTACGGAGCCGCCCTTTACGCCCGCTCACGTGCATTATAATATCAAAACTCAAAAATCAGAACTCCTCTTGAATACCACATTAGACAAACTGGTACAGGGACGCAACTATGATTCGGGCATCGAGGTTTGCCCCGGCTGCGACAACCACTGCACGGTGCGCACTTTCCGTTTTGCCAACGGCTGCACCTTCTATTCCGGCAACCAGTGTGAACGTGTCTACTCCTCGCAGGGCGACTCCGTCAAGAAAGGTGTCAACATGTTCGCCGAGAAAAACCGCCTGCTCTGGAGGCGTAACGCTACGCTTGCTACGCCACATCAGGGCACTGCCCTCCGCATCGGACTCCCCCGTGGCCTCGGCCTCTACGAAGACTTCCCCTTCTGGCACACGCTGCTGTCGGAGTGCGGGTTCCAGGTGGTGCTCTCGCAGGGTTCCACCAACCGCCTCTACGAGCAGGGCATCCGCACCATCGTGGCGGACAACATCTGCTTCCCTGCCAAGCTGATGCATGGCCATGTGATGGACCTCGTCGACAAGGGCGTGGACCGCATCCTATACCCTTGGGTGGTCTACGAGCGCAAGGAGGACGAACATTCGGGCAACTCGTTCAACTGTCCTGTCGTCAGCGGCTATAGCGATGTCATCCGCTCCTCCATCGACCCCGAACGCCGCCACGGCATCCCCCTCGACGCACCGGTGGTCTCCTTTGCCGCCCCCAGGCTCCTTCGCCAGTCGTGCACCGACTATCTGGCCACCCTCGGCGTCGACAGCCGCACAGCCCGCCGCGCCGTGGAGAAAGCCCTCGCGGCGCAGGAGGCCTATCTCGCCGAACTCGAGCGTCGTGGCGCCGAAGTGTTGCAGAAGGCCATGGTCGAAGGCCGCATGGTTATCCTCCTCGCCGCCAGACCCTACCACATCGACCCCCTCATCGAACACAAGGTGTCGCAGGCCATCGCCGACATGGGCATCGATGTTATAACCGAGAACGTGGCCGCCCACGCTGGCAGCGACGTCTACCGCCACATCAACGCCCTCAGCCAGTGGGCCTATCCCAACCGCATCTTCAAAGCCGCCTGGTTCGTTGGGCAGCACCCCTATCCGGCCTTGCACATGGTGGAACTCACCTCTTTCGGCTGCGGCCCCGACGCCTTCATCCTCGACGAGGTGCGCTCCATCCTCGACCGCCACGGCAAGAACCTCACCACCCTCAAGATCGACGATGTCAACAACATAGGTTCCCTCCGCCTCCGCCTGCGTTCGCTGGTGGAAAGTGTGGGAGAGCAGAAAATTGTGGGTGTGCAGGAGGAGCAGAATATCCAGAGTGCTCTGAAAACACCGGCCTTCACCACCCGCCCCTTCACTGCCGACGACCGTCGACGCACCATCCTTGCCCCCTATTTCGCCGAGGGCTATTCGGAGTATCTGCCCACGCTCTTCGCCATGATCGGCTACCGCCTGGAGAACCTCCCCATGGGCAGCCACGACGATGCCGAACAAGGCCTGCAGGAGGCCAACAACGACATCTGCTACCCCGCCACCATCGTCGTGGGCAGCGTCATGCGCGCCCTGCGCTCTGGTCGCTACGACCTCAGCCGCACAGCCATCGGCATGACACAGACCGGCGGCCAGTGCCGCGCCAGCAACTACTATTCCCTCATCAAGAACGCCCTCGTGCGCGCCGGCTATGCCGACGTGCCGGTCATTTCCGTGGCCTTCAACGACGGCCTCACCGACACCCAGCCGGGCTTCTCCATCCCCTGGGGCAAAATCTGGCGTATCATGCTCTACACCATGTTCTTCGCCGATGCCATGCAGAAGCTCTACTTCCCCGCCGCCGTGCGCGAACGCGAGAAAGGCGAGGCCCGACGTCTCTACGATCGCTACACTGCCGAGGCCATGCCTCTGGTGGCTGCGAGCGACACCCGAGGCCTCATGCGTCTGCTGGCTCGCGCCGTGGACGACTTCAACCTCGCCATCGACCCCTCGCGCCAGGTGCCGCAGGTGGGCCTCGTGGGCGAAATCTATGTCAAGTATAACTCCTTCTCCAACAAGAATGTCGTCGCCTGGCTCATGGAGCGTGGCGTCGAGGTGGTGCCGCCGGCCCTCAGCGCCTTCTTCCTCTCTGCCCTGCCCGCCATGGGCACCGACAAAGAACTCCACATCGGACGCCCCCAGATACCCGCCGGCGTCTCCCGCGCTGCCAACAGCCTCATCATGCGCCTGGCCCGCAAGGTGGACCGCATCTGCGCCCCTTTCGCACCCTACCGCCCCTTCGTCGACGCCTTCGAGTTGCAGCACCTCTCGCGCCAGGTCATCAACCCCGCCGCCAACTTCGGCGAGGGATGGCTCCTCCCCGGCGAGATATGCCATCTCGCAGAGAGCGGCATCCACAAGGTCGTCAGTGTGCAACCCTTCGGATGCATCGCCAACCATATCATCTCCAAAGGCATCGAGAAACGCATCAAGGAACGCTACCCCGACCTGTCGCTGCTCTTCCTCGATTTCGACTCAGGCACCTCCGAGGCCAACGTCCAGAACCGTCTCCACTTCATGCTCAACCAATCCTGAACCGACATGGAAACCAAGACCAACGCCACCGAATGCCACATCCTCGCCGCTGCCGAGCACCTCTTCACCGAGCGTGGTTTCAACGCCGTCTCCACCACCGACATCGCCCGCGAGGCAGGGTGCAACCAGGCCTTGGTGCACTACTATTTCCGTACCAAGGAGAACCTTTTCCAGACGGTCTTTGTCGCCAAACTCAACGGCCTCCTCGCTCGTCTCCAGGCCCCCATCGCCGACGAGGATGATATTTTCGCCATCGTGCGCCACATCGTCGACACCTATTTCGACATCCTCGCCGACTGTCCCCAACTGCCCGTCTTCTTCCTCAACGAATTGGTGCTCAATCGCGAACGTGCCCTCCTTATGCGCGACACGCTGGAACGCAACCTCCTGCGCCACGACTTTTTCGTCCGCTTCAGTGCCGCCCTGCGCCGTGCCGCCGAGCGTGGCGAGGTGCGCCGTGTGGAACCGCTGGACTACTATCTCGACATCATCTCCCTCGTGGTCTTTTCCCATATTGCCCAGCCCATGTTGGTGCAACCGGACGTTGGCGACACTTCCTCCGACTACCTCGACCGCCGTCGTCGCGAGGTGTGTACCCTCCTGTCCGAAGGCCTGAAAATATCGCCCTCGGCACAATAAAAAAAATCACATGCGCGTTATTTGTGGCATGATGATAGAACAACTCTACGAAACATACCTCCGCTCGCGCCGTGTCACCACCGACTCGCGGACCATCGTCCCCGGATGTCTCTTCTTCGCCCTCAAGGGCGAGCATTTCGACGGCAACACCTTCGCCTCGCAGGCTCTCGGGCAGGGCGCCGCTCTCTGCGTCGTCAGCGACGAACGCTATCGGGTCGACGACCGCTGCATCCTCGTGCCCGACGTGCTGGCCACCCTACAGGAGTTGGCGCGCCACCACCGCCGCCACCTCGACATCCCTGTGGTGGGCATCACCGGGACCAACGGCAAGACCACCACCAAGGAACTTGTCCACGCTGTCCTCGCCCGACGCTATCGCACCTCCGCCACCCGTGGCAACTTCAACAACCACCTCGGCGTCCCTCTCACGCTCCTCGACATCCCCGCCGATGCCGAGATTGCCATCGTCGAGATGGGTGCCAGCCACCCCGGCGAGATTGAGTTCCTCTGCCGTATCGCCGACCCCGACTGCGGCCTCATCACCAATGTGGGCCGCGCCCACCTCGAGGGTTTCGGCTCCTTCGAGGGCGTCGTGCAGACCAAGACCGAACTCTACCGCTACCTTGCCGGCAAGGGGTTGCGCCTCACTCGTACCCCCACAGCCTTCGTCAACGCCGACAACCTACGCCTCATGCACGAAGCCGGACACCTCGCCACCATCCCCGGCCTGCGTTCCTTCATCCCGGCCTACCAGCCCGACAACCCCGCCTTCGTGCCCGCCGCCATCGAGAAGACGCCCCTCGCCCTCCTCACCTACGGCAGCAGCCTCGAAGCCGACATCCGCGGCACCCTCGTGGACTGCAACCCCTACCTCCACTTCTATTTCGAAGTGGACGACAGCGTCTACAACGTCCACACCCACCTCCTCGGCAACTACAATTTCGACAACTGCATGGCCGCCGTGGCCGTAGGTCTTCGCTTCGGCGTAGAGCCGTTCGACATCAAGGAAGCCATCGAGGCCTATACCCCCTCCAACCAGCGCTCCGAATATCGCGAGACCGCCCGTGGCAACCGCCTCTACCTCGACTGCTACAATGCCAACCCCTCCTCCATGGAAGCCGCCGTCAAAGCGTTCGCAAGCCTCCCCCCGGCCCCTATCCGGAAGGAAGGGGCATCCTGCGAACCCGATACCGATCGGCGTGGCAACCCTTCTCCTTCGGAGAGGGGCAAGAGCGAGAGACTGGCCATCATCGGCGGCATGCACGAACTTGGCCGCGACGAGCGTCACGAACACCAGCGCCTCGTCGACCTCCTCGCCTCCAGCCGTCTCGACCGCGTCCTCCTTGTGGGGCCGGAGTTCAACGCCATTAGCCTTCCTTCGAACATGCTCCTCGTCCCCGACACCGACGCCGTGGCCCGGTGGCTGAAGGCCAACCCCATCCTCGGCGCCACCATCCTCGTCAAAGGCTCCAACACCAACCGCCTTTGGACCCTCGAGAAACTCCTCTGAAAGAAAAAAACACCGCATCCCCTGAAGAAAAAAATCCCTCCGGCTGTAGTTTCGGGGGGATTTTTTGCGTCTATATATTATAAGTTAGATGATTAATAATTAACCCTAAAAAACAACAACAATGAAACACGCAAAACGCATCCTGGCCATGCTCTTCGTGGCCGCCACTATCTCCCTCGCCGCCTGCAGCAAGGACGACGATACCAGCAGCAACAACGGTGGCGGCGGCAACACCGAGCAGCCCACCGGCGAGACTCCCGCCTCGCTCAACAACACCGAGTGGAGTGGCCCCGTGGGTTCCGGCACACTGGACATCAAGTTTCAGGACCTCACCGGCTATCTCACCTATAGCGCTTCCGAGATGCCCGCCGTCTTCAGCTACACCTACACCAAGCCCTCAGGCGTCATCTCCGTCTCCAACTCCCTCGATGCCTCCAACACCACCGACTATCCCTTCACCGTCAATGGCAACAAGCTCTCCCTTACCTACGCCGGCACCGCTGCCACCCTCACGCGCCAATAGCCCTTTTCCAACATCTCGAAGCGCCACCGCCCTTCCGCAAAGGGAAACGGTGGCGCTTCTTTTTTCTTTTCTCTGAACCACGCGCGCGGTTCAGAGGTGGATTTGCACACCAGAAAACAAAACAGAAAAGCCTGGTCGAAACCAGGCTTTTCTTTAAAATTGTCGGGGTGAAAAGACTCGAACTTTCGACCCCTTGCACCCCATGCAAGTGCGCTAGCCAACTGCGCCACACCCCGAACAATCTTGGTGATTTCTGTCTCTTTTTGTCTCTCGAAATCGGGTGCAAAAGTACACACTTTTTACGAACTGACCAAATTTTTTTTGAAAAAAATTACAACTTGTTGTTTATCACCACGGTTAAACGCGACGTTCCGCTGGCATTGCTGCATCCGTCGCGCCCCAGGCATCCGTTCTCCACGCTGATTTTGACTGTTGGCGGCAGCAGCGGATAGAGATGGCTTTCGAGCGACAGGATGCGCTCGTCGGTCAGCAGGGCGTTGAAGTTTTTGTTGTTCGTCAGGTCGTTGACGAGGGTCATCTCCACCTGCATGGTGGGGTTGTTGTTGAGGAACTGCACCAGAGGAGCCAGCAGCTCGATGCCGCGCTCGCTGAGCTCCACGTCGACGTTGGGGCCGAAGATGTCCTCGAAGAAGATGCGCTGCCCGATGGGCAGGCGGTCGAGCCGCACGTCCTGCCGTGCCTCGCTGATGAGGTATTCCTCCTCGTCCTTGGCGGTGTTGACGCTCTCGAAGGCGGTGAAGTAGTTGTCCAGCTGATAGCTCAGGTCGTAGTATTGGTCGCACTTGAGGTAGACCCTGTACTGGCCGTCGGCATCGGTGTGGGTGACGCAGGCCACGGTGTCGCCCTGCCGGGCCACCACCTTGACGCCCTCCAGGGCGTGGTCGTACTTGTCCCTCACCGTTCCCCACAGCAACACGCCGTCCAGGGTGCCGGAGAAGGAGTAGATCTGCGAGTCGGTCTCCGTGGCGATGCGGTGCGACACCCAGTAGCCGCAGGAGTTCATTGTGTCGAAGGCCAGGTCGAAGTCGTCGGCGTCGTCGGCGTTGAGCGGCGACGGCAGCCGCTGCACTCGGCAGCGCCCGATCTGCAGCATCCCCACCGTGTCGCCGATGACGTGGTCCGAGATGAGGCGTGTGGAGTAGAGGTTGAGTCTGCCGTGGTCCTCGCTGTGGCCGTTGGAGGCGAAGAGCAGGCAGTCGTGATAGATGGTCGGCGTCACCTCGTCGGCGCGGGTGTTCACACGGTTGCCGAGGTTCATGGGCTTGCCCCAGCGTTTGCCGTCGTGCAGCGCATACCACAGGTCGTAGCCCCCCTCGCTGCGCTTGGTGTCGGCAGAGGCGAAAATCATCAGTTTGCCGTCGGTCGTGAAGGTGGGATGCTCCACGGTCATGCCCTTGTTGAACCATCCGCCGCCGAGGCGCACAGGCTTGACGCTCTCGTCCTTGCTGCGGAAACCGCTGCAGCAGTAGAGGAAGGAGCGTCCCTTGGCGTCGCGCGCGGTGAAATAGATGTCGCCGCTCTTCGGCTGTCGCACCACGTATTCCACCCCCTCGTGCAGCCGCACGAAGGCGGTGTCGGCCCAGAAGCCCAGCAGCTGCTCGCCGCTGCGCTGCGCCTGGAGCATCACGCCGGAGGTGTAGCAGTAGAGTTCGTTGTCGACCATCGACACGTTCTTCACGTTGCCCGGCAGGATGGCCATGCGCTGCTGGTTGGCCACGAAGGCCGACCCCTGTGCAGCGGCATTCGGGCCTGCCGCCACGGCGAGGAGCATCGTCATGGCCGGCAGCAGGAGCCGCAACCCTTTGCTTTTGCTTGTCGTATATCTTCGGTTCATAGTCATTTTGTCTTCTTGGATGTGTCTTGCTTTTTCCCGGCGCCCTTGGCGGCTTTCACGCCTTTGGCGGTTTTCGTGGCGGTTTTCTTCTCCTTGCCTTCGCCGTCCTCCAGGGCCAGCGCCAGGGCTTCGCCCATCTCGCCGATGTAGTGGAACGAGAGGCCGTCCAGGTAGCGGGGTTCGATCTCCTCCACATCGCGGCGGTTGTCGTGGCAGAGGATGATGTCGGTGATGCCGGCGCGCTTGGCGGCGAGGATTTTCTCCTTGACGCCGCCGATGGGCGTCACCTCGCCGCGCAGCGTGATTTCGCCCGTCATGGCCACCTCGGGCCGCACCCGCCGTCCCGTCAGCACCGACACCATCGACACGAACATCGTGATGCCTGCCGAGGGTCCGTCCTTGGGCACAGCGCCTTCCGGCACATGGATGTGGACATTGCGCTCTTCGAGGAGTTTGCCATCGATGCCGTAGCGATCGCCGTTGGCTTTGATGTATTCGAAGGCCAGGGTGGCCGATTCTTTCATGACGTCGCCCAGGTTGCCCGTCAGGGTGAGGGTGCCTTTGCCCTTGCTCAGTGAGCTCTCGATGAAGAGAATCTCGCCGCCCACGGGCGTCCATGCCAGACCCGTCACCACGCCCACGTGGCCCTGCGGCAGGCGTCGCTCGCTGTTGTGGATAGGCAGGCCGAGGGCTTTCTTCAGCTCGGCGGCGTCGACGGTGGCGCGGCATTTCTCGCCGTGTTCCAGCCTCACCACGCGGTGGCGCACCACCTTCGAGAGCTGCTTCTCCAGCTGGCGCACACCGCCTTCGCGTGTGTAGTCGTTGACCACCGTGGCGAGCACCTCGGGTGTGAAGCGCATGGTGCGGCGGTCCACCACGGCGTCGTGCATCAGGCGCGGCAGCAGGTGGCGCTTGGCAATCTCCAGCTTCTCCTCCAGCAGGTAGCCGCTGAAGTCGATGACCTCCATGCGGTCCAGCAGGGCGGGGTGGATGGCCGACGTGTCGTTGGCCGTGGCTATGAAAAAGGCGCGGGAGAGGTCGTAGTCGAGGTTGATGAAGTTGTCGTGGAAATGGCAGTTCTGCTCGGGGTCGAGCACCTCGAGCAGCGCCGACGAGGGGTCGCCGTGGGCCGAGGCCTGCACCTTGTCGATTTCGTCGAGCACGAAGACGGGGTTGGCCACGCCGGCCTTGATGAACTCCTGCATGATGCGGCCGGGCATGGCGCCGACGTAGGTGCGGCGGTGGCCGCGGATCTCGGCCTCGTCGTGCAGGCCGCCGAGGGCCACGCGCCGATAGGGGCGACCCATGGCCTCGGCAATGGAACGGCAGATGGAGGTCTTGCCGGTGCCCGGAGGCCCCACGAGGCACAGCACCTGCGCCTTGGCCTTCACGCCTTTCTCCACCTGGCGTTTCCTCACGGCGAGGTATTCCGTGATGCGGTCCTTCACCTTCTCGATGCCGTAGTGGTCCTTGTCCATGACCTCGCGGGCGCGGCGGATGTCGTAGGCCGCGGCGTCCTCTTCGGGTGCCGTCCACGGCACGTCGAGCAGCGTCTCCAGATAGGTGAGCTCCACGGTGTAGTCCGACGACATGGGCGAGGTCTTCATCATCCGCGTCAGCTCGCTGTCGAAGGCCTTGGCCACAGCGTCGGGCCACTGCTTTTCGGCGGCGCGCTTGCGCAGCTCCTCCACCTCGCTGTCGGCCCACATGGCCGCCGGGCCGCTGTTGCCCAGCTCCTCCTGGATGACGCTCATCTGCTGCCGCAGGTAGTACTCCCGCTGCTGGCGGTCCATCTCCTCGCGCGTCTTGCTGTCGATCTCGCGCCGAAGCTCGTCGAGCCCCTTGAGGGTGTTCAGCTGCTCCAGCATCTTCTCCGCGCGGTCGTAGTAGTTGTCGCAGGCCAGAAGCTCGTACTTCTGCGCCACCTCGATGTCCATGTGGGTGGCGGCGAAGTTGATGAATATCTTGTCGCTGCCGATATTGGCCAGCATGCTGCCCATCTCGTCGTCCTGCATGCGGTTGCGCATCATCTCGGCATACTGCTTGCGCAGCAGCTTCATGCGCTGGCGGAAATCCTTGGTGTCGCAGCGTTCTGCCGACTCCGGCGCCCGCGTCACCGTGCCGCGCATGTAGGGGTCGTAGCTCGTCACCGCCAGCGAGTGGCACCGCTCGATGCCCTGCATGATGGCCACCGTGATGTCGTCGCGGAAGCTGAAGACCTTCAGCACCTTGGCCACCACGCCCACGGGGTAGAGGTCCAGCTCCGTGGGATCCTCCTGGCTGTTCTGCTGGGGGAAGATGACGATGTGCTCGTGCGAGCGGTTCACGTCGTCGAGCAGACGGCGCGACTTGGGCCGCCGCGCCGCTATCGGAATCAGCACCCCGGGAAAGAGCACCTGGTCCATCACCGGCAACACCGGCATCTCGTTCTCTATGCTGTCGTCGTGGAGCAGCACCTCCTCGTCGCCTTCCTCAATCACCGGCACTATGTTCGCCTTCACATTGGCTCCCCGAGCCAAAAGCTCGCCGAGCTCCTCAAAATCTGTCGTGAATTTCATATCTGGCTTTTTCTCTTTTTTTTTAAAATCGCACTCTCTTTTTCTGACACACTATCGTAATATAAACGCACTTTCGGCAAAAATGTTTCATCCTCCGCCCACAATCTGCACACTAAATATATTTATACTACAAAAAGCGTGCCAGCGCACCCTCGCCGACGCCTTTTTTGCCGAAAACGGCAACCGTCGCGTTTCCAGCCCTTTGGCCACCACCATCCTCTTCCCATCCCCCTGCCATCCCCGTTCCATCCTCCTCCCTCCCTCGCCGCCGGAGCAGGATGGCACGGGCAGGGCAGGGGGCAGGGGAGGGGAAAATGTTAAATTTGTGTTAAAAAAACAAGGTAACACGTTTTGGGCTTATATTTATAGTCGTGGTCCGGGACGCGAAGGCCCGGACGCACGTTTTCCCCCCAAAAAAAAGTATTCATAAACTCTGGAAAAACAAATTACATCATGGCAAAACAAGTGGAAGGTATCAACGGCGGCTTCCGAGGCCGCGTGGGCACGGTCATTGGCTATCAGTGGCGAGGCAAATGGTGCATGCGGGCCTGCCCGCAGCAGGTGCGCGACCCGCGCACCCCGGCGCAGATGGAGCGCCGGCAGTGGTTCGCCGAGGCTGTGAGGATGGCGTCGCGACTCAAGGAGGCGCTGCGCGAGGGTTTCAGGGAGCGTTCGCAACGGCTCCACATGACGGAGGGCAACCTTTTCGTGGCCCTCAACAAGGACTGTTTCTCCATGGAGGACGGTGCGCTGCGGGTGGACTACGGGAGCCTCGTGGTGGCCGACGGGGCTGTGGCGCCCGTGGCCTTCGGCGAGCCTCGCATGACGCTGGACGACAAGGGTGTGGAGGTGGAGGTCGATTTTGGGCGCAACCCGCTGCACATGGCCTGCGAGGGGGGCGACAAGGTGTTTGTCGTGGCGCTCTGCGGGGCCACGGGCGAGGCTGTGCTGGGGGCTCCTGCGTTTCGCCGCGAGGGGCGTGTGGCGCTGCGGATTCCTGCCGTCTGGGGCGGCGGAGAGGTGCACCTCTACGGCTTCTGCGCCGACCACACGGGCGACGCCTCGCCGAGCCACTACCTCGGGGCGCTGGCGCCGCAGCAGGCGTCACTCCTGGAAGTAGACGCGCTTGACGCGCGGGGAGACGGCGGTGAGCATCTCGTAGGGGATGGTGCCGGCGGCCTCGGCGTTGCGCTGCAGGAGGTCGCCCTCGCCGAAGACCACCACGGCGTCGCCCTCCTCGCAGCCGGGGCCGCCGGGGACGCAGAGGTCGGTGACGTCGACGAAGCACATGTCCATGCAGATGCTTCCGACGATGGGGACCTCGCAGCCGTTGATGCCGACGTGGCCGTGGCAGTAGCCGAGGTGGCGCGAGAGGCCGTCGGCGTAGCCTATGGGGACGATGGCTATGCGCGAGGGGCGCTGGGCTATCCAGCGTCGGTTGTAGCCCACGCTCTCCCCTTGGGGGATGGGTTTGATCTGGGAGATGCGCGTCACGAGGCGCGACACCTGCCTCAGCTGGCTCTGCACGGCGGCCTCGGGGGCGATGCCGTAGAGCCCTATGCCGAGGCGCACCATGTCCATCTGGGCTTCGGGAAAGCGGGTGATGCCTGAGGAGTTGAGGATGTGGTGGAGGATGCGGTGGGAGTGGTGGATGGCGTCGTCGAGGGCCTGGCTCCAGGAGCGGAAGCGGACGATCTGGCCGCGTGTGAAGTCGTCCATGGCGGGGTCCTCGCTGCAGGCGAGGTGGGAGAAGATGCTGCGCACTTCGAGGGTCTCGGTGAGGCCGTTGAGGCGGGCGGCGAGGGCAGTGATGTCGTCGCCGCAGAAGCCGAGGCGGTGCATGCCGGTGTCGAACTCCACATGGATGGCCATGCGCTCGCCGAAGAGTGCCACGCGCCGCGAGAAGAGGTCGAGGATGCGGAAGGAGTAGATGTCGGGTTCGAGGTGGTATTTGATGATGTCGTCGAAGGAGGCCTCTTCGGGGTTCATGACCATGATGGGGAGGCGTATGCCGTGGCGCCGGAGTTCCACGCCTTCGTCGGCGTAGGCCACGGTGAGATAGTCGACATGGTTGAACTGCAGGGCGTTGGCTACCTCCACCGTGCCGGCGCCGTAGGAGGCGGCCTTGACCATGGCCATGAGTTTGGTGGTGGGGGCAATGCGCGAGCGGTAGTAGTTGAGGTTGTGGATCATGGCGTCGAGGTTGACCTCCATGATGGTTTCGTGCGACTTGCGCTGGAGGAGTTTGGCCACGCGTTCGAACTCGAAGAAGCGGGCGCCTTTGAGGAGGATGGCCTCGCTGTGGAAGCTGTTGAGGTCGTAGTCGCGGAGGAAGAGTTCTGTGGAGGGGAAGAAGTCGGCCCGGAGGGCGGCGAAGGCCTCCTTGTTGTGGCAGAGGGCGGGGCCGATGCCTATGACGCGGCTGACGCCGCGCTGCGCCAGGAGCTGCGCCACCTGGGCGTAGAGGTCGCTGTCGGCCATGCCGGTCTGCAGGAAGTCGCTGATGATGATGGTCTTGTTGAAGTGCTGGTGTTCGTGCTGGAGGAAGTCGAGGGCTATGGAGAGGGAGTTGAGGTCGAGGGAGTAGCTGTCGTTGATGAGGAGGCAGTTGTTGATGCCTTCGTTCATCTCGAGGCGCATCTCCACGGGAGTGAGGAGCGCGCAGCGTTTGGCGACGACGGCGGGGTCGACGCCGAGGTGGAGGAGGAATGCTATGCAGTGCATGACGTTCTCCTGCGAGGCACGGTCGACGAAGGGGATGTCGACGGAGAAGGGGCGGTCGTGGAAGCGGAGGGAGAGGGTGGAGGAGCGGTCGCCGACGCTGACGGCGAGGAGCTGCAGTTCGTTCTCGGGCGCGGAACCCCATGTGAAGCGGTTGATATGGCGGAAGGCCTCGATGTCGGAGAGGACGGAATGGATGTCCTTGTGGTCGGTGGAGTAGATGAGTACGTCGCAGTGGGTGAAGAGCTGCAGTTTCTCGGCCACTTTCTGCTGGCGGGTGAGGAAGTTTTCGTCGTGGGCTTGGCCTATGTTGGTGAAGATGCCTATGGTGGGCTGGATGATGCGCTGGAGGCGCGCCATCTCGCCGGTTTCGGAGATGCCTGCCTCGAAGAGTGCCAGCTCGTGGCTCTCGTCCATCTGCCACACCGAGAGGGGGACGCCAATCTGCGAGTTGTAGCTCTTGGGGCTGGCCGCGAGGCGGCGGTCGGGGCTGAGGAGCTGGACGAGCCAGTCCTTGACGATGGTCTTGCCGTTGGAACCCGTGATGCCGACGACGGGGATGGCGAACTGGCGGCGGTGGTGCGCGGCGAGGCGCTGGAGGGCGTCGAGGACATCGCCGACATGCCAGACGTTGGCATCGGCGGGGACGGTGTCGCAGTCGGCAGGCACCACGAAGTTGCGCACTCCGGCCCGGTAGAGGCTGTCGATATAGCGGCAGCCGGAGTTGCGCTTGGTGGGGATGGCGAAGAAGAGGGTGCCGTGGGCCTCGGCGAGGGTGCGGCTGTCGGTGAGGAGGTGGAGGATGTCGTCGTCGGGACGGGCGACGAGGGCGTCGGTGGCGCGGACGACGGAGGCTATTTCGGAGGCTTTCATATCGTTTCTTTGGGTATTTGCTTGATAATGGAGTGGCCGAGGCGGCAGGCGAGGCAGCGGCGGCCGGAACAGTAGCGGCCATAGAGCTGGAGGAGTGCCTGGCTCTGCGCCGCGTTGTCGGCACGGAGGCCGGCGGCGCGGAAGCGGCGGAGGACGGCGTTGTCCTCCGGCGGGAGCTGCTGGAGGAGGGCGAGGGCCTGCTCCTTGCAGGCCTGCTGGCCGCGCAGCTCGCCGTAGACGAAGAGCAGCGGCACCCAGGCGTTGATGGCCAGGAGCTGTGCCTGCATGGTGCCGAGGCGCTTGGGGGCGGCTTTGGCAGAGGGCTGGTCGAAGTGGTAGTGGTTGTCCCAGTAGGGGGCGGCCTGGCAGTCGAAGAGGGCCACGAGGCGCGAGGCGTCGGTGATGTCGAGGAGTGTGGAGAAGAGGTTGGAGGAGGAGGCTACGAGGTGAGCGAACTGGCTGATGCGTATGGTGGGGAAGGCCGAGGGGCGGAGGCGGAAGTGGCGCCAGAGGTCGCCGGAGATGGGTTTGAGGCCTGCGCCGGCCTGCAGGGCTTCGTAGTCGGCCTGCAGGAGGCGGGGGTAGTCGTCCTCGAAGTAGCCTTCGAGGAGGCCTGCCTGCCCCATGAGGAGGGCTTCGATGCGCCGGGGGTTGTCTTTCCATCGGGCCAGGAGGCGTTGGTCGGTGGCTTTGGCGAGGAGTTCGAAGGGCAGGGCGTTGACCTTGCCGCCGAAGTAGCGGGCCATGAGCCAGTAGCATGTCTGCTCCCAGCTGCCGCGGCTCTCGTCGAGGAGCCGGCGGACGAGAAGGGCTTTCTCCTCGATGCGCTCGACGGCGAGACGCTCGAGGGCGGAGCTGACGACGAAGGAGGGTACCTGTGGCAGACGTGCCGCGCAGGGTACGGTGTCGTCGGCGGGGGGCTGCATGAGGGCGTCGTAGTTGGCCACGAGGGCGGGATGGACGAAACGGCGCAGCTCGAGGGTGGGCGGCACGGTGCCGTTCTGCAGGCGTATGTCGCCGTCGTGTTCGTAGACGACATGGAGGATGACGTTGTTGTAGACTGGGTCGGAGGTGTGGCGGTGGGCGTTCCAGTCGGAAGAACGCAGGTGTACCTCGATGTTGCCCACCCACTCGACACCGTCGATGGCTATGTGTGCGTTGAAGAAATCGGGACCTGCGTCGCGGTTGAGGTCGCCCGCGCGGCGGACAACGAGAGGCAGCCCCTCGGTGGTGGACAGGTTGCGGGCCACCATCTGGTGCTGCCAGATGTAGTGCAGGAACGCTTCAGTCATCGCGGAATGTTCAGTTGAACATTTCTTTCATCTTGTCGAAGAAGCCTCGTTCCTGCTTGGTGGGGTTGGGCTGGAAGTTGGCGTGCTTCTGGAGGTCTTCGAGGGTGCGTTTTTCTTCGCGGGTGAGGTCCTTGGGAACCCATACGTTGAGGCAGACGAGGAGGTCGCCGCGGCCGTAGCCGTTGACGACAGGGAGGCCTTTGCCACGTAGGCGCACCACGCGGCCCGAGGGGGTGCCGGGGTCGATTTTGATTTTCACCTTGCCGTTGAGGGTGGGGATTTCGACGGAGGCACCGAGGGCGGCCTCGGAGAAGGTGATGAAGGCGTTGTAGTAGAGGTTGGCATCCTGACGCTCGAAGGTGTCGTGGGGAAGTTCCTCGACGAGGACGATGAGGTCGCCTGCGATGCCGCCGCGCGGCGCGGCGTTGCCTTGTCCCTGCATGGCCAGCTGCATGCCGTCCTGCACTCCGGCGGGGATGTTGATGGTGATGATTTCGTCGCTTTTGACGATGCCGTCGCCATGGCAGTCGTGGCATTTGTCCTTGACCACGGTGCCTTCGCCGCCGCAGTGGGGGCAGGCGCTTTGTGTCTGCATCATGCCGAGGATGGTGCGCTTGGTCTCGGTGACGACGCCTGCGCCGTGGCAGTGGGGGCAGGTCTCGGTCTTTCCATCCTTGGAGCCCGTGCCGTTGCAGGTCCTGCAGGGTACGTATTTGCTCACCTTGATTTTCTTCTCGCATCCGTGGTCTATCTCTTCGAGTGTGAGTTTGACCTTGATGCGGAGGTTGGTGCCGCGGAGTACACGGCGGGCTCCGCGGCCGCCGCCGTTGAAGCCGGAGAATCCGGTGCGGAAGCCACCGCCGCCGAAGAGGTCGCCGAAGAGGTCGCCGAACTGGGAGAAGATGTCGTTCATGTTCATGCCTCCTTGTCCGTAGGCGCCGTCCATGCCGGCCATGCCTAACTGGTCGTAGCGGGCTTTCTTCTCGGGATTGCTGAGGACATCGTAGGCTTCGGCAGCCTCCTTGAATTTCTCTTCGGCCTCTTTGTCGCCAGGGTTGCGGTCGGGGTGGTACTGAAGAGCCAGTTTGCGGTAGGCTTTCTTCAACTCTTCGGGGGTGGCGTTTTTGTCCACACCCAACACTTCATAGTAGTCTCTCTTTGCCATAGCGCTTTTTCCCCTTTCTTTAGAATGCTACAACTACTTTGGCGTAGCGCAATACTTTGTCGTTCAGATAGTAGCCTTTCTCCACTACGTCGACCACGAGGCCTTTCTGGCTCTCTTCGGCGGCGGGGATGCGGGTGATGGCTTCGTGGAGGTTCTCGTCGAATTTTTCGCCTTTCACCTCCATGGCTTTGAGGCCTTTCTGTTCGAGAATCTTGAGCATCTTGTTGTAGATGAGCGTAACACCCTCGTCGCTGGTGGCTGCCAGGGCGCGCTCGAAGTCGTCGATGACGGGCAGGATGGCTTTCATCATGTCGCGGCTGCCGTTGATGAGGAGGTCGGCTTTTTCCTGGTTGGTGCGTTTGCGATAGTTCTCGTATTCGGAGTAGAGCCGGAGGTATTTGTCGTTGAGGTCTGCCAGTTTGGTACCCATTTCCTGAACCTTGTCAGCTTCCGGGGTTTCGGGTGATTCCTGGGGGGCATCGGCCTCGGATTGCTGCAGAGGTTCTTGTTGTTCAATCTTTTCCTCTTTGGTCTCTTTCTCTTTTTCGGTATGTTTTTCTTTGTTGCTCATAGCGGTTGTTGATTGTTATTACTGACATGGATATATCAAAAAGACTGCCAGTGTCAGTCGGACTGACATTTTGTCACCATACAAAGACGTCCTGCGGTTTGCGCGGACGACGCGTTGCCAGCCAGCGGAAGTCTTTGAGGCGGTGCCATTCGGCGGGCAGCTGCATGACGGGGTAGGTCTTGAGGTCGGGTTTGTCGTAGGTCACCACGCGGGAGGGTGCGCGGGTGGTGTCGAAGTAGATGCGAATGTCGGAACCCATGCCGACGTTGGCACCCACGAGGCGTGTGCCGGTGCTGTCGTCCTCGGTGATGTAGTAGACCATCTCGGCGTTGCCCTTGATGTCTGCATAGAGGGGTTCGCCGTCGGCGAAGAAGACCTCGCCTTGGCGGCCTTTGAGCTGGTTGAACTTCTCGCGGTCGACCTGCTGGAGGGCGAAGCACGAGGAGCGCAGCCAGGCGTGGCGCACTCCGGAGGTGTCGTGAAGGAGTTCGATGGTGTCGGCGGTGCATTGGTAGTGGTCGTACCAGAGCACGGGGTTTTGGAAGAGGCGCAGCGTGGAGTCGGGCGCGCTGTAGTAGGCGGAATCGCACATGGCCTGGGCATCGCGGCGGTAGACCTTGACTTTGTGGCTGGCGCGGACCGATTGGAGGTGGTTGCTGTCGTCGGTGACGACATAGACGGTGTCGGCATGGAGGAAGAGGGTGTCGCCTTTGTCGACGAAGGTCACCAATGCCTGCTTGGTGACGAAGGAGAAGTTGCTCTGTCGGTTGGACTCGCCGTAGAGGCCTGTGCAGGTGATGTCGTTTTCGGGGTCGAAGATTTTCACGTTGCCGCGGGCTTTGCCGTAGCTTTTGCCCTCGTCGTAGAAGAGGGTGTCGCTGTCGATGGTGCGTCCCTGGTTGTCGACAGAGGAGCGGCGGAACGATGCGGCGAAACGCGTGGCGGTGTTGTAGTCGCCCAGCTCGCTGTAGATGTGGGTGGAGTCGGTATAGATGTGGGTGGGACTTTCAAAATGGGCCACCTCGGTGGTGGTGTTGTAGATGAGTGTGTCGGTGAGGAGGCGCATGGATGAGTCGGCAAGGATGACGTTGCCATAGATGTAGAACTCCTTGAGGTCGGAGTTGTATTCGCCTTGGCGGCTGTCAAGGGTGCGGTCGGCGCTGGTGGCGTGGCCCCAGAGGGTGTAGTAGGCGGTGGCACGGTTGCGTTCGTAGGTGATGTGGTTGGCCAGCAGGCGCGTGGAACCGTCGACAAGCACGACGGTGTCGTCCCAGATGTCGGCCACACGGGTGTTGCCGTCGTAGAAGAGGTGGTCGCCGAGGATAAAGGTGGTGTCAGAGATGGTGATGGTGACGCCGCCGAAGGCGGTGAAACGGTTCTCGTGGGTGTTGTAGTGGGCGGAATCGGCTTTCAGCGTCATGCCTTCGTGACGCGCCGTGACGCCACGGTAGAGAATCCAGATGTCGCTGTTGTCGGGGTTGCGCGAACCCATGCCCGAGGTGTATTCAATCAGTTTCTGCGCCCCACAGGTGGCCGTCAAGCTCCAGAGTGCCAGAAACGTCAGAATCAGTCGTTTGGAAAGTTTTGCCATCGGAGAGAAAAAAACAGGTAGAGGCACAGCATGCCGCACCTCTACCATGATTTTTTTGAAAAAACATTTATTGTACACGTGATCCAAGACGGTCCATGGCGCAGCGGAATCCAATCCAGGAGGTGGACTTGTCCTGGTCGTAGTAGCGGCGAGTGGCTGCCTGCAGGTAGTAGGCGCGGTCTTTCCAGCTGCCGCCTTTCACCACGCGGACCTTGTTGTTCACCATGCTGACAGTGGGTTTGTCCTTGTCGGCTTTGCGGCGGTACATCTCGTTGGTCCACATCTCGTCGGGGGAGAGGTTGTTGTCCTCTTCGACGCTCTCTTCGTCATCCTCGCTGAAGGTGGCTTCGCCCTCTTCGTCTTCATCGTTGGAGGCGTTTTCGTCGTCTCTCCAGCGCGAGATGCCCGAGGCGCGGTCACCGTCGAGATAGTTGATGTTGTCGGCCTGGCGATAGTTGCGGCGGTTGCCTTCGTATTCCACCTGTTTGTATTTCATGAGGCCGTCGTCGCCGATGAACACCTCGCCGTCCTCGTCGAGTTCGGGGGTCATGTAGACGTTGCCGCGGTAGGGGTCGAGGTCATCGGAACCAACGGGCGCCACGGTCTTACGATAGACATCCAAGCACCATTCGCTGACGTTGCCGGCCATGTTGTAGAGGCCGTAGTCGTTGGGGAAGTACCATTTGACAGGGCAGGTGTAGTCCCAACCGTCGTTGAGGTTGCCGGCTACGCCCATGGCGTCACCACGGGTGCGTTTGAAGTTGGCCAGAAACTGTCCGTAGTATTTCTTGTTGGCGGAGCGCAGGCTCTGACCGGCCCAGGGGTAGGTCTTGTGCTCGGTGACGCGCTCGTCGTAGGTGGATCCAATCATGCCCAAGGCGGCGAATTCCCATTCGGCCTCTGTCGGCAGGCGGTAGTAGGGATAGAGGATGCCGTCGGCCTTGCGCACCTGACGCTCCTCGCCACCGGCGGCGGGGTCGAGGTCGGTCAGGCCGTGGCGCACTTCACCCTCATATTTGCCGGCCAGATAGACATCGGTCTGGAAGGCACCGGTACCCAGATTTTCTTGGTCGAGTTCGATGATGCCCATGTCAACAAGGAGTTTCTCGTTGACGCGGTCGGTACGCCACACGCAGTAGGCTTGCGCCTGCTCCCACGACACACCCACCACGGGGTAGTCGTGATAGCTGGGACTCTGGAAATAGTAGTCCACGAAGCTCTCGCGCCAGGCCAATTTGTCTCGCCAGGCAGCGGTGTCGGGCATGATGAAGGCGACTTTTTCAGGATATTCCTCGCCATAGGCGCGACGCATCCAATAGACGAACTCGCCATACATCTTGTTGCTCACCTCGGTCTCGTCCATGTAGAATGAGGAAACCGTCACGGTGTGGGCCACATTGTCCCACGCGTAGCGCGTGTCTTCCGTCACATGGCCCATGACAAAGGAGCCACCTTCGATGAACACCAGGCCGGGGGCCGGCGTCATGTTGGTGCGGTCCGAGACATCGTAGCCGCCCCACTTGGGGTCGTTGTAGTTCCAGCCCGTGGCCTCCGACTTGCCGGCTTTGTTGCCGCAAGAGGCCAGGAACAGCACGGTCGCCAACATCAGGCTTGAAATTCTGAATATCTTCATGTTTATATTTTTTGTATTTTCTTTATTAACGTATTTCCTTTATTTTTGTTTCATCCCTGCGTCAGAAAGAGGGGCAGCGGATGGCTTTGACTTTCTTCTTCTGCTCCGGCACGGGCAGCAAGAATCCCGCCGTCAGCTCGTGCGCTCCGGCGGTACTGTTACCAATCTTGCTGACGGTCACGTCGTAGCTGTAGCCCACCTTGAAGTGGTCCTGCTGCACACCCACCTGGAAGATGAAGGCGTCGGTGTTTTCCACGCCGTGGCGGAACCACACGCCCACGAGGAATGGCATCCAGTCGAGGTAGAGGCCATAGTTGAAGTAGTGGAAACCGCCTTGATATTGATAGACGAGGTTGGGTGAAATGATGGGGGTGCCGAGGCCGAGCGACGACTGACGACGCCCTTCTTCGGCCACGTTGATGAGACCTCCTCCGTGTACCGTAATCTTCATGGGGACAGGGTCTTCTGAATAGAAAGCCACGTTAGGCTGGGTGAGATGCGAGGCTGCGAGACCGGCATACCATTTTGAACCGCTCACCAGCACACCGGCGTTGAAGTCGGGGGTCCACTGGCTCAGCTTGTCGGGGGGTGTGGCTCCCGTGGCGTAGGAAAATCCCATTTCACGGTCGATTTGGTCGGGGAAGCGCAGATAGTCGTCCCAGCGCAGGTTGGTGTTCATGATGGTTGCCTGCAGGGCAGCGCTGACATAGATGTCGCGACCGACCTGGAAACGGAAAGAGTACATGGCACCCAACATGTTGGTAGAGAGGGCTCCGTGGTCGCCGACGCGGTCTGTCATGAGGAGAAAGCCCACGCCGCCGTGGAGGTCAGGGAAGTACTGGTCGTAGGAGGCGGAGACCGTGGTGAAGGCACTGACCAGTCCGGGCCATTGTGCACGGTAGGTCAGCGAGACGCGCGGCGCCACGGCTGAGCCTGCAAAGGCTGGGTTCAGATAGAGCGGATTGGCATAGAATTGTGAGAAGCCCACATCCTGCGCCCCGGCAGTGGCGCTCAACGCCAGCAGGACACCAAGAAGAGCACTTTTCAATCCACTTTTAATGCGTTTTTTCAACATATTGTAGGCCTATAATCAAATTGCAATATTACAAATATTTTTTCAATTAGCGCTGCTTTTAATCAAAAAAAAATGCAATAGTCATGTTATCAGGGAGATAATTTTAATCTGACAAAGCTTTCAGAAGCTCCAATAGACCCAATCCGGCTGCTCGGACGGAAGTTTTTTTCGGTTTTTGCGATCCTGCATCAAGGGGCTTCCGAGGAAGGTCAGTTCGTCGCATAGGCGTTCCGCTCCGAGGGTCATGTGCACCGATTGCAGACCCTCGCACATGGCGAAGGCCGAGATCCCGATGTGTTTCACGCTTTCCGGCAGAATCAGTGTTGTCAGCGAGGAACAGTAGGCGAAAGCACCCTCTCCGACTGTTTCCAGTCCAAATTTCAAATCCATGTTTTTCAGTGCGGTGCATCCGCAGAAAGCCTGGGTGCCGATTGTCTGGATGGACATACGCACACCTGTCAGCCCATCGCAGCGGTAGAAGGCATTCTCTCCCACTTCCACCACCTCATAGGAGATTCCCTCGTTCTCTACCGTATGGGGAATTGCCAACTCTCCAACAGGCTTGTTGTCAGCATAGTACGGCCATTCCTTTTCGGGATGGGACACCCTTACGTAGGCGGTGGTTGCGCCAGATGCCGATGCATGCGACGGAAGTATTTGATAGTAAAGCATCTGGCCTGTGGGCGAGTGCTGGCAGAAATCATACTGCGCAGCTGATGTGCAGTGCAGAGAAATCAGTGTCACCGTACATGTTATCAGAAGTTTACATGTTCTCTTCATGGGTGTTTTCTTTTTGGAAAATTTTTGCAAAGTTACGAAAAAAATGCCATCCGTCGCCAAAAAGTTTTGTAAAGCGCACGAAGCGGATTTCTCTGTGCAGAAGTCGTCACCATTTGTCCGACAGATTTTTTTTTCAGAAGATGTGAACGGGAAACCGTTAGGGTGGGGCAGGGTGGAGGGGGCGTGTCATGATATGTAAAAAAATATTTTCTGTGTAAACTATTGGTTCTATGTTTTCTATAATATTTAGTGGTGCCAGATTATGGCATCGGTGTTTTTTTTTGTTGTATCATTTCATTTTTTATCTGTATCTTTGCAGTTTCAAAAAACCATATAGTCGACGATATAACATTATGATTGGTTACATTATAGTTCTCATTGTTCTCCTTACGCTGTTCATGCTTCCGGTGGGAATAGTGGCCATGGTGATGTCGTCGGTCTACAACCGCAAAGAGCGGGAACTTCGTGACGAGGGCGAGGCGCACCGCAAGATTTTGGAGGGTACATACGACCGCATCTGGATAAACATCAAGCAACGCGCCGGCATCAAGGAGGAGTTCCGCCGTTCGTTCAATGTCATCTATCCCGGCCTGCTCGACAATTCGATGGCCAACGAGGAGTTTATCGACTGGATTTTGGACTGCAACCCCGATTTCGATCCAATGGAATACGTGCCTATGGCAGAGAGCATAGCTGTGGATCGCGAGCGTTTTGTGGCTCACCAGAAGCGCATGCTGGCGCTCATCACGGAACATCGCCAGCTGGTGTCGGGTGTCCCTGCCAAATGGTTCATCAAGAACCGTTCCGCTATCCACTATGTGCCTATGGACACCGACTTTGCCCGTTGGGGGCGGAGCTTGTAGAAAATGAAACAATCGACTATATTTGTTCTACTCAACCTATTGGTTTGCACGGCACTGCAAGCTCAATCGTTGACGCAAGGCTATTTCCGAAACCCTATGGACCACGACATAGCCCTCAGCGCCACCTTTGCCGAGGTTCGCACGGGCCATTTCCATGCCGGCATCGACATGCGCACCGGCGGTGAGGAAGGCAAGGCGGTCTATGCCGCTGCCGACGGCTATGTGTGCGGTGTGCGCATCTCGCCATGGGGCGGTGGCAAGATGCTCTATGTCAGGCATCCCAACGGATATACGTCGGTATACATGCACCTCAGTGCATACGCCGGCGAGATTGGCCGCTATGTGGAACGCGAGCAGTATAAGGACCATAGCTACAGCCTTGTGCGCGACATTCCGGAGGGTGTGCTGCCTGTGAAGAAGGGGCAACTCATCGCGCGCAGTGGCAACACCGGCGGTAGCGGCGGCCCCCACCTGCACTTCGAGCTGCGACGTGGCGACCGCACCATCAATCCCCTGCGTTTTGGCTTGCCGTATGTGGACAACATCCCCCCCGTCATTCGAGGCATCCGGATTTATCCTCAACAGGGAGAGCCTGTTGCGATAGGCAGGCAAGAGGCGGTCTCCGTGGCAGGACCGTTCCACATCGGGGTCTACGCCACCGATGCTGCCGAGGGGTCGACGCTGCGCAATGGCGTGGATCGCATGGAGGTGTACGTCGACGGCACCCTTTTTTTCAAGTATACCACCGAGGCCTTCCCGCTTGACAGCAGCCGTCTTTCCAACGCATTGGTGGACTATCCCCATTTCGCGCGAACGCGCGAACCCTATATCCTCACACGCATATTGCCGGGGGCAAGGGGGGAGTGGATAGCCTTCTGCCAGGGCGATGGTTGGCTGCGTTTCGACGAGGGATCTACGCACACCGTCACCGTCAAGGTGTTCGATATCAAGTCTAACCACGCCGAGAAATCGTTTCGTGTCACGGCGCGTGCCGCCACCTCCTCGGCATCGACGCGCCATGCTCTGCCCGACGGCATGGGCGTTCATCGCGTCGAATATGGCAGACCGTTGAAAATCAATGGGGAAAATGTGCGCATCGTGATGCCTCCGCAGACGCTCTACGATCACGGCTACATGCGGTTCGATGCCGAAGCCGGTGATGGGTTCCGCTCTGCTATCCGCTCTGTGGAACTACTCGACAGCCCCCTGCCACCCAACGAGTGGTACACACTCTCCATCCGCACGGCGGCCAATATCGACAAGGCTGTCATTGTGCGCCTCGACGGCGCAAAACAGTATGCCTACAAGACGACCCGTGAAGGTGAATGGTATACTGCCAAGGTACGCGATTGGGGACGCTTTGCCGTCACCACGGACACCGTACCGCCACGTGTTGCACTCGTGAACTTCCGCGATGGCGGACCCCTGAAAGGCAACGTCATTAAACTGAAAATCAGCGACGACCTCAGCGGCGTGGAGTCCTACCACTGCTATCTCAACGGCAGCTGGATTTTGGCCGAACACGACGGAAAGACGGCAACGCTGGCCATCCATGCAGCAGGGAAGTTCAAGGCCGGGAAAAACGAGCTGCGCGTCGAGCTGACCGACGTGTGTGGCAACCGTACGCGACAGACCTACACCTTCAACCGATAGGAAACACTCCGCTGTCCGTTGATGCAAAAAATCAAGCCCCAGGAAAACGGTATCCCTGGGGCTTTGTGGTGGTTTGCGATGGCTTATTCAAACGACTTGATGGCCTCTTTGATGAGTTCCATGGCCTCGCGAAGCTGCTCTTCGGTGATGACCAGCGGAGTGGCGAAGCGGATGATGTGCTGGTGTGTGGGTTTTGCCAGCACACCGAGGTCGCGCATCTTCAGGCACACGTCCCAAGCCTCCTTGCCGTTGTGGGGTTTGATGATGATGGCGTTGAGCAGGCCCTTGCCGCGCACCTTCTCGATCATGGGACTCTTGAAGTTGCTCATCTCCTCGCGGAAAATCTTGCCGAGGCGTTCGGCGTTCTCCATGAGGTGCTCGTCCTTGATCACCTGGAGGGCGGCGATGGAGACCTTGGCAGCGATGGGGTTGCCGCCGAAGGTGGATCCGTGTTCGCCGGGCTTGATGTTGAGCATGATGTCGTCGTCGGCCAGCACGGCGCTTACGGGCATCACGCCGCCACCGAGTGCTTTGCCGAGGATGAGGATGTCGGGACGCACACCCTCGTGGTCGCAAGCCAGCATGCGACCCGTACGGGCGATGCCGCTCTGCACCTCGTCGGCCATGAAGAGGACGTTGTATTTCTTGCAGATGTCATAGCATTTCTTGAGGTAGCCGTCGTCGGGAACATAGACACCGGCTTCGCCCTGGATGGGCTCGAGCAGGAATCCCGCCACCTCGCTGCCGTGTTCGGACAGGCATTTCTCCAGTGCGTCGGCATCGTTGTAGGGGATGCGGAGGAAACCGGGGGTCATGGGTCCGTAGTTGGCATAGCTCTCGGGGTCGTTGCTCATGGTGATGATGGTGATGGTGCGGCCGTGGAAGTTTCCCTCGCAGCAGACAATCTTCACCTTGTCGTTGGGAATCCCTTTCTTCACCACTCCCCAGCGGCGGGCCAGCTTCAGACCCGTCTCATCGGCCTCGGCACCGGTGTTCATGGGCAGCACCTTGTCATATCCGAAATATTCGGTGACATATTTCTCCCACTCGCCCAGGCAGTTGTTGTAGAAAGCACGGCTGCTGAGCGTCAGCTCGTGGGCCTGGTCGCACATCGCCTTGACAATCTTGGGATGGCAGTGGCCCTGGTTGACGGCACTGTAGGCCGAAAGGAAGTCGAAGTACTTCTTCCCTTCGCAATCCCATACAAAAGCGCCTTCGCCTTTGGCGAGCACAACGGGCAGTGGATGATAGTTATGGGCGCCGTATCGGGCTTCCATTTCCATGAATTGTTCTGATTTTGTCATAGTTACATTGTATTTATTGTTTGTTAATGTATGATGTTTATCGAGTGCAAATATACACTTTTTTTTGGATATCGGCAAAAAAATGGTTCAAGTGCATCATCATGAAGAACCGTGTCGGCATAGAGCAGCGGCCGCCCGGGGGCCGACGGCACCCGCTCCGGCGACTTCCAAGCATGGCGGCGGCGTGGAAACCCTCACCTTCGAGTGTTCTTTTTGGCGGATGCAAAAAAAATATTTTGTGGAGTGGGAAATTTGGTGTATTTTTGCAAGTCGTTTTTTTTATGCGATACCGATATGATGAATCCGGGATACGTTTTGCCAAAGGCGACGCCGAGGGTGATGAAGTGCTGCGGCGGACCATGTGAGGATGAGACCGCTCTGGCTGCCAGGTCCTGCACCATGGCTCCCAACCCCGGGCAACCCCAACCCTATATTGTCGTATGTTCCAAATGATACCCGTCGAACGCCATCCTCTGGAACCCTTCCTGCCACCCAACGCGCGCCTGTTGATGCTGTGGAGTTTCCCTCCACCGCGGCGGCGCTGGTGCATGGACTTCTTCTACCCCAACCGCACCAATATGATGTGGGAAATATTCGGCGAGGTGTTCTTTGGCGACAGCCAGCGGCTGGTGGATGCGGAACACAAGACCTTCCGCCAAGCCGACATCGAGGCGCTGCTGCGCGAGAAAGGCATCGCCATCTTCGACACCGCCACGACAGTGCGACGGCTCACCGGCAACGCCTCCGACAAGGACCTGCAAATCGTGGAACGCACCGACATCCCCGCCCTGCTGGCGCGGATACCCTTCTGCCACGACATCGTCTGCACCGGACAGAAAAGTTTCTCGGCGCTCACCGAGGACTACGGCGTACCCACGCCGCCCATGGGTGAATACAACCGGTTCGTTCTCGGCGACAGGGAGATGCGCCTGTGGCGTATGCCCTCCTCCTCGCGCGCCTTCCCCATGCCCCTCAAGGAGAAGGCCGGCCACTACCGCCACATGATGAACACGGTGCTGGAATGAAGAATGAAAGAAAAAACAACCCCACGACCCGCAATCCGCAAAAAAAAACTTAAACACAAACCCATAATGAAACACATCCACACAATCCTGGCCCTCTCCCTGCTCATGCTGGGCTGCACGGGCGGCGAAAAAGAACAACAACAAACAACAGCGATGGACAACAACAAAGAATTGCAGGCCTTCGACGTGCAGAAGGACTTTGCCGACAACGGCTTCTCATTCTTCACCAAGAACCTCATCCTCTGCTGCGGCGACACCACCGAGCAGAACGCCATGACCATCGGTTGGGGCGCCATCGGCAACTACCTCGGCCACGATCGCCCCGCTGTGACCGTCTACGTGGCCCCGGCGCGCTACACCTACGAGTTCATGGAGCGCCACCCGCGCTTCACCATCATGGAGTTCGACGACCCGGAGGTCTGGAAATACCTGGGCCGCAACAGTGGCCGCGACCGTGACAAGGCTGCCGCCCTCGGCCTCAAAGTACTCTACACCGAACACGGAACCCCCTACTATGAAGGTGCGCGAACGGTCATCGAGTGCGAGACCATGACTGCCTGGCACCAGACCGAGGCCGACTTCCGCAGCGACACCCCGCGCCAGTTGTACGACGGCTTCGAGGCCGGCGTCCACACCGTCTACATCGGCGAGGTGCTGGCGGCCTGGAAAATTGAAAATTGAGAATCGAAAAATATATCATTGTCCGTGCGGGGACTTGCCTCCCGGCAAGCCCCCGCTTCAAACCTTTGACTTTAAACTAAAAAGAACCATGATTGACGAAATACTGCTACACAACAAACGTTTTGTGGACGAAAAGGGCTACGAGAAGTACCTGACGGACAAGTATCCCGACAAGAAACTGGCCGTGCTGTCGTGCATGGACACGCGGCTCACCGAACTGCTGCCCGCCGCCCTTGGCCTGAAAAATGGCGACGCCAAGATTGTCAAGAACGCCGGCGGTCTCGTCATTTCGGCTTTCGATTCCGCCATGCGCAGCCTCATTGTGGCCGTCTACGAGCTCGGCGTCGAGGAAATCATGGTGGTGGCGCACTCGCACTGCGGCGCCTGCCACATGAGCTACAGCCATTTCCACGACGAGATGCTCCGCCGCGGTGTCACCGACGACACCCTCCAGACCATCCGCAAGTGCGGCATCGACCTCGACCATTGGCTCGAAGGCTTCCGCGACACCCCCGAGAGCGTCCGCCGCACCGTGGAAACCATCCGCACCCATCCCCTCATGCCGCGCGACATCACCGTGCGCGGATTCATCATCGACAGCGAGACCGGCGCCCTGGACGAAATCGTCTGAAAACGGCTCAAATCCGAATTTGTTACTTCATTGAAAACCAGGCGGTTGCGGCAAATGTTAAAATCGACTGCAACTGCCTGGTTCTCAATGTTTAAAAGCCACCATCCTCTTCCCATCTTCCTACCTTCCTCCTGCCCCCCTCCTGCCAACGCCTTCCGGGGAAGAAGATGGTAGGGTGTAGGTAGGGGTTGGGGAGGGTTATGACAGGTCGATGGTGTGGGTCTGTCCGTCGTCGACGAGGGTGACGGGATCCATGGGGCGGAGTGCGCCGCCGTCGGCGGGGCGGGTGTAGCGTATCACGTAGGTGCTGCTGCCGTAGCGGTAGGCGAGGGTGAACGCGGGCCAGTCGGACGGCACGCGGGGTTCGACGACGAGGGTGTCGCCCTGCTTATGCAGGCCGAGGATGTTCTCAATGCCCGTTTTGTAGGCCCACGAGGCGGAGCCTGTGTACCAGGTCCATCCGCCGCGGCCGGGATGCTGCGGGTTGCTGTAGATGTCGGCGGCCATGCAGTAGGGCTCCACCTTGTATTTCAGCACGTCGGCCAGCGAGGCGGTGCGGTGGATGGGGTTGATGATGGAGTAGAGGTAGTAGGCCTCGTCCTGCAGGGTTTGAGTGTTGAGTGTCGGGTTTTGGGCTGGGAGAGGGTTGCCGCTCTCGTGGAGTTTGGCCATGATGTACCACATGGCGCCGTGGGTGTACTGGCCGCCGTTTTCGCGGACGCCGACGGGATAGTTGGCGATGTAGCCCGGCGAGGGCTGCGAGTCCTTGAAGGCGGGGTTGAGAAGCTGGATGATTTCGTGCTCGCGGTTCACGAGACGGCGGTCGGTCTCGCGGAGGATGGAGGCTTTCTGCTCGGGGGTGGCCACATCGGTGAGGATGGCCCAGGCCTGGCAGATGAGGTCGATTTGGCACTCGATGTTGTTGCGGCTGCCCATGGGGTCGCCGTTGTCGAAATAGGCGCGGAGGAACCAGGCACCGTCCCATGCCGAGCGCTGGAGGGCGTCGACGATGCGCGCCCGGAAGGCCGAGAGTTCGGCACAATAGGCGAGGTTGGCGCCGGGGGTGAGCTGCGTGAGGCGTTCCATCTTGGGCAGGAGGTCGGCCAGGAAGAAGGCCACCCAGACGCTCTCGCCCTTGCCTCCTACACCGACGGCGGACATGCCGTCGTTCCAGTCGCCGCAGCCCATGAGTGGCAGTCCATGGGCGCCGAGGCGGTGCATGGCGCGGTCGGCGGCGCGCCGCAGGTGGTTGTAGAGGGTGGCGTCGGCCGAGGTGCCGCACTCGTAGTTCATGCCGCGCTCGGCTTCGCCGGAAGCCAGTTGTTCGGCGTGGCAGAAGGGCACGGGTTCGAGGAGGATGGTGGTGTCGCCGGTGACGGTGACGTACTGATAGGTGACGAAGATGAGCCACAGGTAGTCGTCGCTGAAGGTGGTGCGGGCGCCGAGGTGGAGGCTTTCGTGCCACCAATGGAGCACATCGCCTTCGGGGAACTGGTGTGCGGCGTGGTCGAGAATCTGGCGGCGGGCATAGGAGGGGTCGCTGTAGAGGAGCGACATGATGTCCTGCAGCTGGTCGCGGAAGCCCGTGGCGCCACCCACCTGGTAGAATCCAGCGCGGGCGAAGAGGCGCGATGCATAGACTTGGTAGAGATACCAGCGGTTCACCATGAGATTGAAGGCCGGGTCGGGGGTCTCGACCTGGATGTGGCTGAGCTTCTCGTCCCAGTAGGCCACCACGCGGTCGAACTCGCTGTAGATTTCCCGGAGTGTGTCGGTGCTTGAATGCGTCGGTGCGTCAGTGTGCGTCTCGATGCTCATGACGAAGGCCACCTCCTGCTCGCCCTTGGCGGGGATGGCGAGCGAGAGGCCGAGGCGCTTGCGGTTGGGATAGTGGAGGGAGATGTCGGTGAGCGGGGCTGTGCAGCTGATGCGGACGGTCTGGTCGTGGTAGATGGGGTGGTAGACGTTGCGCACGAGGAGGCTGTTCGAGGCTTCGTCCCATTCGGAATGGAGGTAGCGTGCCGTCTGTTCCTCGCTCATGCCGAGGACGAGTTTGTACACCATGTCGAGCATCACCTCCTGCGGTGCGTCGCTGGTGTTGGCCACCTTGATTTGGTAGTATTTCTCCATCTTGTCGACGGCCACGAAGACGCGCACTTTGACGGCGAGGCCGTCGTCGTATCCGGCATCGAAGGCCGACCAGCCCTGGCTGTGGCGTGCCGTGGCGGGGAGGAACTGGCGGCGGTTGACGAGGAGCATCTCGCTGGCGTTGTCGCGCACGATGTCGTTGCTCCAGCCCGTGAGCTTGAACTGCTGGGCATTGTGGGCAAAGGAGAAACCCGCCATGGTGGAACTGACCACGCAGCCGAAGTGCCGCTCGTTGGCGATGACGTTGACCCACGGCATGGGCGTGTTGGTGTTGGTGACGACATAGTCGCTCGTCCCAATGTCTTGGGACAGATTCGCTCCGCTGCGGTCGCGTTCTTTCGTCCCAATGTCTTGGGACAGATTCGCTCCGCTGCGGTCGCGCACCCCTCCGTCGAATCCGCCGTATTGATTGTAGAACTTGAGGTTGCTCCACACGCGTATGTCGCGCTTGGGCTGCAGGACTGGGTATTCAATCTTGTCCTGGTAGTGCTGGTTGGCCACTTCGAGGCGGCGTAGCTGCTGTGCCAGGGTGATGCCCTCGGCCGTGGAGAAGGAGAGCCGTGCCACGACGCGCAGCAGGGTTCGCTCGGCGTCGCTGAGGTCGGTTCCGTCGATGACGTAGACCTTGCCGGCATCGCTGTGCGTGGCCCAAAGGTGCTCGGTGTTGGCCATGCCGTAGATGAAGTGTGCCAGGGCCTCGCGCTCGCTGGCAGGGGCGTCGTTGACGACGACGAGGTCCAGCAGCAGGCCGTGGACCTTGTAGTATTCGAAGGCGCGCAGCATCTCCTTGGCGAAGCCCGAACGGTCCAGATTGTCCACTTCGAGGAGGAGGATGGCCAGGTCGCCGCTGATGCCGAAGCGCCACAGTCCGCTCTGCGACAGCGTGTTTTGGGCCAGAAGAGCGTTGCGCCCGTTGCCGAGGGTGGCCGTCTGGGCTATGTATTTGGCTATGCTGTTGTAGAGGCGCATCTGGCTGCCTTTGAGGAGCGAGAGGCTTGTGCGCATGTTGTTGAACACCGAGGCCGTCTTGAAGGCGTGTTCGATGTCGGGAGAGGAGGCGTACTGCTCCGAGAGCTGGAGCAGTTGCTCCCGGGCTTTGGCGAAGCCTGTGAGTACGAAAGCCTCGGCGCTCTTGCCAGCCTCGATGTGGAGGCGGCGGCGCATGGAGAATATGGGGTCGAGGGTGGTGCCCACAGTGCCGGAGAGGGTGCGTCGGGCATCGATGATGTCGGCGTGGCGCAGGCTGCCGCCGCGACCGAGGAAGTTCAGGCGCGAGGTCTCGTATTCCACCAGTTCGCTCTCCTCGCAGGCGGTCCACAACTTGTGGAGCAGGAAGTGGTGGCTGCCGTGGGCGCCGGGACGCGAGAAGAGCAGCGCCTCGTGGGCGTTGTCGTATTCCGAGGCCACCTTCATGGCGTTGAAGACACGGTGGCTTTCGTCCTCGGCGGTCGCGGCAAGCACCACCTCGCCGTAGGTCGTCAGTTCCAGGTCGATGGCGCGGGCGGTGTTGTTGGTGAAGGTGTAGCGGCGTATCTCGGCGCTGCGGTCCTTGAGTACCGTGACTTCGGTCTGCGTGACGATGCCGTCGTCTTCGCGCGAAAATTTGATTTTGTCGCTGGCGAACGAGACGTGGTAGCTCTCCGGCATCACGTCGAGCGGCGCGTAGGTGGCGCTCCAGAGGTGGTCGCTCTGCAGGTCGCGAATGTAGAGGAAGATGCCGTAGTGGTCGGACGAGATTTTGCGGTAGCGGTTGAGCATCGTGTTGCGGAAGCGCGAGAAACCGCTGCCGCGGTCGTTCATCAGCACGGTGTATTGGCCGTTGCTCACCACGCCGACCTCCGGCACATTGGCTATGCCGTCGAAGTCGCGCGCGTCGCTCTCGGTCTGCACTTTGCTGTATTGGTAGCGCTTGTATTGCGTCACCTTGAGGTCGATATAGGGCTTCACCTGTGCCTTCTCCTTGAGCAGTGTCGACATGGAGCGCATGGCGGGGTCGTGCATGAAGAAAACCTGCAGGCAGTTGTCGCGCAGGTAGTTGGCCAGCGAGGCCAGTATCATGCCCTGGTGGTGGGCATAGTGGGCGCGGACGGGGACGTGGTCATCGTCGTCGTAGCTCTCGAAAAATCCCATGTCGCCGTCGTACATGCCCAGGCGGCGCAGCAGCTGAAGGTTGTCGTAGACGGCGCGGTCGTCGATGCCGATGGCCAGCAGCGAGCTGTAGGGCGAGACGACGATGCGGTCCGGCGTGGTGTTCTGGAACTTGAGATAGGGCACCCCGAAGGCGTGGTATTTGTAGTTCTGCGCGTCGTCGAGCTCATTGTAGGCTGTCTCGCTGATGCCCCAGGGCAGTTCCTTGGGGTTCTGGATGAAGGCCCGCTGGGCGCGGATGGCGAAACTGTAGGTCTCGTCCATCAGCGTGTGGCGGAAGGTGGGCAGGAAGATGAGGGGCATGAAGTATTCGAACATCGTGCCGTACCACGACGCCACACCCTTGTATCCTTTATATTGCACCAGCGTCTTGTCGAGGCAGAACCAGTGCTTGTAGGGCGCGTCGCCCTGGGCTATGGTGAGGAACGAGGTCAGTCGTGCCTCGGAGGCGAAATTGTTGTAGTGGTAGGGGAGGAGGCTGTGTGCGCTGTCGTCGTAGCCGATGCTGAAGACGTCGAGTTCGGGGTTGTAGAGCCGCGTGAAGTCGGTCTGGGCTATGAGCCTGTGTACCTTGGCCAGCAGGCTGTGTTTCAGGCTGTCGGCCACAGCGAGGTTTTCCAGGTATCCCTTCACCACGTAGAGACAGGCCACGAAATTGCCGCTGTCGGCGGTGCTGACGAAGAAGTTGGGCAGTTTGGCCAGCGTGTGGACATCGTACCAGTTGTAGAGGTGGCCGTTCCATTTCTCCAAGCGTTCCACGGTGCCGACGATGCGCTCCAGCCGCTGCACGGCTTCCTCGTGACCGATGAAGCCCAGGCAGGCGGCGCTGACCACCGACGTCAGCGAGTAGCCGATGTTGGTGGGCGAAGTCTTGTAGTCCGTCTTGTTCTCGCGGTTCTCCTGGTAGTTGTCCGGGACGAGCCAGTGGGTCTCCTCCGTGAGCATGGTGTCGAAGAAATGCCATGTGTCCTTGGCCAGCTGGCGCACCTCCCCCGTCTCCTGCTCGTTGAGGGTCCGCTTGTTCTCGGGGAATTTCTTGCCGAGACGGTACATGACGAAAGGCGCCGACATCCACACCGCGCAGGCCATCCCTGCCGCCACGGCGGCGGCTATGTCGGCGGCCGAGAGGGTCGAACGACCGTTGCACAGCATATAGCAGGTCACCGCCGCCAATGCGGCGGAGGCCACGAAGTTGAACCAGAACTTCTTGCAGTAGTCGCCAAGCGTCCCCTTGGTGCTCTTGGCGGCCTCGTCGCTGGTAATCCAGGCCAGCAGGTCGCGGTGTGAGAACCACATGCGCCAGCAGGCCCGCACAGCGGCGTCGGTGTACATCCACGCCTCTTTGGGCAGCAGGGCGAACTGCACCAGCGAGCGGTAGACGATGACGCGGAAACCTCGCATCAGCGTCATGTAGTATTTGTATCGTTTGCCGAAATTGGGCAGCTTGGCGACCTGTCCGATGATGAAGAACACGATGGGACTGGCCACGACGACGAGAGCCACCAGCAGGAACCACGCTTCGCTGGGCTGTGTCCCCGCAACGATGCCGACGGCGTAGCCCGCAAAGATCATCAGCATCACACTCAGGCTCAGCAGCGAGCGGCGCAGGTTGTCGAATATCTTCCATCGGCCGATGGTGTTCACCTGGTTCTTCACGCGTTCCCCCTTCTCGTTGTGCACATGGGGCGTGAGCCAGGAAACAATCTGCCAGTCGCCGCGTGTCCAGCGGTGGTGGCGCTTGGCATCGTCGATGTAGTTGCTTGGGTTGTCGTCGAACACCTCCACGTCGTTGATGAGGCCGCAGCGAATGTGGCAGCCCTCCAGCAGGTCGTGGCTGAGAATGAGGTTCTGCGGGAAGGCCCCTTTCAGCACGTGCTGGAACACCCGCAGGTCGTAGATGCCCTTGCCGCAGAAAGTACCCTCGTCGAAGATGTCCTGATAGAGTTCGAAACTGGCGGTGGTGTAGACATCCAGCCCCCCGAGGCCCGCCATGAGCTGCGCGTAGCGGCTTTTGTTGGTCACTTCCACGTCCACGTTCACCCTCGGCTGCATGATGCCATAGCCCTTGTCCACGCGCTTGCCGTCGCCGCTCAGCTGCGCCACGTTCAGCGGGTGCGCCATGGCGCCGACGAGTTTTTGAGCGGAGTAGAGCACCAGCTCTGTGTCGGTGTCGAGTGTGATGACGAAGCGTATGGCTTTGCCCACGCTCTGCCGCCACTGGCTGATGGTCTCCGTACGGAAGCGCATCGCTTTCTCCTCCTCGGAGGTCTGGCCAAGCAGAAGGTCGTTGAAGTGCAGGATGGCGCCGCGTTTGCGCTCGTGTCCCAGCCAGGTCCGCTCACCGTCGCTCCACGTGCGCCGGCGGTAGACAAAGTTGAAAATCGGCGCACCGTATTTCTCATTCAGCTCCTTCGCCTTGGCCAGTCCCGCCTCCACCACCTCCTCGTCCCACGGCGCATCGGCCTCCTTGCTGGCCGCCGCGTCGCCCACAAGGGTGTAGTAGAGGTTCTGATTTCTGCTTCCCGCTTTCTGCGAACTCGGGTGGTTCTCTCTCCACCCCACGCTCTCCACTCTCCCCTCGCCGCGGTTGATATTGCTCAGATAGTACACCTCCAGCACTCCCATGAGTTCCTCCACCCTCTCCTTGCTTTTGAGGATGGTGGGCATGATGACCATTGTGGCGTATTCGTCCGGAATGAGGCCGTCCTTGAATTTCAGCTTGAAAGTGCCGCGCGGATGGTGCAGCTTCGAAAGCAGCCAGTTGAAGAAGTCTATCGCCACCTGGCTGACGGGCACCACCAGCAGCACCCCCATCAAAATCTTTATCCATGGCTGCCAACTCGTTGTGAACCACGCAATGGCGGCGGCTCCCCCCATCGTTGCCAGCACCACAATCCAGATGTAGAGCTGCGCCCTGCCGTTCCACCGCTTGGCGGGGAAGAGCTGCCAGCCCACATGCTCCTCGCTCTCCGCCATCGCCTTCACAAAGTCGTATTCCTTCAATCCCCGCTTGCGGCAGGTGCGCACCACCATGGCGCGGTAGTCCTCCTTCGTCTTGTCCTGCATCTGGTCGTACATCCCCGCCTTCTCGCCCTTCAACATGCGCTCCGAGAAACTCACGGCGTCGATAAGCTCCGCCATCGGCAGCTTGGTGATTTTCTTGAGCGAGTTGAATATGTTCATCATCAGCAGGTTCTGCTGCGCGGCGCGCTCCAGGTCCTCGGCCGGTACCCGCTCCGTGGGGCTGTAGTGGAACGCCTGCCGCTCCTCCAGCTCGCGGCAGAGGCGCGCCAGCTCTGCAATCAACACCGCCTTCAGCAGCGGCAGCAGCGCCGTCACCTCCGGGTAGGGCAGGTAGTCTTTCTGCTTCTGCTGCACCTGGCTCAGGTAGCGGAACAACAGTGCCTTGTCCACAGCGTGGTGGCTGCGCCTCAAATAGCCCTCCACCAGCTTCCACAGCACCTCCACTCGTCCTTTCTCCACCCTCCATTCCCCCCTCTCCACTCCCCTCAGCTCCTCCCTCATCACCTTCTCCTGCTCGCTGACCATGTAGTAGTTGTCCAGCACCCATTCGTTCGTGCTGCCCACCAGACGCTCGCTCCTCGTCTCCTCGACAAGCAGCATATAGTACCGCGTCACATCCCTGACGCTCTTCTTGAAAATCCTGTATACACTCTCCATAGTAGTCTCCTTTTCGGAAATGAAAATGCAAAAATACGCAAAAAGTGCGACATGTACAAAAAAAAACTGAACGCCGCGCCTATTCGCCGCCCCCTGCCGCCCCTTCGCCTTCTGTCGTCACCCCTGCCAGGCGGAAGTACATCCTCTCACCCCGCGCGTCCTCATAGTATCCCTCCCTCGCACCCCCCGTCAGGGGAGCCACCAACCCCACGTCGCCCACCATGAACTCCACGTCCTCCTCGCAAGTCACGTGGAACGGATGCTCCGCCGAACCGTTGCCGCTGCTCCACACCGCCGCCACCAGCATCTGCAGCCGCCACCACGCCGCGTTCGCCTCGCGCGACGCCGCCCCGTGCAACCTCGCCGCCAGGTCGTACTGCCGCTTCCCCTCGCTCACCCTCACCGCTGTCACCCCCTCCCCACGGCGCAGCCAGGCTCCGTAGTACAGGCACCGCACACCGTCGATTGTCAGCGTCGTGTCGCACCGCTCGAAACGCCGCTCCAGCCTCCCGTAGCGGTACTCCCCCAGCCACCGCCGCGTCTCCCGTCCGATGCGCTCGTAGTTGGGCGGCACCGGCACCGGGTTCTCCTGCGCCGCGCCAATGCAACACCCTGTCAGAAAAATCATTATCGCTATCGCTTTCCTCATTTTAACCTCCCCTTTTTTCCTGCAAAAATACACTTTTTTCCCGACATACGCCAGCCCTCTTCCTTTTTCTCCTCTTTCAACTCCTCCCCGCACACAGCTGCGCCCTTTTTCCAAAATTTTCAACATACTGGAAACCAGCATTTTATACAAAATGTTAAAAATATTCCCAATTGCCTGAAAACCAGTGGTTAATAGCCACCATCTTCTTCCCAAATTCCTACCATCCTCCTGACATCCTCTTTCCACCCTCTTCCGCGGTAGAAGATGGTAGGGTTCGGGCAGGGTTTTGGCGAGGTGAACGTGGGGCATTTTTACAACTTCGTGTGCGTGTCGATATTTTTTCGTAACTTTGCAGTCCGAACCCTGGTGCGCAGCACCCCACAAAACACTGACATCGTGAGCAAAGGAAACGAATTGAAACCCCGCATAGGCCTCTTCGGCCGGCGCAACGCCGGCAAAAGTTCCCTCGTCAACTACCTGACAGGTCAGTCCACAGCCATCGTCAGCGACACTCCCGGCACCACCACCGACCCCGTCCGCAAAAGCATGGAGATCGGCGGTATAGGCCCCGTTGTCCTTGTCGACACCGCCGGCATCGACGACCAGGGCGACCTCGGCAGCCAGCGCGTCGAGAAAACCATCGCCGCCCTCGCCGAGGTCGACCTCGCCCTGCTCCTCTTCACCCAGTGGGGCGAACCCGAAGAACGCATCGAGCATTGGTGCAACCAGCACGGCACACCCCTCCTGCCCATACAGACCAAGGCCGACCTCTCCCCCCAACCCCGGCACGACGAGGCCCTCCTGATGACCGTCAAGGACCCCTCCTTGCGCGACACCCTCATCGCACACATACGACTCAAACTCCCCGAAACCGCCTGGCGCGCAACCTCGCTGCTCGGCGACATCGTCGCGGCGGGCGACACCGTTGTGCTCGTCACCCCCATTGACTCCTCCGCCCCCGAAGGCCGCATGATTCTGCCCCAGGTGCAGGTTCTGCGCGACCTCATGGACCTCCACGCCCAGGCCCTCTTCTGCCAGCCGCAAGAGCTGGCACGGACGCTGGCCTCGCTGCGCGAACTCCCGCGTCTGGTCGTCACCGACAGCCAGGCCTTCAAGAGCGTGGCAGAAACAGTGCCCGACGCCGTGCCGCTGACGAGCTTCAGCGTAGTGCTGGCGCGCCAGAAAGGCCTCTTCGACGAATACCTGCGCGGCACACAGACCATAGGCACCCTGCGCGACGGCGACCGCGTCCTCCTCCTCGAAAGCTGCACCCACAACGTCACCTGCGAGGATATTGGCCGCGTCAAGCTCCCTGCCGCCCTGCGACGCGCCACCGGCAAGGACATCCAGTGCGACATCATAGCCGGCAACACCCCCCTCTCCGCCCACCGTCCACCGCTCGCAGACTACCGACTGGTCATCCAGTGCGGCGGCTGCGTCATCACCCGCCAGCAGGTGCGCGCACGCCTCCTGCCCGCCCTCGAAGCCGGGCTCCCCGTGAGCAACTACGGCCTGGCATTGGCCTGGTGCACAGGCATCTTCCACAGAGCGACAAAAATATTCAAACAATGATAGACACCAACACGAAACCCAATTTGAGCATCATCGTCGCCATGGCGCAAAACCGCGCCATCGGCAAAGACAACGACTTGCTGTGGCATCTCGGCGGCGACCTGAAGCGTTTCAAACAGCTCACCACCGGCCATACCGTGGTGATGGGCCGCAAGACCTGGGAGAGCCTCCCCAAGCGGCCGCTGCCCCGACGCAGGAACATCGTCCTGACGCAGAACCCTGACTTCGAGGCTCCCGGTGCCGAAGTTGTGCATAGTGTCAATGCCCTCTTCAAAACCCTTCAGGGCAACAGCGACGAGGTCTTCGTCATGGGCGGCGCCTCGGTCTACGAACTCCTCCTGCCCTTCACCAACCGCCTGTATGTCACGCGCATATACCGTGACTATGAGGCCGATGTCTTTTTCCCCGCCATCGACATGTCGGAGTTCACACTGGTGAAGTTCGGCGAACCCGTGTTCGACGACGAGAGCGGCCTGGACTACGCCTACGAGGAATACGACAGGAAAGCGGGGATGAGAGGGGTCGGTTTTTGATTGAAGGGCTTTAATCAATGGATATATGAACGTTACGATAATCAACATCGGCGACGAACTGCTGCTGGGGCAGGTTGTCAACACCAATGCCTCCACGATGGCGCGGATGCTGGCAGAGGCAGGCATGGAGGTAAAGCGCACCATGGTGGTGGGCGATACATATCAGGACATCTGGACCGCCGTCGACAATGCCATACACTCGTCGGACGCCGTCCTCCTCACCGGCGGCCTTGGCCCCACCAAGGACGACATCACGAAGAAACCCCTCTGCGACTATTTCGGCAGCCGCCTGGTGGAGAACGGGGTGGCGCTTGAGAATGTGCGCCGTCTCTTCGCTGTGCGTGGCTTCGAGTTGACGCCTGTCAACCGCGCCCAGGCCCTGGTGCCCGAGTGCTGCGAGGTACTCAACAACGACATGGGTACGGCCCCCTGCATGTGGTTCGAAAGGGGCGGAACCGTGCTGGTCTCCCTGCCTGGCGTACCCTTCGAGATGGAGTGGCTCATGCAGAATCGCGTCATCCCCCGACTGCAGCAGACTTTCAAAACGGACATCATTCTCAACAAGAACATCCTTACGCAGGGCATCGGAGAGTCCTTCCTCTCCGACCTGATAGAACCGTGGGAACTGGCCCTGCCCGAGTGCATCCGCCTGGCCTATCTGCCCGTGGCAGGCATGACCAAACTGCGGCTCACGGCCCGTGGCACACAGGCCCCCCTCTTGCACCAGGCCATCGATGACGCTGTGCGGGAACTCTACAGGATGGCTGGCCAATACATCGTTGGCGAGGATTGCGAAACCCTCGCCGAACTGGTGCACCGGCGGCTCACCGGCAGGGGCTTGAGTCTCGCCACCGCCGAGAGCTGCACCGGCGGCACCATCGCCAGCCAGCTCACAGCGCAGGCCGGTGCTTCGGCCTACTTCCGTGGCGGAGTGGTGGCCTACAGCAACGAGGTGAAAGAGAGCGTTCTCGGGGTGCGCCGCGAGACGCTGGCGGCCCATGGCGCCGTGAGCGAGGAGACGGCCCGCGAGATGGCCGAAGGCGTGCGCCAGCGCCTCGGTGCCGACTATGCCATTGCCACCACAGGCATTGCAGGCCCAGACGGCGGCACCGCGGAGAAGCCCGTGGGCACGGTGTGGATCGCCGTGGCCGACGCCACACACACCGAGGCGCAGCTGCTGAACTTCCCCGGACGCCGTCGACAGCAGAACATCGAACGCACCGTCAACCAGGCATTCGCAATGTTAATCAGAGAATTATGTCGAAAGGAATCATAGCAATAACCATGCTCGTGGTGAGCAACGTCTTCATGACGTTGGCCTGGTATGGCAACCTGAAGCTGGAGCAGATGAACATCACCAAGGACTGGCCGCTCATCGCAATCATCCTCCTGTCGTGGGGCGTGGCGCTCATTGAATATCTGGTGATGATTCCGGCCAACCGCATCGGATCCGAAATCACCGGCGGCCCCTTCTCGCTGATGCAGCTGAAGGTGATACAGGAATGCATCTCGCTGTTTGTCTTCACGGTCATCGTGGCCACCATCTTCAAGGGCGAACCCATCCGCTGGAACCACATCGTCAGCTTTGGCTGCATCGTTGCGGCGGTCTTCTTCGCCTTTCTGAAGACCAAATAGCAGGACACGGTGAGCAACCAGATAATAACGCACATATAAAACAGAAGGGGAAACGGTATAGTGAAATTGAGAAAAATATGGATTTCTATTTTGCCGCTTCTTCTGGCGGCTTGCTCGACGATGCCGGACACGGTGGAACTGACCGGGTGGCAGTTTGAATACAACGGCAAGTGGTACCCCGCCACGGTGCCGGGGTTTATACATACCGACCTGGTGGCCAACGGGCTGATTCCTGACCCGTATTACGGCACCAACGAGGATTCGGTGCAGTGGGTATACGACGAACGGAGGTGGATCTACCAAACCACAGTGCCTCGCCAATCGCTGCCCGAAGGCGACACCTTGTGGCTGATAGCAGAGGGATTGGCAGGCCCCTGCGAAATCGACATCGACGGACGCTACGGACACTGCCAACACTTCTATGACAACATGTTCATCTCCAACGTTCTGGAATTTCTGCCATTGGGCGACAGCGTCCGCATCAAGGTGACATTCCTTCCGTTGGAGGAAAACGACTGGTGCAGAGGGATATACTTGAAGAGTTGTCGCTACGGTATCACGCTGCCCGACCGCCGCGCGTTCTCCCGCCTCGCGCCCTATCAGCAGGGCTGGGACTGGGGTCCAAAACTGCCAACCTGCGGGATATGGAAGCCTGTATACGTCACCGCTAAAAGAAACAGTACAGATTGTTCCACAAGAAAAAGCAGTCCGGCCAGCATCGAGTTCCGTCAGGAGCCGGACTCCCTCGGGCAAAGTTTCACATTCTTCCGCGACGGCAAGCCCATTTTCGTCAAGGGAGCCAACTGGATACCCGTCCACAGCTTCCCCGTGGACGACAAGGCCAATAGAGACCGCTACCGCCTGCTGCTCACGTCTGCCAAGGATGCTGGCTTCAACATGCTGCGCGTTTGGGGCGGCGGTATCTACGAACACGACTGCTTCTACGACCTCTGCGACTCACTGGGCCTCATGGTATGGCAGGACTTCGACTTCTCCACTATGCTCTACCCCGACGACCCCGAGATGCTGGCAAGCATTCGCGAGGAGGCCTATCAGAACGTTGCGCGGATTGCCAAGCATCCCTGTGTAGTCCTGTGGTGTGGCAACAACGAGGTGAAGAACGGCTGGGAAGACTGGGGCTGGCAGGACGTCTACCATTGGACGCCCGATCAGCGCGCCCGACTGGAGAAAGCCATGGACACCATCTTCGGCTATCCCGGTACATCCAGTAACGTTGGTTCAAACAGTATTTTGGCGCAAGCGGTGAAGGACTGCGATCCCTACGGCCGCCCCTACATCACCACCTCGCCCCTCTACGGTTGGGGCCACCCCGAATGCACCACCCACGGCGACAGCCACTACTGGGGTGTATGGTGGGGTGAGCTGCCGTTCGAGGTCTACAAAGAGAAGACAGGACGCTTCATGAGCGAGTACGGCTTCCAGAGCTACCCCATGCTGTCAACCATCCGCCAATTCTGTCCGGAGGACCAGCTCGACATCGGATCACCCACCCTTCGCAGCCACCAGAAGCACGGCCGCGGCCTGCAGATTATCGACAAGGCCATGCGGCAATACTACGGCTTCGACAGCAAGAGCCTTTCGCTGGAGAATTTCTGCTACGTCTCCCAACTGCTTCAGGCCTGGGGTACAGGCTACGGCATCTTCTGCCACCTCGCCGACCCACGCTGCGACGGCACCCTCTACTGGCAACTCAACGACTGCTGGCCCGTGGCTTCGTGGTCGTCAATAGACTACTACGGCAACTGGAAGGCTCTGCATTACCGCGCGAAGGCGCTGTACGCACTCCCCGGTCAGCCCGATTTAGAAAATCAGCTGAAATACTGGGAGGAGTACTACAGCGTCTACCCGAAGAACCGCCACTACGACGAACCCAGATACCAGTTGAGCCGGCGGTGGGATAGGGACGGCTCCCTCGTTGTGACTGTCAAAGCGGAGTCCGATCTCTTCGACCTGTACATAGAGACCGTGCCCCACATCAACGGCCACTTCACCAGCAACTTCGTCGACCTCCGCGCCGGACAGAATGTTTGCACCCGCTTCATCCCCGCCGACCCCAAGGCCGATGTCAGCAACGTGAAGATAAAGGTCAAGACCCTCAACGAGATATACTTATATAACCAAAGGTAAACAAGCGCGCTCGACACATCAAAAGGCTATCGCGTCGGCAAGGACAGCTTCATCCATACAGACTCATGTCAAAAAAAATAAGGCCTGTCATTTCGGACAGGCTTTTTTTTGACTGAACTTGAACATTTGGCCTTATGCCAACAGCTACAGCGGCAGGTAGATGACTTTTTTCGTTTCAAACCATTCTCCCTCGAACCACTCGTTGATGTCCCAAGTCTTCACTTTGTGGCGGAAGGTGAAAAGTTCGTTGGTGAGGTCGCCTCCCTTGAGGTAAAAGATGCCGTTGCGCAACTTGTTGTATTGTGTCTTGGAAATCTTCTTTTTCACCCACGGCACGAATTCTCCCAGCGTGGTAACAGCACGGGAGACGACGAAGTCAAATTCGCCGTCCAGCGCTTCGGCTCGGATTTGCATGGCCTTGGTGTTGGAGAGAGCCAGACGGTCGATGACGTCGTTCACCACCTTGATTTTCTTTCCGATGGAGTCGATGAGCGTGAAGCGGGCATCGGGGAACATGATGGCCAGCGGCACTCCCGGGAAGCCGCCGCCGGTACCCACGTCGAGTACCTCGGTCATAGAGGCAAAAGGCATCGCTTTGGCGATGGCCAGCGAGTGGAGCACGTGGTGCTCGTAGAAATTGTCCATGTCCTTGCGCGAGATGACGTTGATTTGCGCGTTCCATTCTTCGTACAAGGGCAACAGAGCGGCAAACTGTTCTTTTTGCCGCTCCGTCAGTTCCGGGAAGTATTTTGTGATTCGGTCCACTTAATCCAATGGTTCTGTGCTTCTACAAATAGGCTTTCAGATGCTTGCTCTTGCTACTGGTTTTGAGGCGCTTGATACCTTTCTCCTTGATTTGGCGCACGCGTTCACGGGTGAGGTTGAACTTCATGGCGATCTCGTCGAGGCTTAAGGGGTGGGGCATACCTATGCCGAAATACATCTTGATGACCTCGCGTTCATATTCGGTGAGTGTGGAGAGCGAGCGCTCTATTTCCTGCGAGAGGCTTTCCTGCATCAGTTTGCTGTCGGTCGGGGGTGTGTCCTCGTTGGGGAGCACGTCGACGAAGTTCACGTCCTCGTCGCTGGCCAGAGGGGCGTCGATGCTCACGTGGCGGCCGCGGATGGCCATGATGGCTTTGATTTTGTCCTCGGGGATGTCGAGCATTTCAGCCAGTTCCTCCTCTGAAGGCGGACGTTCCAGTTGCTGCTCCAGACGGGCAATCTCTTTCGTAATCTTGTTGAGAGCGCCAAGCTGGTTGCTGGGCAGGCGTACGATGCGGCTGTTCTCGGCGATGGCCTGAAGAATGCTCTGGCGAATCCACCACACGGCGTAGGAGATGAACTTGAAGCCGCGGGTCTCGTCGAAACGCTTGGCGGCTTTGATGAGACCCACATTGCCCTCGTTGATGAGGTCGGGCAGAGAGAGGCCCTGGTTCTGATACTGCTTAGCCACCGACACCACAAACCTCAGGTTGGCCTTGGTCAGGCGCTCCAGTGCGGCCTGATCGCCCTGCTTGATGCGTTGAGCCAGCTGCACCTCTTGCTCGGGGGTCAGGAGCTCCTCGCTGCAGATGTCCTGCAGGTATTTGTCCAACGACTTGATGTCGCGGTTGGTAATCGAATGGGTAATTTTTAATTGTCTCATACTACACCTATATTAATAACACCGATTTTATTTCAATAACGCAGAAAAATTGAAAATGTTACATCGTCGGTGATTTTTTTTCCGGGCAAGGCCGGATTTAACATTTCCACGGGCGGACGCCATGCCGGCCTGATGCGGAGATTAAGGTTATTTGCTGTTGTTATGCATTAAAAATCAGTGTTGTGTATGTTTTTGGAAAAATAATGCAAAAAATAGATTTTTCCTACCGTTTTTTTGTGTATCTTTGCACCGTGAAACAAAAAAAATGAAAAGATAATGAAGAAAATCCTTTTAACCCTTATGCTGGCCACCACCGTGGGCCTTATGTCGACCTCTTGCAGCAAGGAGGTGTATATCGAAAGCAGCGGCACCCGTGTTGCCGAGGTCACCGTGCGCTATGGCGCCTCGGACGGATGGCGCACAGAAGACGGCCTCAACTACTACTACTGCCCTGTGGACTGGGATGTCCTTTCGGAGCATGTGGTCTACGACGGCAACGTGAGTGTCTATGTCTATGACAGGAGCGGCCGCAAGAATCCTCTTCCGTATGTCTATCCGGTGGAGGTGCCCTACGACGACGGTACCACCGGTGTCGTTGGTGAAAATCTGCGTTTCGACCTTGAACCGGGACGTCTCACGCTCATCATGCAGGACCTTGACGGCTACCTGCCGAACCTCACTCGCGAAACCTGCCCCGATATGACATTCCGCATTGTGGCCACTGCCCCCATCAACTATATCATCGAACAGTAAACCATCGCCCATAGTGTCAACAATAGAGAAGCCGTCCTCATCGCGAGGACGGCTTCTTTACATTGTGTGCGCGTTGAGGCTCTGTTGCCGGTCAACGGTTTTCGTGGCGATGGTAGGCCTGGAGGGTGTTCTGCAGGAGGCTCACAATGGTCAGCGGGCCCACGCCGCCGGGCACAGGTGTCACCCAGCTGCATTTCTCGTCCACCTCGCTGTGTTTCACGTCGCCGATGACGCGGTAGCCGTTTTTCTTCGAGGCATCGGGGACACGGTGGATTCCCACGTCGACCACCACGGCGCCTTCCTTCACCATGTCGGCTGTGACGAATTCCGGCCGTCCGATGGCCACCACCAGGATGTCGGCCTGGCGTGTCAGTTCGGGCAGGTTCTGCGTCTTGCTGTGGCACATGGTGACGGTGCAGTCGAAACCTTTGCGGCTCAAAAGGTTGGCTACGGGGGTACCCACGATGTTCGAGCGACCGATGACCACGCAGTGCTTGCCGGAGGTTTCGATGCCGTAGCGTTTGAGGAGGGTGCAGATGCCCATGGGTGTGGCGGGGGTGAAACTCTCTTCGCCCAGCACCATGCGGCCGATGTTCACGGGCGTGAAACCATCGACGTCCTTGTCGGGTGCGATGGCGTTGATGACCTTCTGTTCGTCGATGTGCTTGGGCAGGGGGAGTTGCACGATGAAGCCGTCGATGTCGGGGTCGTTGTTGAGGAAGTCGATGGTTTCCAGCAGTTGTTTCTCGGAGGTCTTCTCGTCCATGCGGTAGACGCTGGAGGTGAAGCCCACCTCGTGGCTCGACTTCTCTTTGTTGGCGACGTAGGTCATGCTTGCCCCGTCCTCGCCCACGATTACTGCGGCCAGATGGGGTGCGCGGTGTCCCTGCTGGGTCAGCGCACGAACCTCATTGGCTATCTCGTCTTTGATTTGCAAGGCCATGGCCTTGCCGTCTAAATACTGTTGCATTTGTTTATTGAGGGTTTATTGAACCTGTTGGGCTTGTGGAACCCATTGGCCCTATTGGTTTTAACAGGATTATCTGCGTTTTCTCACCGGCAGTTTGCCGCCGTTTTTGGTCACCATCTTCATCATCTTGCGCGTGTCGTCGAACTGCTTGAGGAAGCGGTTCAACTCCTGGATGCTGCGGCCGCTGCCGGCGGCTATGCGTTGTTTGCGGCTGCCGTTGAGGCACGAGGGGTTGCGGCGCTCGTAGGGTGTCATGCTGCCGATCATGGCCTCGATGGGGACGAAGGCGTCGTCGCTGATGTCGATGTCTTTGGTGAGTTTGCTCATGCCGGGAATCATGCCCACGAGGTCCTTCATGGAACCCATCTTCTTGATTTGGGCAATCTGCGAAAGGAAGTCCTCGAAGTTGTATTCGTTGTGGATGAGGCGTTTCTGGATTTTGCGGGCCTCCATTTCGTCGTATTGCTCCTGGGCGCGTTCCACGAGGGAGACGACGTCGCCCATGCCGAGGATGCGGTTGGCCATGCGGTCGGGGTGGAACACGTCGAGGGCGTCCATTTTTTCGCCGACGCCGACGAACTTGATGGGTTTCTGCACCGTGTAGCGGATGGTGAGGGCGGCGCCGCCGCGGGTGTCGCCGTCGAGCTTGGTGAGCACCACGCCGTCGTAATCGATGCGCTCGTTGAAAGCTTTGGCGGTGTTCACGGCGTCCTGTCCCGTCATGGAATCCACCACGAAGAGCGTCTCCTGCGGCTGCAATTCGCGCTTCAGGGCTGCAATCTCGTCCATCATCTCCTCGTCGACAGCCAGACGGCCTGCGGTGTCGACGATGACCACGCTGAGGCCCTTGCTCTTGGCTTCGCTAATGGCATGTTTGGCGATTTCCACAGGGTTGCGGTTGCCTTCTTCCGTGTAGACGGGTACCTGCACCTGCTCGCCGAGTGTCTGCAGCTGGCTGATGGCCGCCGGACGGTAGATGTCGCCCGCCACCAGCATCACGCTGCGCCCTTTTTTTGTTTTCAGGTAGTTGGCGAGTTTGGCACTGAAGGTTGTTTTTCCCGAACCTTGAAGACCTGCGATGAGGACGACGGCGGGTTGTCCCTTGAGGTTGATGTCCACCGCTGCCGAACCCATGAGTTCCGTCAGTTTCTCGTGGACAATCTTCACCATCAACTGGCTGGGTTCGATGCTTTGGATGACGTTGCGCCCCAGGGCTTCGGCTTTCACCTTGTCGGTGAATTCCTTGGCTATCGGGTAGCTCACGTCGGCGTCGAGAAGGGCCTTGCGCACTTCCTTGACGGTTTCCGCCACATTGATATCTGTAATCGACCCTTTGCCACGAAGGGTGTGTAACGCTTTCTCTATCTTGCTACTAAGGTTTTCAAACATATTTCACTCGGCATTGTTTTCCGAGTGCAAAGATACGAAAAAATCTCGCTTTGCGTGAACAAATTATAAAAATATTTCAACAACTCCTGCGGAGCCGCCTTCCCTCCGCCTCCCTTGCCGGTCGTTCCGCCGGCCCTGCCGATGCCCGGTTGGCGCTTTTTCTCTCCGCCTGGGGCAGGCGTTTTGGCTGCCGCTTCAGTGTCTCCCAATCCCCCTCCGCCACCCTGCCATCGCCCTACCATCTTCTACCGCCGAAGGGGTGGGTAGGAGGATGGTAGGAGGATGGTAGGTGCTTGGGAAGAAGATGGTGGTTTCTATGTGTTGATTTTCAATAGGTTGCAAAAGTAAAAAAATGACGCTTGCAATCTTTGTGGGAAATTGATTGCAAGCGTTTGTAAGTCAGGTTGTTGCGTGTGCGCCTGGGGTTTTTATGCGAAAAGGGCGCGGAAGGCTTCCTCGATGACGCTCACGGGGACGATTTGGAGCTTGAAGCGCCGCGCGTCGATCTCGCGCGAGTTGTATTTCGAGATGAAGATTTTTTCGAAGCCCAGGCGGTCGGCTTCGGACACGCGCTGTTCCACACGTGCCACGGGGCGCACCTCGCCGCTGAGGCCCAGTTCGGCGGCGAAGGCTATGCGTGGGGGGATGGGGATGTCGACGTTGGAGCTGAGGATGGAGCATGCGACGGCGAGGTCGAGGGCGGGGTCGCTGACGCGCAGGCCGCCGGCGAGGTTGAGGAAGACGTCTTTGGCGCCGAGTTTGAAGCCGCACCGTTTTTCAAGCACGGCCAGCAGCATCGACAGTCGTCGCATGTCGAAGCCGTTGGAGTTGCGTTGGGGGGTGCCGTATACGGCGCTGGAGACGAGGCTCTGCACTTCGACGAACATGGGGCGCGCGCCTTCGAGCGTGGCGGCCACGGCGGCGCCGCTGAGGGTCTCGTCGCGCTGGCCAAGGAGGAATTCGCTGGGGTTCGCCACTTCGCGCAGTCCGGTGCCGAGCATTTCGAAGATGCCGATTTCGGCGGTGGAGCCGAAGCGGTTTTTCAGTGCACGGAGGAGGCGGTAGCCGTAGTTGCGGTCGCCTTCGAACTGGAGTACGGCGTCGACGATATGCTCCATCACTTTGGGTCCGGCAAGTGTGCCGTCCTTGGTGATGTGGCCGATGAGAAGCACGGGTACGCCGGAGGTTTTGGCATAGTGCTGGAACTCGGTGGTGCACTGGCGGATTTGGCTGACGCTGCCCGCGGGGGAGTCGACGGCCTCGGTGGTGACGGTCTGGATGGAATCGACGATGAGGAGGTCGGGCTGGAGGGCATCCACATGCTCGAAGATGCGCTGTGTGACGGTTTCGGACACGACATAGAGTTCCTCGCCCACGCCGCGGTGCGCCGGCGACGGCTTCGCGTTGGGGGCGGGGATGCTGTTTTCCTGCCGCGTGGTGGGGTCGAGGCCCAGGCGGTCGGCTCGCATCTTGATTTGCTGCTCGCTTTCTTCTCCCCTGACATATAGGAGTTTGCGGTCGTGGATGGCCAGGGCTGTCTGGAGCAGGAGTGTGCTTTTGCCGATGCCGGGTTCTCCGCCAAGCAGCAGCAGTCTGCCGGGGACTATGCCTCCGCCAAGGACGCGGTCGAACTCGCCGCAGTGGGTGGGGATGCGGCGGGTCTCGCTGTAGGCGACCTCGTGGATGCGCTTGGGATGGGATGCTGTCTGG
>JAFVAM010000058.1 GCA_017480525.1 Bacteroidales bacterium | reverse complement strand
GACCGCCTCCTCAACGAGGACGTCAAGGAAAAAGAGCAGAACCTCGAAATCTTCATCCCCAACGGTCCACGCCTGGGCAACAAGGTGCTGGAGGTCAACGGTGTCAGCAAGGCCTACGGCGACAAGCTGCTCTACGATAACCTCACCTTCTCTCTTCCCCCTGCCGGCATCGTGGGCATCATAGGCCCCAACGGCTGCGGCAAGACCACCCTCTTCCGCCTCATCATGGGCCTCGAGCAGCCCGACACCGGCACCTTCGAGGTGGGCGAGACAGTGAAAATCGGCTACATCGACCAGCAACACGCCGACATCGACCCCGAAAAGAGTGTCTACGAGATGATTTCCGGCGGCAACGAGAACCTGCAGGTCGGCGGACGCTTGATAAATTCCCGCGCCTACATCTCTCGCTTCAACTTCTCCGGCACCGACCAAAGCAAGAAGGTCGGCGTCCTCAGCGGCGGCGAGCGCAACCGCCTCCATCTGGCCCTCACGCTCAAGAGCGAGGCCAACGTCCTCCTGCTCGACGAGCCAACCAACGACATCGACGTCAACACCATGCGCGCCCTCGAAGAGGGCCTGGAGAACTTCGCCGGCTGCGCCGTGGTCATCAGCCACGACCGCTGGTTCCTCGACCGCATCTGCACCCACATCCTCGCCTTCGAGGGCGACTCGCAGGTCTACTTCTTCGAGGGCTCCTATACCGAATATGAGGAGAACCGTCGCAAACGCCTCGGCGACGATACCCCCCACCGCATTCGCTACAAGAAGCTGAAGGCATAGTGGACGACAGCGAGGGATGCATCCATTGACCGACAAACACGTATAGACAATGATTCTGAAACCTGCAAAAACAATGCTCCTCATGGCTGCGGCGGCGATGTTTCTCGCCGCCTGTGGCAAAGAGGGCGACGCAGTCGAACCGTCGGCCGCGACACTCGCCGACGTCGAGGGCGACGCCCTCATCCTCGACGGCCAGACCCTCCGTTTTGCGAAAGAGGTGGGGCTGGAAGAGAACGGCTTCTACTTCGCCCACACCGTTATGCTTTCCGCCGACGGCACTGCCGACACAGCCCGCCGTTTCGACATCGGCTTACACCACGAGGACCTCGGCTATACCTATTCCCTCGCCACACCCGACGGATGCCGCCTGAGCGTGGAGATGCACTGGCCCGGCGACGCCTCTTTCAGCATGGAGATGGTGGACGACGACGTATACAGCAGCTTCAACGGGCTGGATGTCGACGAACTCTCGGCCTTCGACAGCGGCGTCATCGTCTCCCGCTACGACGACGACACGCTGCGCGTCGAGTTCTCCGGCACCCTCCGCGACGGACGCGCCTTGGCGTTCCGCTGCGCTACTCCAAGGTCCGACATCGCCGACTGGCGCAACTGCGAGGCGAGGCCGCAGCATGGGGGCTGATGACAGGCAACAACACATGATTTGAAAAAATGAATGCCCGCAAGATATTGGTACTGGTTTTTTCCGCGCTGACGCTCTCGGCATGTGTCGACGACGGCGGTGCCTTCGCGGAGGCCCGGACCCTCAACACGGCTTCGGTCGGCGGCAGGGACTATACGCTCGTCAGCCGCTATGCCGAAAGCCCTGACGGCCATGGATATGCCGACGCTGTCAGCACCGAGCAGGACGAAGGCGGGCTGGCCCTCCTCGACATCCGCGCCGATGTCGACCCCCGTGCCATCGACCGCGAGATCGACCTCACGCGCCGCTACACGGGCTTCTCCTATTCCTTCAGCATCGGCCGCGGCGACGGAACCATCATTGCCACGCAGGACATGCAGGGCGGCACCCCCTATGGCAGCCTGGCGGGCGAGGGCTACGGCTACGCCGTGTTCAGCAGCGGCAGCCTCGCTGTCTGCAAGAACGGCGAGACCTTCACCTACCGCGTGGAAGGAACGCTCCGCAACGGACAGGATGTGGCTTTCAGTCTCTGCGTCCCCGCCGCGGAGTGGGTGACGCTGGAGAGGTGACCTTCGCAACAGGTCTCCCGGCAGGCTTTCCCGCAGGGGGGGGAGGATGGCAAAAAAAGAACGCAGGCAAGCGGCCTGCGTCCTTTCTTCTTCGCAGACAGTGCTGCCTGCAAACCATTTCTCGAAGGGAAAGCCTATTCGGTCTGTTGGCGGTATTTCTCCACCTCGCCTTGGACGCTGCGCACGTTGTCCTTGGCCTTCTCCACGTCCTTCTGGGCGTCGCCTTTTTTGCCCTGGTCCTTGGAAATCTCGGCTTCCAGCTTCTGGATGTCGTCCTGGCATTCTTTGATTTTCTGTTTGTATTTCTCGATTTCCTTCTTCTTGTCGGCAATCTTCACCTTGTTCTTCTGGATGTTTTTGTCCAGTTTCTCCACGGCGGCTTCGGCCTTGGCCTGGGTCTTCTCGGCCTTCTTCAGGTTGGCCTGTTCGGCCTCCATGTTGTTCTGCGCCTCGAAGCGGTTGACATACTGGACGAAACCCTCCACGAAGCGGCGCACGTTGGACTGCATGGCCTCGCGGTCGGCAGTGAGGTCTGTCGGGATGACGCACACGGTCACCGTGGCGGAGTTCTTGCTCTCCTTCTCCACCTTGGTGTAGAGGTTGATGGGGTCGGTGGCGATTTCGGAGAAGAGCTGGTCCAGCGCGGCCACATAGCCTTCGCTCTTCTTGGTCTTCATCTCGGCGTCCTTGAGGCGCTTGTTCATGGCGTCCTGCACGAGGTCGACCTTTTTCTGGATGGTGACGGTGTAGGCGGGGGCGGTGATGCTGCCCACCTGCACACTCTTGGTCTCCACATTCTGCGCGAAAGCCGAGGCAAAAGCCACCAGCACGGCGGGTAAAAGAAGCATTCTTTTCATCATAACAATCTGTATTTTTATATGTTAAACATTCGGTTCCTCTCCTCGCCGACGGCTGGCGACGGCGGAGTATCAGGCTGCAAAGGTACACCTTTTTTTCCAATTGCAAAAAAAAATCTTTCTGTCCCGACAATCGTTTCCGGTGTGGAAAAAGCTCCGGTTGGAAATCAGTGGGTTACGGCACAATTTTTCGCCGTAACTGACATGTTGTGAGGTGTTTATGTGAAAAATAAACATGTAAAACATTGATTTCCAGTACTGGAAAGGTACCAACACCGTATCAACTCCCTACCAACTCCCTACCAACACCGTACCAAGTCCGACCACGGTAGGAGTTGATAGGGCGATGGCAGGGCGATGGCAGGGCGGAGGGAGGGGAAACGGGGGTGGATAGAGGGTGGCGGAGAAGTTATCAACAATGCTTGCAGGGACGGAGAAAAAGTTGTATCTTTGCAGTCGGAATAGAAAGGAAGAGAAATGACGCAGTTTACTCATTTGCATGTGCACTCGCACTATTCGATGCTCGACGGGATGTCCAAAATCCCCGACCTGATAGCCAAAGCCAAGCGCGACGGCATGTACGCGATGGCTCTGACAGATCATGGCAATATGTTCGGCATCAAGGATTTCCTCGACACGGCGAAGAAAGAGAACGGGAAGGTGAAGGACAAAATCAAGGAGCTGGAGGCGAAGAAGAAGGAACTGGAGGAAATCTACACGCAGACTGTGATTCCCGAAGGGACACCGAAGCTGAGCGAGGTGGAGGAGGAGATAGAGAAACTGCGCGGGCAGATATTCAAGCCCATCGTGGGCACGGAGGCCTACTGCGCACGGCGCAGCCTGGGCAGCAAAGACAAGAACTACAAGGAAATCAGTCCCGAGACAGGGCGCGAGCATATCGTGGACCGCAGCGGCTACCACCTCATCCTTTTGGCCAAGAACCTTCAGGGCTACCATTCGCTCTGCAAGCTGGCGTCGATAGCCTACACCGACGGCTTCTACGACCGTCCGAGGATTGACCACGAGGTGTTGAAGAAATACCACGAGGGCTTGATTGTGTGTTCGGCGTGTCTGGGCGGGGAAATCCCGCAGCTCATCATCCGGGGCGACCTCGAGGGCGCAGAACGCCAGGTGATGTGGTTCAAGGAAATCTTCGGCGACGACTACTACATTGAACTCATGCGCCACAAGACCGACAAGCCCAACGCCAACCGCGAGACCTACGAATGGCAGATGAAGGTGGAGCCGGAACTCATCCGTTTGGCAAGGAAACACAACATCAAAATCATAGCCACCAACGATGCCCACTTTGTGGAGGAGGAGCACGGCGAGGCCCACGACCACCTCATCTGCCTGGCCACGCAAAAGGACTATTCCGACCCCAACCGCATGCACTACACCAAGCAGGAGTGGCTCAAGAGCCCCGACGAGATGGCGGCGGTATTTGCCGACCTGCCGGAGGCTCTGGCCAACACCATGGAGGTGGCGGAGAAGGTGGAGGTATACAGCATCGACAGCGACCCGCTGATGCCTGTCTTCCCCATCCCCGAGAGTTTCGGCCGCGAGGAAGAGTGGCGCCGCCGCCTGACGGAGTAGGATCTCTTCAACGAGTTCACCCGCAACGAGAAGGGCGAGGTTGTGATGAGTCAGGAGGCTGCCGAGAAGAAAATCAGGAAGCTGGGCGGCTATGAGAAACTCTATCGCATCAAATACGAGGCCGACTATCTGGAGCACCTCGTCTGGCACGGCGCGCGGAAACGCTATCTGGCCGACAGGGACGACTTGACGGAGCAGACCGACCTGCCGACCATCAAGGCGGCGTTGAGCGAGGAGGTGAGGGAGCGCGTGGTCTTCGAGTTGCACACCATCAAGACCATGGGTTTCCCCGGCTACTTCCTCATCGTGAGCGACTACATCCGTGCGGCGCGCGAAGAGCTGGGCGTCAGCGTGGGACCCGGCCGCGGCAGCGCGGCAGGCTCTGTGGTGGCCTACTGCCTTTGGATTACCGACCTCGACCCGTTGAAGTACGACCTCCTGTTCGAGCGTTTCCTCAACCCCGACCGTATCTCGCTGCCCGATATCGACGTGGACTTCGACGACGCAGGTCGCGGCAAGGTGCTGGACTGGGTGACGAAGAAATACGGCAAAGAGCGCGTGGCGCACATCATCACCTACGGCACCATGGCTACCAAAAGTTCCATCGCCGACGTGGGCCGCGTGGAGAACATCCCCCTGGGCGTCGTCAACCAGCTCAAGAGCTACATCCCCGACCGCGGATTTCCCGACAACGTGAAGGACGAGAAAGGCAAGAGTCCCAAGGTGAACCTGAAGAACTGCTACAAATATGTCCCCGAGTTGCGCAACATCATGCAGGGCGACGACGAGCAGCTGAAAAGCATGCTGACCTACGCCGAGGAGCTGGAGGACACCAACCGGCAGATAGGCATCCACGCCTGCGGCGTCATCATCGGCTCGCAGGACATTACCAACGTGGCTCCCGTCTGCGTCATCAACGACAAGGAGAGTGGCGAGAATGTGTTGGTGACACAGTATGACGGCCATGTGGTGGAAAACGTGGGTCTCATCAAGATGGACTTCCTCGGCCTGAAGAACCTCACCATCATCAAGAACTGCATCCGCATGGTGAAGAAGCGCACGGGCGAGGATGTGGACGTGGACCACCTGCCTCTCGACGACGAGCTGACCTACAAGCTCTTCTGTGAAGGCAACACCGTGGGCGTGTTCCAGTTTGAGTCGGCGGGCATGCAGAAATACCTGCGCGAGCTGCAGCCCCACGTTATCGACGACCTCATCGCCATGAACGCCCTCTACCGTCCGGGTCCTATGGACAATATCCACGAGTTCATCGACCGCAAGCAGGGGCGCAAGCCTATTGTCTACGACATCCCGGTGATGGAGAAATAACTCAAGGACACATATGGAATCACCGTCTATCAGGAGCAGGTGATGCTCCTGAGCCGCCTGCTGGCGGGCTTCACGCGCGGCCAGAGCGACACCCTGCGCAAGGCCATGGGCAAAAAGCAGATAGAAAAGATGAACGAGCTGGAGGTACTCTTCTACGAAGGCGGCGAGAAAAACGGCCACCCGAAGGAGATACTCTCCAAGATATGGGAGGAGTGGAAGAAATTCGCCTCCTATGCTTTCAACAAAAGCCATGCGGCCTGCTACTCGTGGGTGGCCTACCAGACGGCCTACCTCAAGGCGCACTATCCGGCCGAATATATGGCTGCGGTGATGACAAGTGCGCAGAGCGACATCAAGCGCGTCACGGAGCTGATGGACGACTGCCGCAAGCTGGGCATCGAGGTGGCGGCACCGAGCGTCAACGATTCGGAGATGGACTTCTCCGTCGACAAGGATGGCAAAATCCGTTTCGGCCTCTGCGCCATCAGCGGTATGGGCGAGGCCGCCTCGCTGGCCATCATCGAGGAACGAGAGAAAAACGGCGCCTTCCGCGACATCTTCGACTTCCTTAAGCGCGTCGACATGCACTCCGTGAATAAGAAGAACATGGAGGTGCTGGTGAAAGCCGGCGCTTTCGATGGCGTGGGGAATATGCACAGGGCGCAGTATTTCTACAAGGAGAACACACTCGAGACCACCCCCACCTACCTCGACCAGCTTGTCCGCTGGGCCATCCGCCGCCAGGACGGAGCCTCCAGCAACCAGATGTCTATCTTCAGCATGAGCGAGGAACTGGCCGAAGAGGAGCATCCGCCGATTCCGGAGTGCGAGCCATGGTCGACCATCGACCGCTGCCGCGCGGAAAAGGAGGTCATCTCCACCTATCTGTCCGGCCATCCGCTGGACGATTTCAAATACGAGATGAAGATGTTCACCAACATCGGCGTGGAGCAACTTTCGGCATTGGAACGCCTCGCCGACCGCGAAGTGCATTTCGCGGGAATGGTGAGTGGGGTGAAGGACGGGGTCTCGTCGAAGGGCAATCCTTACGGTTCCATGGTCATAGACGACTACAGCGGCTCCTACGAGCTGCGCCTCTACGACGAGGAGTACACCTCCTTCAAGAACTTCTTCACCAACAACACCTTCATCTTCTGCAAGGCCATGGTGCGCACATCGAAATACAACGACAAGAAGACGGGGGCGGAAAAGAGTTTCACGCGCATGCGTATCATTTCTATGGTCTTGTTGAGCAAGGTGATGGACAAGTACACGTCGAAGCTGTCGTTCACAGTGCCGTTGGAGCGTGTTGACGAAGCATTCTGCAAGAGCCTCGGCAAGCTGGCTCGCAAGCATCGAGGCAGTGTGCCACTGCAGGCCGTGGTGGTCGACGCTTCACGCAACCTCTCGCTCACCCTCAACACGGGCGAGTTGCGCGTGGCGGTGCACGACATCATCCCCGAACTGGAAGTGCTGCCGGGTGTGGCGGCAGTGAAGCCCATTGCGAAGAGTTGACAGCGGGCGGCATTCTCCCTATTGGCAAGAGATAGAGAACAAAGGTGTGAGAAAAAAATGTATGAAATAGAGACAACAACCCGTGTGGGAAACCCCACGATGCCCATAGCCCTGGATTTCGCCAGCGGCATTGTGAGTCTGGGGTCCTGTTTCTCCGACGAGGTGGGGCGCCGCATGGCCGACAGTGGCTTTCTCATAGAGCAGAACCCTTTCGGCACACTCTACAACCCCGCGTCGATAGCATCGGCGTTGGAGCGTCTGACGGACGACCGCGAGCTGACGGAGAAGGACCTTGTGGAGCATGACGGACTCTGGCATTCGTGGCATCACCACGGCTCCTTCTCCCGTGCGACGGCGGAGGAGTGTCTTGCCGTGTGCAACGGGGGCATCCATCGTGGTCACCAAGCCCTCGCCCAGGCCTCGCTGCTCATGGTCACCTTCGGCTCCGCCTGGGTCTACGAGCTGCCGACAATGGTCGTGGCCAACTGCCACAAACTGCCGCAGGAGATGTTCGTGCGCCGCAGGCTCTCTGTGGAGGACATCGTGGCACTCTGGCACCCGCTCCTCGACCGCCTGCACACGCTCTATCCGTCGCTGCACACGCTCTTCACTGTGTCGCCCATGCGCCACATCGGCGACGGCCTCCATGGCAACCAGCTCAGCAAGAGTACTCTCCTGCTGGCAGTCGATGAACTGGTGGACCGCGAACTGCCCTTCGCAAGGCGCAAAAAGAAAGGTGTCAAAACACCTGCCCCCGAACGTCCGCTGACGATGTATTTCCCTTCGTATGAGATTGTTCTCGACGAACTGCGCGACTATCGCTACTACAATGCCGACATGGTGCATCCCTCTGACTTGGCGGTCGACATTGTCTGGGACCGTTTCCAGCGTTCCACTATGTCGCCCGCCGTGCGCGACCAAGCGCATTTCAACGCCAAGCAGTCCCGCCGCGCCCGCCATATCCCACTGCATCCCCGGGAAGAGGAAAAAAACAAAGGGTGAAGATGTGGCGGTCTTCATCCTTTGTCTCTGTGTGGGAGTAACAGGGATCGAACCAGTGACCTCCTGCTTGTAAGGCAGGCGCTCTGAACCAGCTGAGCTATACTCCCAAACTGGGTGCAAAGATACAAACTTTTTGCGATATAGCAAAAATAATTATGCAAACGACTGCATGTCAACGAGTTTTTTGTACAGCCCCCCTTGTGCCATCAGTTCGTCGTGTGTGCCGCGTTCGACTATTTTGCCGTGGTCGAGTACCACGATGACATCAGCGTTGCGAATGGTGGAGAGGCGGTGGGCGATGACGATGGAGGTGCGCCCCTGCATGAGGGCGTCGAGTCCCTGTTGCACAGCGCGTTCCGACTCGGAGTCGAGAGCCGAGGTTGCCTCGTCGAGGATGAGGATGGGGGTGTCGCGCAGCACGGCGCGGGCGATGCTAAGGCGTTGGCGTTGGCCGCCGGAGAGGTTGAGGCCGCGGTCGCCGATGGGGGTGTCGAAGCCTTGTGGCAGTTCATCGATGAACTCTTCGGCGTGGGCCACGCGGGCGGCGCGGCGTATGTCGTCGAGGGTGTAGCCTTCGTCGGCCTCTTCCCCGCTTCCCACCACGGCTCCGAAGGCGATATTGTTGGCCACGGTGTCGTTGAAGAGGATGCAGTTCTGCGACACCAGGGCAAATTGCGAGCGCAGGGAGTTGATGTTGAGGTCGCGGAGGGGATGGCCGTCGATGAGGATAGTGCCGCTGGAGCAGTCGTAGAAGCGCGGCAGGAGGTCGACGAGGGTGGTCTTTCCGGCGCCAGAGGGACCTACTACGGCCACGGTCTGTCCTTTGTGGATGGTGAGGTTGATGTTCTGCAGTACGGGAGAGACCTCGTCGTAGCTGAAACTGACGTCGCGGAACTCTATCTTTTCTCCAAAACCGTTCAGTACGGTGGCGTCCAGCTTCTCCATGATGACCTCGTCGGCATCGAGCACCTCGAGGAAGCGTTCCGCCGAGGCGGAACTTTTCTGCAGGGTGTTGTAGGCGCGGACAATGGCCTGGATGGGTGGTATGATGCGGGCAAAGATGATGACGAAGAAGATGAATACCGAGGGTTGTATGGAGCCGTCGATGACCTGCCAACCTCCGATGACGAGGATGACGACGAGTGCGAGGGTGCCGAGGATTTCGGAGAGCGGCGAGGAGAGTTCGCGGCTGCGGGCCACCTTGACCATGGTGCGGCTATAGTCGCCGTTGCTTTCGGCAAAGAGCCTCTCGCGGTCGGACTCGCGGCCGAAGCTCTTGATGGCGCGCAGTCCGCCCAGCGACTCTTCGAGTACCGCCACCATACGGCCCAGTTCGCTTTGCCCACGTTGCGACGTGCGCTTCAGGCGCCCTCCGATTTTGGCGATGAGCCATACACCCACGGGCAGCACCAGCAGGAAAAGCACGAAGAGACGCCACGAGATGAAAACCAGCATGGCGGCGAAGACCACCACGTTGATGGGTTCCTTGACGAGCGACTGCAGCACCCCCACGCACCACTCCATGTCGGCTATGTCGTTGCTCATGCGGCTCATGAGGTCGCCGCGCCGTTTGCTGTTGAAGAACGAGACGGGCAGGATGGTCACCTTGTGGTAGATGTCGTTGCGCAGACGCTCGATGAGTCCGTTGCGGATGATGCCGAGGAAGACCTGCGCCATGAAGCGGAAGAAGTTGCTCAACAGCGAGCAGCCCACATAGCCGCCCGCCACGATGAGCAGGCAGGTCCAGATGCCATGGGTGGCCTTGTACTGGTAGAGATGCCAGAAAGCCCAGTCCACCAGTTGCTTCTGGTTCAGCGCCAACTCGGGCTCCGCATCCGGCACCCCGTTGAGGCCGAACATCAGTTCCACGAAGGGAATGATGAGAACGTAGGCTCCGAGGCTGCATAGGATGTGCAGCAGGTTGAACACCACGTTGAGGGTCACCTGCACGGGGAAATATTTCAGATAGGCGAGTATGCGGCGCATGGATTTCATAGCAGTCGGATTTGGCGTTTGACATACGCGGAGCCGCCACGGCACTCGAGCCGTTCGGCGCGCAGTTTCTTCTTGTTTCGCAGGTAGTCGCATACGGCCTTGGCCTCGGGCATGGTGGGGCATTCCACGGCGATGTGAACAAGGGGATGGTCGAGGAGCCATTCTGCCCAGGCGTCGAGCAGTAGCTCGTCCTGCTCCGAGAGGCGGCTGCCCGGCAGCGGATTGATGGCAAGGGGTGCCACGCTGTCGGGCAGCGTCACGGTTGTCCCGTCGCGCCAGCTCTTCCCTGTGGCGCACACTATGTGTGGCATCAATCCTTCCTCCTTGAATGTGAGGGCCGTGGGCTTGCTGTTGGAGAGCATGAAGGTCTCGTGTCGGGTACTCTTGTTGTCGAATCGTTGCACCTCCGCGTGGCAGCATCGCATCGATTCGGGACGCGCGGCGGGGTAGAGGTCGAAAATGAGTATGTCCTTGCTGCGCGACGAAGCCACGCGGCCCGGGAAATAGGCGTGGGTGCCGTCGGCGGTGACACCGAAGCAGACTTCGTCGCCTTCGGTGTTGATGGGCAGGCCGAGGTTGGTGGGACGGGCATCGCCGTCTTCGGCCAGGTCGATGAAGTAGACATCGTAGCCTCCGAAGCCCTGCCATCCGTCAGAGACGAAATAGAGCGTGTGGCCATCGGCGTGGATGAAGGGGAATTTCTCGTTGCCCACGGTGTTCACCCTGGCACCGAGGTTCTCCGGACGGCTCCAGTCGCCGTTCTTCAGGCGGTGGCAGCGCCAGATGTCGGTGCCGCCCTGGCCGCCCTTGCGGTTTGAGGAAAAATAGAGCCACTGCCCGTCGGCACTCACCGATGGCTGCGATTCCCACGAGCGTTCGCCATTGATGCCTTGCCCCAGCGGTTCCACGGCCCACTTCCCGTTGCTCCACTGTCCGCAGTAGAGGTCGCAGTCGGCATACCCGCCCTTTTGGGTGATGCGCGAGAAAAAAAGCGTGTTTCCGTCGGCCGTGAGGCTCATGCTGCCTTCCGAAGCACCCTGGTTGAAGGGGGAGGGAAGTTCGGTGCCGGAGGAAAAAACGCTGTCTTTCCATTCGCTGCAGAAAAGCACCCAGCGTGTCTTCTCCCCCACGGGTGTATAGAACGAGGTGGGGTCCACCTTCTCCGGCACCTCGCGCAGGTAGTAGCAACGACTGCCGTCGAAGGTGATGTACGGGAGGTTCTCGTTGCGTTTCGAACTTACTCCGCGCAGCGGCTCGGGGTCGAAAGGTGCCATATTGAGCACCGACTCGGCCAGGAAGCGCGACCAGTGGAGGTAGGCCGACGCCTCTTCGTAGACCGCCGTCTGCTTCTTGTCGCTGCTGCCGTTGGCCATGCGGAAATAGGTCTCGAAGGCCTCCGTGGCCTCCTCATAGCGCTCGTCGGTGTAGAGAATCATTCCCATGTAGTAGTGCGCCAAGGCGTTGGGATATTGCGGACAGAGGGCGAGGCATTTGGGGAAGTAGCGCCGGATGCCGGCGGTGTTGAAGCCGTTGCGCACAGAGGCCATGCCGAGCCAGAACTGCGGGTCGGCGGCCTTGGGGTTGCGCTGCGCTATGCGGCGCAACTGCTGTGTGGCGTCGCGGAAGTGGCCGCGGTCCATCTCCGTCAGGGCCTGCCGTAGCGCCGCCTCGTCGGCCGTCTTCACCTTCACACCGCACTGCGCCTGCAGCGCATCCGGGACAGAACAATGGATAGCAAAAAGCAGGGCGGCAACTCCGAGCCGCCCCACCATCTTGACTATTTCCTCTTTGTTTTTCACGTGACAAAAAAACGGTTTCTCACTATCACACTGCCTCTCCGCCGCGCTTGCTCACAGCCTGCTCGGGTCGATGTCGAAATGGGCGTCGGGCCCGTTGCAGGGGTTGGCGCAGGCTATGGCGCAGTCGGCGCAGGAGGTCAGTTCGCCGTGGAGACGCTTCTTGACCATGTCGCCCACGGTGTCGCGCAGCGTGGGGATGGCGATGCTGCGCACCACCTCGTCGCAGAACGCGTAGCTCAGCATCGTCACCGCTGTCCGTTCGCTGATGCCGCGCGTCATGAGGTAGAACAGAGCCTGTTCGTCGAGCTGTCCGATGGTCGAGCCGTGGGAACACTTCACATCGTCGTTGTAGATTTCGAGGAAAGGCCGTGTGTCCACATGGGCTTTGTCCGTCAGCAGGATGTTGCGGTTGGTTTGGTAGGCCTCGGTCTTCACGGCACCGTCCTGCACCAGCACATGGCCGTTGAAGCGGGCGCGTGCAGCGTCGTCGATGATGCCCTTGTAGAGGGTGCGGCTCGTGCAGTGGGGCTTGGCGTGCTCCACGAAGATGTAGTTGTCGCACTGCTGCTCGCGGTCCATGAGGTAGAGACCGTAGGCGTCGAGTTCGCAACCCTCGCCCATCATGCGGATGGCTATATTGTTGCGGACGTGTTCTCCTCCGAGGGTGATGGTATGGAGGGTCAGCCTCGAGCCTTGCTCCATGTGTATGCTGAGCAGGGTGTTGCGCTCGTGGGCGTTGAACTGCAGCCTGTAGAGCGAGAGGGATGCCCCCTCGCGGAGGGTGATTTCGAAGTTGTCGGTATCGCCGGTCTCGGCGTGGCACTCCTTGCAGGAACCTATGCGGAAGAGGTTGTAGTCCGCCTCGTCCACCAGCACCATCTCCATCGCCTTGCCGTCGGAGCCGGAGAGGATCATCTCCTTCCTCGGCGCGGTGCACTTCCATTCGTCGCCCCAGATGTCGGGCAGTTGGTCCTTGCGTATCATTCTCCAAGTTCCTTTTTGATCCAGTCGTAGCCTTTCTCCTCCAGCTCCAGGGCCAGTTCCTTGGGACCGGTCTTGACGATGCGGCCTTCGTAGAGCACATGCACGTAGTCCGGCACGATGAAGTCCAGCAGGCGCTGGTAGTGGGTGATGACGACGGTGGCGTTGTCCTTGGAACGCAGTTTGTTGACGCCGCCGGCCACTATGCGCAGCGCGTCGATGTCGAGGCCGGAGTCCGTCTCGTCGAGGATGGAGAGCGTGGGGTTGAGCATGGCCATCTGGAAGATCTCGTTCTTCTTCTTCTCGCCGCCGCTGAACCCCTCGTTGACAGAGCGGTTGGCCAGGTTGGAGGTCATCTCCACCACCTTCTTCTTCTCCTCCATCAGGCGCAGGAACTCGGCGCCGCTCAGCGGGTCGAGGCCGTGGTACTTGCGCTGCTCGTTGACGGCGGTACGCATGAAATTGGTGATGCTCACGCCGGGAATCTCCACCGGATACTGGAACCCGAGGAAGAGACCTTCGGCGGCACGCACGTCGACAGGCATCTCCAGGATGTTCTTCCCCTTGAAGATGACCTCGCCTTGTGTGACGGTGTATTTCGGGTTGCCGGCCACCACACCCGCCAGGGTACTCTTGCCGTTGCCGTTGGGTCCCATGATGGCGTGCACCTCCCCGGCGTTGATTTCAAGGTCGATGCCTTTCAGGATTTCCCTCTCGCCGATGCAAGCATGCAAATTGCGTATCGTTAGCAGTGACATATCTTCGTCTAATTATTTGATTACTATATTTATAAAAACTTCATTAGGTTCTTCACCAGACAGCAAATTTACGCTTTTTTTTTGAATTGCGCCGCACCCTCCGAAAAAAAGTCTTTTGCCCCTCGGAGCCTCTGTTGGAAATCAGTGCGTTACGAGTTGTTTTTTGCCCGTAACTTTCATTCATTGAGTGTATTAGGTGAAAAATGAATATGTAACATATTGATTGTCAGTACCAACACCGTACCAACACCGTACCAACACCGTATCAACACCGTATCATCTACCTACCAACTCCTACCTCGGTCGGCCTTGGTGGGCCGATGGGAGGGGGTTGGGGGGGTGGGGCGGGGGCGAAAAGGGGCCGGCGGTGGGGTGGGGGAGAAGTGCAGCGGAGGCGTGGCGGAGGGGGAGGCGGCTGGCTTGCAGCGTCGGGAAATCTTTTTTTGTGTATGTGGCAAAAAAGTTGTAATTTTGCAGCCTGAAATGAAAACGCCGATTGTCACACTGACCACAGACTGGGGTTCCCAGGGCTTCTTCGCCGGCATGGTGAAGGGGGCTCTGATGGGCATGGTTGAGGGTGTGCAGGTGGTGGACATCACGCATGGCGTGGAGCCATTCAACGTGAGGGCTGCGGCCTTCGTGGTGAAGCATGGCTGCAAGGGGTTCCCGGAGGGGACGGTGCACATTGTCGACGTGGCGTCGACCTACAGTGAGGAGCGTCCTTTTGTGGCCGTGAAGGCCTGTGGGCAGTACTACCTCTGTTGCGACAACGGCCTGCCGGCCATGGCGTTGGGGGCTGATGTGGAGGATGTGAGCCTCATCCCAGTGCAGGAAAACGGTGTGTACAATTTCGCGGCCTACACGCTTTTCACGCGTGTGGCGGCCATGCTGATAGGCGGGGCGTCGATGCGCGACATTGGGCCGCGCCGCGAGCGTCTTCTCAACAGGCCTTATTCCGGTTGGGTGCAGCAGGGCGACAGCTATCGCATCTATATCGACTATGTGGACAACTACGGCAACGCCTATCTCGGCATGAGCTACAGCGAGTTTGAGACGCTCCGGCAGGGACGGCGTTTCTCCATCGCGGTGCGCGAGCAGGAGGTGACGGACGTGATGGCCTCCTATCTGCAGCAGCATGCGCAGAGCGACCCTCGCCACAGACTGCGCATGACGGTGTCGGCCACGGGTATGCTGGAGCTGGCTGTCAAGGAGAGTTCCTTCACGCAGCTCATGGGCCTTCGCGCCACGGATTCGGTACTGCTGCAGTTCAGATAGCCCCCCTGTTTTCTTTGCGAAAGCCTCCGCATGTGGGGCGCCGGCCGTGAGTGCGGTCCTTCGGCAATGATGCAACAAATGCTCTGAACCCGCAAGGACGACACATTTCATGTTCCGTTTGTGTGCCGCCCTTGCGGGTTCAAAGTTATTGTGTGCGTGTTCCGTAAGTCCGTTGGATCGAGCCAACGGCCAAGTGTGTGGGGGGGCTTACTGCTTGGGGGTCTTCCAGGAGAAGAAGACTTGGACGCCGGCCATCTGGTAGACCTGCAGGTGTCCCCACTTGTCCATGCCGGAGAAGTCGGTGTCCCACTTGAGGTTGAGGGCGAAGTTGGCGGCGATGTGGGAGGAGAAGCGGTAGTCGAGTTTGACCTCGAAGTCCATATCGGTTTCGAAGACGCGGCGCTGGAGCCAGTTGAAGTCGGCCAGGTCCTGCCAGGTCTCGTCGGCACCGGGTTTGTATTCGCAGTCCTCTAAAGCGGTGATGTCGCTGGTGGCGACGTAGTCCTTGATTCCATCCCAAGCCATGTTGGAGGGTTTCTTGTAGTCGTAGAAGAGTTCGAGGCGGGCGTAGAGGTCGAGGTTGGGGAGGATGTCCTTCTTGAGGTACTGGGCCTTTACGTAGCTACCGAGGGCGAAGTAGGCATGGTTCCAGGAGCGGTCGGGGTCGGCAGGGTTGAAGTTCTTGTCCTGGATGACGCCGTAGGTGTAGCCGCTGTCGATGAGGTCGTTGTTGAAGACGAAGGTGGTCTTGCCGGTGAGGAAGGAGAAGGAGACGGACCAGTCGGTCTTCTTGTGCTCGAAGGCGAGGGCGGTGGTCAGATAGGCGGGGGCGAAGAAGGAGGAGACCATCTTGCCGTCGTTGTCGCCGGCGCCGGCATACTCGTAGCCGGGAGCGAACTGGGTCTTGAGGTTGGCCGTGAAGCTGGCGCCCCAGTCCTTGTAGGCTTTCCAGGAGATGGCGGAGGTGAGGTCGATTTTGTCGAGGCTCTTGCGGACGCTCTCGAAGCGGCCGCCCTCGGCGGAGTTGTCGAGGTCCTGCCAGGCCTGACCGAAGCCGAGGTCCACGACGTTGTCCCACACATACTTGGGGTGGGTGAACTTGTAGTTGCCGAAGAAGGTGATGTTGAGGTCGATTTGCGAGGTACCGGTGGAGGACCAGTTGTTGAACATGGACTCGCTGAGTTTGAGTGCCGGTGTGGAAGAGGTGGACCAAACACCCTGGGGTGCGTCGTCCTGCGCGACGGCGGGAACGGAGGCGGCGAGACAGAGGGCCGCACAGAGGGCATAAATGCGTTTCATTGTTGTATGATATTGGTGATTACTTGATTGATTTCGCCAAGGAGGAAGCCTCGGGAGAGAAGGAAGGAGGTGAGCTTCTGGCGCAGCGCCACAGGGTCGTCGGCTGCGGAGCGCAGTTCGTGGAGTTTCTTTTCTGCCACATCGGCGAGCACGGCGAGGTAGGCATCCTCGCTGACGGCGGACATGCCGCTTTCCACGGCGGCGCGGGGCAGATGCTTTAGGCGCAGCTGGTAGAGCACCTTCTGGCGTCCCCAGTGCTGGCGGAGGATTTTGGCTTCGCAATAGGCACGGGCGTAGCGCTCGTCGTCGAGGTATCCTTCGCTGTGGAGACGGACCACCACTTGGTCGGACTCGGAGGGCGTAGCACCCCAGGTGACAAGTTTTTGGCGTACGGCATCTTCGCATTGTTCGGCATCGGCGCAATAGCGACGTGCACGGTCGAGCAATAGGCGGAGGTTGTCGTTGTTAGGGGTCTTTTCGTCCATGTTTGACTGGGTGGTTTGAAAATGCAAAAATACAACTTTTTTTTGAAACGAGCGTCAGGATTTTGCCAGATTGTTTTTTTTTTGTATCTTTGCATTTTAGATATATTACAATAAATTGATATGGCAAAAGGGAGAATATTATTTGTAAATCAGGAGATTGCGCCTTTTTCGCCTGACTCTGAGCAGAGTTTGTTCGGTCGCTATCTGCCGGCAAAAACGCAGGAGATTGGACGCGAAATCAGGGTTTTTATGCCGAAGTTCTGCGAGGTGAACGACCGCAAGCATCAACTTCACGAGGTGATACGCCTGTCGGGCATGAACCTCATTGTGAACAACTGCGACCACCAGCTCATCATCAAGGTGGGGTCCATCCCCTCGGCCCGCATGCAGGTCTATTTCATCGACAACGAGGAATATTTCATCAACGGAAAGGGACTTCTCGACGAGAAACGTCGCCCATACGTCGACACCGACGAGCGCCTGCTTTTTTTCGGACGCGGCACCCTGGAGGCTGTGCGCAAGCTGGCGTGGCAGCCCCATCTGATTCATTTCACGGGCTGGTTCGCCTCGATGATTCCGTTCTACCTGCGCCGCATCAACAAGGAGAACGCTTTCTTCAGTGGCACCAAGATGGTCATCACCCTGATGGACGACCGTTTCGACGGTCCCATCGGCGGCGACATGGAGCGCAAGATGAAGACCGACGGCGCCACCGCCAAGGATCTTCGCCTCTACGGACAGACCGACTATCTGGGGCTTATGAAGTCGGCCATCACCTACTCGCAGGGCGTGGTGATAGGCTCGCCCAACGCCCATCCCGAGCTGGTGGCCTATGCCAAGGAAAACAAACGCAACGTACTCGACTACATAGAGGACCGCGACGAGTTCTATGCCCGCGTCAACAAGTTCTACGACACCATCGTGGGCAGCAGCAAGTTTGAAAACTGAACCACTTGCCCCACTCCATTGATAAACAATGAACTCCGACAAACAAGACATGTAACGCTTATGAAAAACTTCATCAAAGGAATGCTCACACTGGCGGTGGCTGTCGCCCTGACGGGCTTCGTGGCCTGCACCGACGAGGAGTCGGCCTTGGGCATCGACCTTGTCGACAGCACGATGCTCTACAGCGGCATCACCGACACCCTCGCCGTGGACGAGGCCTGGACGGAACCAGAGGATTCGCTCCTCACTTCCAACTATTCCTTCGGCATCATCGGCAACTATTCCGATGCCACCTTCGGCAAGGTCAGCTCGGTGCTCTACACGCAGATTGGCCTGCCGCTCAACTCGAGCGACATCTCGTTCGACGGCGACTGGGAGATGGACTCTGTGGTGCTGTCGCTCACCCGCTCACAGGTGTTTCCCGACACGAACTTGGACTATTCGTTCCACTTCGAGGTGAAGCAGCTCTCTGAGCCTCTGCTGAACGACACTGCATATTACGCTTTCAGCAGCCTGCCGGTTGACGAGTCGACACTCTTTTTCGACGACAACGTCAGCGTGGGACGCAACGACACGGTCATCAACATGAAACTCGATCCGAGTTTCTATCCTGTCATCCAGCGTCAGGCCACGGCCGACGAGTTCCGTGAACAAACCAAAGGCTTGCGCATCAGGATTACGCAGGCGGGCGACGACGGCATGTTGAGTGTCGACTTCTCGTCGGGCACCACCTGCCTTCGCGCCTACTACCACTATGTCTATCAAGGCGACACGACGAAGGCCCAGTACACCTTCCTCATGGGTGCCGGTACATCGCACTTCACCCAGTTCATCCACGACTATTCGGGTACCATTTTTGCCGGAAGAGACCGTCTGCCGGGCAATCTACGGCTCTACCTCGAACCTATGGGAGGCCGGCAGGTGCGGGTGAACTTCAACAGTGCGCTGCAGCGTTTCCACCAGTTGCATCCCTGGGCGGTGATCCACCACGCCGAGTTGATCCTGCCGGTGGCTCCGGAGTGCGACGACGCCAAGCCCGACAAGATTCTGGCTTTGGAGAAACGCAGCGACGGGACGGAGGCCTACATCGACGACCTCGTCGACATCTACACCCTCAGCGGCTACGACGGCACCTATCATGCGGATGGCAACTATTTCCGCATCCGCATGACGCAACATGTACAGGGGCTCCTGCGCCAGGGCTACGACCCCGGAACACTGCTGATTCTCAATTCGCGGCGCAACGCGGCGCAGCGTCTCATCCTCAATGGCACCTCCGTGGAAGACAGTCCGCGGCTGGTGTTCGTTTATACGGAATAACGGGTTTTAACAGACTGACAACGCTACATCATCAAAGATATGAAACAATTCATCGTCATCGCATTGACGGCATCTCTTGCCATCGCTTCGGCCACGGCACAGAAACCTTACCAGAAGATGTTTGCCAACACCAACCAACCGTCGGTGCAGGGCAGCCTCAACGACCAGGACCGCCGCACGGGCAGTTGGACATGGTGGTATGCCAACGGTCGCATAGCCCAAGAGGGTACGTACAACAACGGCCAGAAGACCGGGGTGTGGACGCTCTACTACGAGGATGGCAGCCGTATGGCCGAAGAGTGTTACGGCACCGGCACCTCGCGCTCGTGGCATCGCAACGGCGACTTGAAGAGCGAGGTGACCGTGGAGAACGGCAGGAAGACGGGCCTCTACCGCTCGTGGCACGACAACGGACAGAAGGAAGAGGAGATTACATACGTCGATGGTCGGCGCCAAGGACCTACGTTCCAGTGGCATTCCAACGGTGTCATGCGTTTCAGCGGACAGTATAAGGACGACAAGCTGCAGGGCGATGCCGTATGGTATTTCCCCAATGGCAAGGTCGACATGCGCGGCAAACTTGTGGACGGCAAGCAGGATGGCGAATGGATGTTCTTTTGGCGTAGCAACGGCAAGCTGGGCATCCAAGGCGTCTATGCCAAGGGCAAGGAGATTGGCCAGTGGACCTACTACTACGAGACCGGCGAGCGTTGGCGTACGGGCAACTACCGCGACGGAAAACGCGACGGCCTATGGACGACATGGTACGAGTCCGGCGCCAAGCTGCATGAGGGCAGCTATGAGGACGGCAAGGAAGAGGGCCGCTGGAATTCGTGGTACGAGAACGGACAGATGGACTACTATGGCGATTTCTTCGACGGACAGATGGACGGCGAGTGGAAGGGTCTCTACGACGATGGCTCTGTCCGCTACGTCATCCACTATGTCGATGGTGAGAAGGATGGCGAGGAGGTTCGCTTTTTCCCCAACGGCAAGGTGGAACTCCGCCAGAACTTCAAGGACGGTGTCCTCAACGGCAAATATGAACGCTACAACGAGGCCGGAGCATTGGTGGAGAAAGGCCAGTTTGTCGACGGCGAGAAAGACGGACGTTGGACGTGGTACGACAACGGACGCGAAGTCTACAAGTCGAAATTCAAAGGCGGCATAGAATCGAAATGAAGTTGCTGTTGGCCTCCCAGTCGCCCCGTCGGCGTCAGCTGATAGGTGAGGTGGGTTTCCCTGTCGAATTTGTCTCGATTGATGTTGAGGAGAAGGTGCCGGAAGGCACGTCGGCATCCGACATCGCCGAGGCGCTCGCGCGTCTCAAGTCGACGGCTTGCCCGGATGAGTTGCTTGGCGAGGACGTGGTGCTTGTCACCGCCGACACCGTGGTGGTGCTCGGCGATAAGGTTCTCGGAAAGCCCGCCGACCGCACTATGGCTCTGGAGATGTTGCGGGCGTTGTCAGGACGTGGCCACACGGTGTATACCGGGGTGTGCCTGCGGCGTGGACGGCGTGTGCTTTCTTTCACCGAGGCCACGGAGGTCCACTTCCGCCACATGGAGGAAGAGGAATTGGTCTACTATGTGGATCGTTTCCGTCCCTACGACAAAGCCGGTGCCTACGGCATCCAGGAGTGGATTGGCATGGTGGGTATCAGCCGCATAGAAGGTTGTTTCTACAATGTGATGGGTTTGCCCGTCGCCCGTGTATATGAGGGTGTCCGGCAACTCTGCCCCGACTGGCATCCGGTGGCAGACGCAATATCATAAGCTTTTCAGGAGATCTACTCCACGAGATGGAGCCTGTTGCTATCGTCGAGGGTCACCTCGCCGGCATCCAGCATTTCGCGGATGATGTCGGGTATTTCGGCGGCTCCGTCGGCGGAGAGCATCTGTACAACCTGACGTACATCGATGGCGTTGCTCCGCAGCAGTGTTTCTACGGCGCTGCGGATGGCTCCCTTGTCGGTGGGGGCTTTGTGCAGGCACACGTCGCACATGCCGCAGTCGGACGATGCGGTGTCGCCGAAATAGGCCACAAGATGGCGGCTTCGGCAGAGGCTGTCGTCGGCGACATAGCGGCAGATGGCTTCTATGCGTGCGCTTGCGGCCTCTTTCATGAGGGCGTAGTTCTCCTTCGATGGGCAGATGAGACGTTCGTCGATGCGCTCGGAGAGGAAGTGAACCTGTGGCCCGTTGACTTTGGGCTTATAGCGGATGATGTGCATGTCGTGGAGTTGTGAGAGCAAACCCGCCACCTCGACAGCGGTGGAGAAACAGCGTTCGGCGATTTTTCGTTCGTCGATGGCCACGGAGGTTTCAAGCAGGCCGGGATACATGCGCATCATGGTTTGCAGGAGGTCGCCCAGCCGTTGGTGGTCCACTTTAAAACGATAGAGTTCGTCGCGCGCCACGGGAATGAAAACCGTCGAGGCAACATCCTCGTGGTCGGGGATGGCGATGAGACCTTCACGTTCGAGGATGCGGCAGGCGCTGTAGAACATGCGCGGCGAGAAGTTGTATGTGTTGCAGACGGATTCGATGTCGAGCGGAAATTGGCTGTCGGCTCCTGCCCCTTGTGGCAGACGGTAGAAGTTGCACAGGCCGGCGTAGACGGCTCGCAGTTGTCGTAAGGTGGGGTAGTCGGTGGCGAAATCGCGTTGGAGACGCTCTATGTCGGAGGGGGCGCAGAGGAGAACGGCATAGGACTTCTTCCCGTCGCGTCCCGCTCGGCCAGCCTCTTGGAAGTAGGCTTCCAGGGATTCGGGTATGTCCATATGGATGACGAAGCGTACGTCGGGTTTGTCGATGCCCATGCCGAAGGCGTTGGTGGCCACCATCACCTGGTAGCGTCCATCCATCCAGAGGGCTTGGCTTTTGTCGCGGTCGCGGGCCGACAGCCCTGCATGGTAATAGGTGGCGCTGACGCCCGATGCCGTCAGGAAACGTGCCAGCGATTGTGTGGCGCTGCGGCTGCGGACATACACGATGCCAGTGCCGCCCACTCGGTTCACGATGCGGAGCAGGCGCTGGCTTTTGTCGGCCTCATGAAGCACCATGTAGGCCAGGTTGGGACGGACAAAAGAGGCGCGGAAACGTTGGCATCGCGTCATTGCCAGCCGCTGGCAGATGTCGTCGGCCACAGCAACAGTGGCGGTGGCCGTGAGGGCCAGCAGGGGTGTGGCGGGATGATAGGTCCGCACGGAGGCGATCTCAAGATAGGGCGGGCGGAAGTCGTAGCCCCATTGGGAGATGCAGTGTGCCTCGTCGACAGCGATAAGCCCCACTTCCATTTGGCGGAAGTGTTCGATGAAACGTCGTTGCTGGAGCCGTTCGGGAGAGATGTAGAGGAACTTGAGGTTTCCGCAGATGGCGTTGTTGAGTACCCCCGTCACCTCCGAGGCCGACATTCCGGTCACTATGCAGGCAGCTTTCAGGTGGCGGTCGTTGAGGGTCTGCACCTGGTCCTTCATCAGCGCTATCAGGGGCGATACTACCAGGCACAATCCGTCGCGCATCAGCGCAGGGAGTTGGTAGCAGAGCGACTTTCCGCCTCCAGTAGGAAGCAGGGCCAACGTGTCGTGGCCCTGCAAAACGGATTCTATAATCTCTTCCTGTAAGGGGCGGAAATTGTCGTAGCCCCAGTATTTTTTGAGCAGTCGGTGTTTTTCGTCCATCAGCGAAGGAGTGTGACCACGCCATGCATCGACTCCAGCGTGGTGGTGCCGGGCTTGCGGAAACGCACCGTGTACACGTAGGCACCCTGCTGGCAGGGTTCGCCGTCGTGGGTGCCATCCCACTGGAAGTCCACGTCGTCGGATTCAAACACCTTTTCGCCGCGGCGGTTGTAGATATAAATTTGGAAGAATTCGTATTCGTTGGTGGTGAAGAGGGAGAAGATGTGGTTGCCGTCGCTGGAACCAGGAGTGAAGGCGTTGGGGAACCAGGCGGTGAAGATGCGGACGGGAATGCTGAAGCGGTGTTCTGTAGTGCAGCCGAGCGAGTTGTAGCTGGTCAGCACGACGGGCACGGATTCAAAACCTTCGCAGTTTTCAAAGTGGTGGCTCACCTCGCGCCCGGAGGCTTCCGTGCCGTCAGGGAACTGCCAGGTGGAGGCCACGCTGTGTGCCGATTGGTCGCGTAGCACCACAGTGGGGTCATCAGTGTCGATAAATCCCGGTGTCGTTTTGACGTTGGGTACTGGCAGCGGCACGATGGTGACGGTTTTGCGCAGGGGGGTGGCATCGCAGTTGTTGCTGCCGTGTCCCACCATGGTATATACCGTTGTGGCCGACGGGGTGACATTGATGGTGGCTGCATTCTCCTGTCCTGCCAGCGAAGCGTCGGCGGGCGATGCTGTCCAGCTGTAGTGGTCGGCTTCGGTACCCACCAGTGTGGCGGTCTGCCCCGGACAGATACGTCCGTCTTCGGGAATCATGGCGAGTTTGGGTCGCACGAGGTAGGTCTGTACACTGTCCCAGGCTACGCATCCCTGCGGACTCGTCACTTTGACATAATAGGTGCAGGTGTCTGCATAGGGCACCACGCGCAGCGTCGGACCAGCCGGCAGGCCTCCGGCAACGGTTCCATAGCGCGTCGACCACTCATAGGTGCAGTTCTCCACACCTGCGGCACTCACCGTCAGATTGGTGCGCTCGCCTTCGCACACCACCCAGTCTCCCGATTTCAAGAGGGTGGGGTGGGAGAAGACTGTCACAGTGTCCCTCACAGTGGTCTCGCACCACAGGGTGTCGGTGGCTCGGACGGGGTCGTAGTAGAACATTCCGTTGCGCACCGTCAACTCGATAGGCTCTACTCCATGGGTGAAGCTGCTGGTTATCTGTTTGTTTGTTTGCCCGGTGCCTGTAATGACGCGGTTGAGCGTCATGTCGTCTTCGTCAGCGTCTTCCGAGCGGAAGCGCCAGATGCGCGAGTTGTTGTTGCCGGACGTCGTGTCGGTGATGGTGGCGGCATCGTCGTCGCACAGCACTTTCGGAGAGATCGTCATGCCTGCTTTGGGGTTGAGGCGTGGCTGGAAGGGATAGATGCCGTCGGTGTAGCAGGTGGGGTCGGTAGTGAAGGTGCGTACACGCACGCTCTTGATGTCCGTATCGGCGAAGTATCTGGTGATGCTGTCGCCCACGAGGGTGTCTATGGCGGTGCCGCCGGCATTGGCGTTGCTATAGAAGAACCATTGCGTGGCGCTGATGTCCGTCAGCGAGGGGTCGCCGGGCACCTTGCTGTTGTTCCACAGTTTGGCACCGCCGTCGCAGGTGTAGAGCGAATCGATGGCCATCGACGGTTTTTTGTTCTGCATGTTCACGTAGAGGTCGGACGTGAAGGGCTTCGCAGGGTTGAGAGCGGATGTCATCCGGCAGCGGAAGGTCTGCCAGTTGCCCACGGAGTCCACAATCTGAGTGGTGCCTACCTCATTGAAGCGGCGCGTCACTTTGAAGTCCTGTGCCTGCACATGGTAGACGTTTTGGGTGCTGGTGTCGGCTGTCAACTGTCGCCAGGTGAAGTGTCCGTTGCGTTGACCGGGTCCGAAGCTTGTGGCTGGTTCTGCCACTCCCCACTCCGAGGCATACCACACGTAGTTTCTCATGTGCGAGGGTGCTGTAAGCGTTCCCACGTCGGTGGAGATGCCTGGCGGGCAGCCGGAGGCTTGGATGATCATCGGACGGCACTCGCCTGCAATGTAGGCGTAGGCGAAGTGGGCGTTGTAGAGGCAGTCGTAGATCATCACTGAAATCTGCACCGTGTCGTAGATATAGTTGCTCAGGTTGATGGCGACTTTGTCCCAGTCCTTGTATAGAATGGACGAGCCATTGGCGTGCCATCCATTGCTGTTGTAGGAGGTTTCTGTATTGACATAGCCCAACCCTGCACAAGAATTGGAAGTACCCCCGCTGGCTGGGGTCGACGCGATGAAGTAGCACAGTGTGTCGTTGATTTGCTTCCACAGTCCTGTCGAGGTCTTCTTGCACACTCGTATGATGAATGTGGGGTTGCCTTGCTGTCCGTGGGTGGGCGACTCGGCCACGATGGCATAGTAGATGTACAGCATGGCATTGTCCGTACTCACGCGCATGGTATAGTTCAATTCGGCTCCGCTAAACGCATCGCTGCCACTGCCGTTGCTGCATCCATCACCAATACGTATACTCTTGGTTATATGGGTGTTGATGACGCCTGGCGTAGTGTCGCGCGTGTTGTACTGGCGAGGCACATATGGCAATCTATTGCCGGTGTTGGGGTCGTGGCCCAAGGTGTCGGTGACGATGAGGAATTGGCGCAGATAGTTGGGCAGGGATGTCCCTCCATAACAGCCGCCGCTCGACTGCACTGAGTTGAGTTGGCTGGCGGTGTAGGTGGTGGGCATATCGTTCACGCCCAAGCACTGCATAAGCTGGTTGCGGTTCGTAACGTTCATCGTGGGGTTGGGACAGGGCTTGCTGGAGGTGACGGTCACTCCCGACCCCGCATACCTGTTGATGTCGACACCGCCCGACGTGAAATTCGCCGGATTGTTCCATCCGGGACAGGCCTGCTGTTGATTCCAGGAGCTTTGTGCCATCACGGCGGTAGTCAGCATCGCGCTCATCAGTACAACCATCGTCATTATACACTTCTTCTTCATAGCGTTGACTTTTAATTATTTGTAAATCAGTGCATAAAATAAAAAATACACTCATCTCTTCCAGTACAAAGGTAGCATTTTTTATTCATATATGCAACTTTTTTTTATTCGTTTCTTTACCCTTTTCGACTATATAGATACAAAAAGTGGCCAAAAATTTCCACGGACAGCAAAAAAAAATCATAAAAAAAGTTAAAGACACCCCGTGCGGAGTGTCTTTAACCTTTTGTAAGGCTTGATATTCAAGACCTTTTTACTGTTGGGAGATTTTTTTTATTTCTCCTCTTTCAGCTTCTGGAAGATGTCGAGGTCGCCAAGGGTGGTTTTCTCGAGGCTCTCGTTGATCTGCTTCACCGACTTGGCGGTGGCACGGCTCTTCTTGTCATCGCCTTCGGTGCGGGCACCGTCGTTGCCTTCCTGGAAGGTGCGGGTGTGGCTGACGATAATCTTCTTGCTGTCCTTGCTGAACTCGATGACCTTGAAGTCGAGGGTCTCGCCGTTCTTGGCCTTGCTCTTGTCCTCCTTGTCGAGGTGGCGCATCGGGGCAAATGCTTCAACGTCGTAGGGCAGCATGACGGTGGCACCCTTGTCGTTCATGTTGACGATTTTGCCCTGGTGGACGCTGCCCACGGTGAAGAGGCTCTCGTAGACATCCCAGGGGTTCTCTTCGAGCTGCTTGTGGCCCAGGCTGAGGCGACGGTTCTCGGCATCGACCTCGAGGACCACCACGTCGATCTTCTCGCCAATCTTGGTGAACTCGGCGGGGTGTTTGATTTTCTTGCTCCAGCTGAGGTCGCTGATGTGGATGAGACCGTCGACACCTTCTTCAAGCTCGACAAAGATGCCGAAGTTGGTGAAGTTGCGCACCGTGGCGGTGTGTTTGCTGCCCACGGGGTATTTCTCGGCGATGGCTAGCCAGGGGTCGGGCATGAGCTGGCGGATGCCGAGGCTCATCTTGCGGTTTTCGCGATCGAGGGTCAGGATGACGGCTTCGACTTCGTCGACCACCTTCAGGAAATCCTGGGCGGAGCGCAGATGCTGGCTCCAGCTCATCTCGCTGACGTGGATCAGGCCTTCAACACCGGGAATGACCTCGACGAAGGCACCGTAGTCGGCCAGGACAACGACCTTACCCTTGACGTGGTCGCCCTCTTTGAGGTTCGAGTCGAGAGCATCCCAGGGGTGAGGAGTGAGCTGCTTGAGGCCGAGGGCGCTGCGACGCTTGGCCTCGTCGAAGTCGAGGATGACAACGTTGATTTTCTGGTCGAGCTGGACAATCTCTTCGGGGTGGTTGATGTGGCCCCAGCTGAGGTCGGTGATGTGGATTAGACCGTCCACACCGCCGAGGTCCACGAAGACACCGTAGCTGGTGATGTTCTTCACCACGCCTTCGAGCACCTGGCCCTTCTCGAGGTGGCTGATAATCTCGGCCTTCTGGGCCTCGATTTCGTCCTCGATGAGTGCCTTGTGGCTGACGACGACATTCTTATACTCGTGGTT
>JAFVAM010000057.1 GCA_017480525.1 Bacteroidales bacterium | reverse complement strand
TCTCCCCCCCCTCCGAGAGCGCAAGGACGACATCCCCCTGCTCTTCCGCAAGTTCTCCTCCGATGTGGCCGAGAAATACCACATGCCCCCCATCGTCCTTACCGACGATGCCCGTACCATGCTCATGAACTATCCCTGGTACGGCAATGTGCGCGAGCTTAAGAACATCACCGAGCAAATTGCCGTGGTGGAGACCGAACGCACCATCACCCCCGACATCCTGCAGAACTACCTGGCCTATATCCCTGCCGAGCGCATGCCTGTCCTTGTCCCGGAGGTCGGTGCACCGGCACCGGCATCGCAGATAACCGACCGCGAACTCCTTCTCAAAGCCATCTCCATGGGGCAGATGATCAACGAACTGCGTGGCGAAATCAACGACCTCCGCCAGATGGTCTCACAGCTGGCGCAGTCGGCTCCCATGCCGTCTCTCCACGCCCCCCTCGCCGAAGCCGACGACGACTTCGTCACTCCCGAAATCATCGAGGACGAGGCCATTGGTCTGGAGGATCGCGAGCGTCGCGCCATCATCCGCGCCCTCGAACACAGCCAGGGCAACCGCAAGCAGGCCGCCGCCGACCTCCACATCTCCGAGCGTACACTCTATCGAAAACTCAAAGAATACAACATCAGCGACTGACCCCTCCTCACGCCCTATGAAGACCAACGATATACGAATCACGCTTCCAGCCTCCAAGAGCATGAGCAACCGATGGCTGATGATCAACCACCTCACCGGCGGCCATTTCCGCATCAACAAGCTCTCCACTTCCGGCGACACACGCCTGCTGCGCCGCCTGTTGGCACAGATTGAGAGTGGGGGTGGCTCAGGGGTCTACTATTGTGCCAATGCCGGCTCCGTGGCCCGCTTCCTCATGCCTTTGCTCGCCATCACTCCCGGCCATCACACCCTCACCGGCGACGACCGTCTCTGCCAGCGTCCCATGGCTCCGCTCATCGACGCCCTCCGCCAGATGGGCCTCCGTGTGGAATGCACCGAGAAGGAGGGCTTTCTGCCCGTCAACATCCAGGGCGGCATCCCCACGCGGCGCACCGTCTCTGTCGACCCCCTCCTCAGCAGCCAGTTCGTCAGTTCGCTCCTTCTCATAGCGCCGCGCATGCCCGAAGGCATCTCGCTGACCATGACCCAGCGTCCTACCTCGCGCCCCTACATCGAGATGACATGCGACGCCCTTCGCCAGGCCGGCATCGAGGTGCGCCGATCCTCCAATGGCCGCACCTATTATGTCCAGCCCTTCGCGGGCAAGCCCAAAGCCGCCTCCATCTCTGTAGAACGCGACTGGTCGGCGGCCTCCTATTTCTACACCATGGCCCTCCTGCGCCCCGACTTGCGCATCCGTCTCCTCGGCCTCCAGCTCGATTCCTGCCAGGGCGACAACGCTACCGACACCTTCTTCCGTCTCCTCGGTGTGCAGTCCACCGAGGTGCGCTCGCCCTATCGTTCGGCGGCGCGGTCCATCACCGTCCAGGGTCCCCAGCCCGGTGCGCAGCGTCCGCAGAAGGTGCAGTTCAACTGCCTCGACTGCCCCGACCTCGTCCCCACCTTCGCCGTGGCCGCCGCAGCAGTGGGCGTCCGCACCACCCTCAAGGGCGTCAGCAACATAGCCCTCAAGGAGAGCGACCGCATGCAGGCCATCTCCGAGGAGCTGCGACGCATGGGAGGCAACGTGGTCTGCTCGGCCGAGGAGATGGTCATCCTCCCCGCCGATCTCCACCCCACGGAGCCCGTCCGCACCTGGGGCGACCACCGCATCGCCATGGCCTTCGCTCCTCTTCGCCTCCGCTTTCCCGACCTTCGGATTGAGGCTCCCGAGGTGGTCGACAAGTCTTTCCCCGAGTTCTGGGACGAGTTTGCCCTCGTGCTCCAAAACAAGCAGTAGATGTCCGTCGAAGCCGCCATCCAGAGCCCTCGGCTCATCGTTGTCACTGGCCCCACGGCCTCCGGCAAGACGGCCTATGCCATCCGTATGGCTCGCGAACTGGGTACCGAGATTCTCTCCTGCGACTCGCGTCAGTTCTACAAGGAAATGTCCATCGGTGTGGCCCGCCCCGCGCCCGACGAACTTGCCGCTGCCACTCATCATTTCATAGCCTGCCGCTCGGTGCTGCACCCCTACAACATTTCCGACTACGAGCGCGATGCCATGGCTCTCCTCCAGCGCCTCTTCGTGTCGCACAGCGTGGTCGTCGCCGTCGGTGGCAGCGGGCTCTATGTCGACGCCCTGCGTCTTGGCGTCTCCTCCATGCCCGACCCAACACCCGAACTGCGTGAGCATCTGCAGCAGATGTCCCTCGAAGAGAAGCGCGCCCGGCTCCGTCTCCTCGACCCCGACTACTACGCCCGCGTCGACCTCCGCAACCCCGTGCGCCTGCAGCGCGCCCTCGAGGTCTGTCTCATGACCGGTCGCCCCTACAGCCAGGTTGTTGCCGAGAGCCGTCCCGCACCGCGCCCCTTTGCAGTCGAGGTGCGCGTGGTCGGCACCCCCGCGTCGCCCTTTCTGCCCTTGTCTCCAGACGTGCTCCGCCAGCGCATCGACCGCCGGGTGGACCGGATGATGACCGACGGCCTCCTCGACGAGGTGCAGCGTCTCCTCCCATTCCGTCGTCTGAACACACTGAACACAGTCGGCTACCGCGAGCTCTTCCCCGTCCTCCTCGGCGAGGCCTCTCTGGACAACGCCGTGACCCAGATTAAGCTAAATACCTGGCACTATGCACGTAAGCAGCAAACCTGGTGCCGCCGCTACGCCCTTTAGCATCCCTCGGAAAATCCCGATTTTACCCCATACACAACTGGTTGATACTTAGTACCATCTCCCTGCCAACTCCTACCCAACACCGTACCAACTCCTACCATGGTAGGACTTGGTACGGTGTTGGTATGCCGATGGCACGTCGTTGGCCACTTCTCCGTCGGGTGGCTACACCTCCGCAGACAGCCCTCAAGGGTGGGGCATTTTTTTTCGTGCGATAACGAAATTTTTTGTATTTTTGCGGCACTTAAGCAAAACCTCCTATTATGCTTTAGTCGCAGAATCATAGATTTTTACCCCCGCCGCATTGCATTTCCCGGACGCGCAGGCGCCCGATGCAAGGGGATGCTGCACCCCGTCCGGCAGCGAGTTGTTTGACCCAATGGTAAAAAAAATCTATGATGAAAGACAAGAGAATCCGTATCAACAAGGTGATGGCGGCCTGGAGCGACGGCCGCCGTGTGAACATGGCTCCCAGTGTGGAGCGTGAGGTGGGCAGCGCCAAGAGTGCGTTGCACTATTTCTACAGCGGCCTTCGCGAGGGCGACGAGAATCTCTACGGCATCTGCGCCATGGTGCGCGAGGAGTGCCGCTGCCGCGAGGTCGACGCCGACCGCCTGTGGGAGGAGGGCCGCCACACCGAGGCACTGAACGAGATGATGTATGCCGCCATGGAGGTGCTGCCCGACGAGGGCAGGGGCATCGAGTACGAGGACGTTCAGTGGCTCTCGCCCGAGGAGACGTTCTTCTGGCATCCCAGCGTGCGCGAATATCTGCGCCTCATGCGCCGCTGCGAGGGCTACTGCCGCCGCGACCCGCGCCTGTGGCCCCTCCTCGAAGGCGAGCGCATCTACCTCGATTACCGCCGCTACCTCCGCGCCCTCGGCCTCTGGGTGCACAACGCCTGAAGCACTTTTTTCGGACTGGCAAAAGAAAAATTTTGCCAGTCCGGTTTTTGTTTGTATCTTTGCAGTCGCTTTCGAGAGCGAAAGTGTAAGCAAGATTGGCATTGCAGTACAGTCCCTTTTATCGAATTTCGCCAAAGTTCCAAGCTGGGGGAGTGAGCATTAATGCTTATCGCTTGTTGTGTATGCTATATCCAATAGCATATCGTCAGGCGTGAGATATGTTCCCCTAAAAGTTCGTTCCAGCAAAGGTGTTTGGCGATACCTGATAAAAGACGACATGAGCACATAACCTCATGCCTTTTCTTATTGGTAAAAGTTAACATTCCGTTGGAGGGTCGGAGGAGAAAATAGAATATGGAATATGCACAAAATGAGAGAGAAATTGTACGTCCAAACATTTTTTCATTTGCGACATCCGAACTTAGTCAGGATGCCATGTTTGCATGGCTTGTGCAATGGGCTGACGACAAATACAAGACATTAGACAGTCCTTTAAATCAGGTTGCCAAGGCATTTGTTCGTTTGCTTATTGGGAAGCCCGAGAATTATCCTATCCATTCAATAAATGTTGGTCGCCAATGGAAGAACATTGATATCTGGGTCGAAATAAACGATGATTCATTCCTGGTCATCGAAGACAAGACCTACACAAAAATACATGACGACCAATTGGACCGTTACAAAAAAACTGCCGAAGAAGAATACAAAGGAAGCAGACCCAACCTTTTCTTTGCCTACGTAAAGACGGGAAATGAACCAAAGGCCACGTTGAAGTGTATCAGGGGGGTGGGGTATCATGCCGTTACCAGAAGAGATATTCTGGACTGCCTTTGTTTATATACAGGAAAGAATGAAATACTCTTCGATTTCACCAATCACCTGAAGCAGATAGAGATCGAAACACAGAACTGGATGATGCTGCCTGTCGACCAGTGGGGAAGGTATGCATGGGAAGGGTTCTATATGGAACTGGAGCATCGGTTCGACCGACTGGAATGGGGATATGTATCCAATCCAACAGGCGGTTTCCTTGGAGCATGGTGGCATTTTGTGGAAACAGATGATGTGCAAATGTATCTTCAATTCGAGGAAAGCAAGCTATGCTTCAAGATATGCTATGAAGGGGAAGAAGATAGAACTGATGTAAGATGGAAATACCATAGCAAACTGATGGAACGTGCAAAGGAAAGGTATCCTGAAATACTCAGGCCCAACAGATTTGGAAGTGGCATGTGGATGACAATTGCCATCGTGTCTCCTGATGATGTATTTGGGAAGAGTACGAT
>JAFVAM010000001.1 GCA_017480525.1 Bacteroidales bacterium | reverse complement strand
CAGTTCACTGTCCATGCGAATGGTTGCAGGGTCGCAAATCTGTGGATTGGCATATTTGCCAAATGGCACATTGAACAATCCTTTTTTGTTTACGCGGTAGAGTCCGTTAAAGCAGGTTTTGTTGAGGAATATAAAACGGACACTGTTTTCTATTGGGTCAAGTTTTTTCTCGTTGTAGCAGTTTCGGACAGCAAGAAAGAAGTCCTTGCGCTCGAGTTCTGTCTGTAGGGCGTTGTAGTTGTCTTGAATGTTCTGGAGTGATGCTATCAGTTCTTCAGGATTGTCTCTGACTGTATGGTAGCAGGTGGTCAAATCGGCGTTTATATCGTTGATAACGGCGTGTCGGATGTTGGGATAGCGCTGCAAAAGAAAGAAAAGCATGGCACCTCCTCCGACAAATGGTTCAATATATGTGGTATTCGGCTTGTCTCCAAATTTTTCAGGCAATTGAGCGTCCAATTGGTATAGGAGTTGCGATTTGCCTCCGGCCCACTTGATAAAAGGTTTCGCTTTGGTCATTTTTGTGTTCGGCGTTGCTATTCAAAGAGGGAGTCGACGAAGTCTTCGGGGGAGAAGAGCTGGAGGTCTGTCATTTTCTCGCCGAGGCCGATGTAGCGCACGGGGATGTTGAACTGGTCGGAAATGCCGATGATGACGCCACCTTTGGCGGTGCCGTCGAGCTTGGTGAGGGCCAGGGCATTGACATCGGTGGCAGCGGTGAACTGGCGGGCCTGCTCGATGGCGTTCTGGCCAGTGGATGCGTCGAGGACGAGGAGCACTTCGTGGGGGGCGTCGGGTACGAGTTTCTGCATCACCTTGCGGATTTTGGAGAGTTCGTTCATGAGGCCCACCTTGTTGTGGAGGCGGCCGGCGGTGTCGATGATGACGACATCGGTGTCTTTGGCCAGTGCCGACTGGAGGGTGTCGTAGGCCACGGAGGCCGGGTCGGCACCCATGCCTTGCTGCACGATGGGGACCTCCACTCGGTCGGACCAGAGCATGAGTTGCTCCACAGCGGCGGCACGGAAGGTGTCGTCAGCACCTAGCATCACTTTCTTCCCGGCCTGCTTGTAGCGGTAGGCCAGCTTGGCGATGGTGGTGGTCTTGCCCACGCCGTTGACGCCTACGACGAGGATGACGTAGGGCTTGTTAGGCAGGGGGGCGTCGAAGTCGGCGGGGAAGGTAGTGTTGTCGTTCATGGGCTTGCGCAGGAGCTGCGCAATCTCGGCCTTGAGGATGGAGTTGAGTTCCGAGGTGGAGATGTAGCGGTCGCGGCGGATGCGCTCCTGCAGGTGGTCTATGATTTTTAGCGTGGTGTCGACGCCCACGTCGGAGGTGACAAGGGTCTCCTCCAGGTTGTCCAGCACCTCGTCGTCAACGGTGGACTTGCCGAGGATGCTTTTGGTGAGCTTCTGGAAGAAGCTGGTTTTGGTCTTTTGTAGCCCCTGGTCGAGGGTCTGACGTTCTTCTTCTTTATTTTTGCGGCTGAAATTGAAAAGTCCCATATTGAAAATTGCAAATTGACAGTTGAATATTGAAAATCGTGGAAATGTGCTGGGGGTGTTCTTTTTTTTTATTTGAGGGCTTGCTCCATGGAGGGCCGGATTTCTTTGTCGAAGATGCGCTGGTAGCGTTCGAAGCCGTAGCGGTTGTAGTCGCCGGAGGCGAAATACCACAGCACGACGACGAACTCCTTCGGCCCGTAGTATCCAGGGATGGCCTGGAGGGGTTTGCCGTCGGCGGTATAGATAACGGTGGTGGGGTAGCCCTGGATGCCGCGGGCGAACTCGTGGGCGCGGCTGCGACCGCTGCCGGGCTTGTAGGTGGTGCCGAACCACTCAATGTCGTTACGGCTTTCAGCGTTGAATTTCACAGGGTAAAAGTAGCGGTCGATGATTTTGGCCACTGTGGGATCGGTATAGGTGTCGCGGTCCATCTTCTTGCAATAGCCGCACCAGTCGGTATAGAAGTCGACAAGGTATACCTTTTGGCCTATCCGGACCTGGTTGGCCTGCTGGATGGTGTTCCATTGGGTCTGTGCGTTGACGTGGCCGGCAATCTGTATGCCGAGGGCCATGCTTGCGCAAAGGACTATTTTGATTATTCTGTTCATTTGTTATTTATGGTTTTATGTTTTTTTCTTCATTTTCTCACCATTCGTACTCCCAGTCTTTCTCGTTGTCCTGCTGGTCTTCGATGTATACCTCCTCGCGCTCCTCGCGGTCGCGGAGGCGGAAGAGGCGGCCGAGCCAGTCGTCTTTCTTGGAACGCACCTGCGTCTGTCGGTTTTTGTCCTCCTCAATGATGCGGGCTATCTGGTCGACATACTGTTCCACATAGTTGCGGTTGGCCTGGGGGTCCTGATGGACGAAGGCGCCGGTGTAGTAGTGGCGGAGGATGCTGTCGTATGCGATGCCGAGTTCCACCATGCGGATAGTACCCTCCTGAGAGAGGCCCACGCCGTGGCCGTAGCCGTGGCCGTGAAGGACGACGTTGCGCGACGCGGAGTCCACGCTGACGGAGAAGAAGGTGGACTTCAGCTGCCAGTCCACGCGGATGCGCGTCAGGGGGATGCCGAGCAGGCGGGCGCGGCGGTGTTCCTGGGAGAAATGGAGGAGGGTGTCGCGGACGGCGTCATCGGAGGTGTTGAGTTTGTGTGTCTTGGAGAAATAGGAAAGCCATCGGTCGATGGAGATGGTCTTCGTCCAGTCGCTCTGTTTCATGTGGAAGGAGAAGGTGTCCTCTACGGAGCGGAGGTAGGGCAGGGCGCTGCGCCACACATCCTCCGAGTTGGCGGTCTCACCGCCGGAATTGGAGTGGAAGGGGGTCTCTATGAGTGCTCCGTACTGGTCCACAAGTGTCTCGCCACTGCTCTGGATGGCTCCCATCATAATGTCGGGACGGATGCAGCGGTTGAGGTAGGCCTGGCAGTGCACGTGGTCGCAGAAGTTGTAGCCGTCGGCACGGTGCTTGCCCATGTTGCGCAGCGCCCAGGTGCGCGAAATGATGGCCTGGATGCGGAAGATGTCCGACTTCTTGCCGTAGATTTCGCTTTGCACCACGCCGGCGATGTAGGTCTCGAACTCCACGTTGTTGATCAGCTGCAGATTTCCTCCGCCTTTGAGGGGCGAGACCTCCAGGTCGCCTTCGTAGGTGCGTTGTTTGCAGCCTTCGGGATTGAGGCAGAGGATGCAGGCGGTGTCCGTGGCTTCGAGGCGGATGGACGAGAAGGTGCCGTAGTCTGTCTCGTTGACGTTGAGGTGCAGCAGGTTGCCTTCTCTGCGGACGAGGACCGAGCGCCCTTCGCCGACCATGTCCTCGATGAGGTTGTCGCCGTCGGCGTAGAGGTTGTAGGCTCCGAGGTCGAAGGAGATGTTGAGGGTCTTGATGGTGTTGTTGGAGAAAATGCGCACCTTTACCTTGTCGGCATGGGCGGCGAGGGTCATCATCAGGAGCAGTGCTATGGCGAGGAGACGTTTCATTGGATGTTGTCTATGATGGCTTGTGCGGTGCGCCGGCTGGCGACGGCGCTGCCGAGTTTCTCTTCCACGCGGCGGTAGCCGTCGAGCATACGCTGGCGGCTGGCCTCGTCGGTGGTGATGAGACGGAATTCTTCTTCGAGGCGCTGGTCGTTGCAGTCCTGTTGCAGGAGTTCGGTGACTACGTTGCTGTCGTCGATAAGGTCGACGAGTGCAATGTGGTTGATGCGGCTGCTCACGAGGGCCCGGGCTATGGCTATGGAGACGGCGTTGCCGCGATAGCACACCACCTGCGGCACATGGAACAGGGCAGTCTCGAGGGTGGCGGTACCGGAACACACTACCGCCGCATAGGCACTGGCAAGCAGGCGGTAGGTCTGGTCGTAGACCACCTGGATACCGGAACTTGTGGTGATGTGTTGCTCGTAGATTTTTTTGCCCAGTAGGCTCATGCCCGCCACGACAAACTGGTATTCGGGGTGGCGTTCGGCCAGTCGCACCATGACGGGGAAGGTTTTCTGCAGCTCCTGGCGGCGGCTGCCCGGCAGCAGGGCCACGATGGGGCGCCCGTCAGCGATGGCGAGCGGCTCTTGCCGCTGCCCCTGGATAATCTCCACCAGTGGATGGCCCACATAGGTGGCCTGTGGCATGCTGTTCTCGGCGTAGAACTGCTGCTCGAAGGGGAGGATGTAGCACAGTCGGTCGAGGTAGCGCCGCATGCCCTTCAGCCTCCCTTTCTTCCATGCCCACAGCTGGGGCGATATGAAGTGGACGGCTTTGATGCCGTTGGCGTGGGCCCATTCCTCAATCTTGAGGTTGAAGCCGGGATAATCGATGCCGATGACCGCGTCGGGATGCCATTCGAGGATGTCTTTCTTGCAGAAGGCTATGTTGCCCAGCACGGTACGCAGGTGCATCACTACCTCGACGAAGCCCATGATGGCAAGGTCGCGGATGTGGCGCATGGGTGTGCCGCCTTCGGCGGCCATGGCGTCGCCGCCCCAAAAGCGGAACTCCGCCTGCGAATCCTCCCTGCGCAGGGACCGGATGAGGCGCGCCCCGTAGAGGTCGCCCGATGCTTCGCCGGCTATGATGTAGTACCTCATTGGAGAACGATGCTATGGGTTTTGAACAGGACGAACATGAAAGCGACGAAGCTGACGAACAGCATGGCCATCATGGTCTTGGCTGCGGTGGCCTTGCCGTGTTTGATGTAGAGGCGCATGATGAGCAGCGGAGCCGCGAAGCATCCGGCGAACCATTCCAGGTGGCCTGTCGGTGGCTCCCCGGCCAGCAGGAGGCCTGCGGCGAGCAGCAGCGCTGTGGCCAAGAGGGAGCCAAGCCCTGCCGTCAGTCCCACAGCGATGGAGTCTTGCTGGAAGAATTGTTTCATGCGCGTGTTCATTTATATTGTTTCTTGAGTTCCTCGATGGCAGGATAGTGGGTGAAGTCGGGATGGATGGGCACCACAGACACGTAGCCGTTGGCGAGTGCCCATTCGTCGCTTGTCTCTGGAGGGTTGTCGCAGACAAACTTGCCGGTGAGCCACCAGTAGGGACGACCCTGCGGGTCGACCCGCTGCTCGAAACTGTCGTTCCACTGTGCCTTGGCTTCGTGGCAGATGCGTATGCCGCGTATGTCCGATGCCGGCAGGCGTGGAATGTTGACGTTGAGCGACACCCCCAGAGGCAGGCCTTGTTCCAGCGTGGTGCCGATGATTTGGCGCACGAAGGGGATGCAGGGTGCAAAGTCGGCATCGGGGCTGTGGTGCAGCAGCGAGAAACCGATGGCGTCCAGCCCCAGGGCGGTGGCCTCGATGACGGCACCCATGGTGCCGCTGTAAAGCACGTTGATGGAACTGTTGCTTCCGTGGTTGATGCCGGAAAGCACCAGGTCGGGCCGCCGCGGACAGAAATATTCGGTGGCAAGTTTGACGCAGTCCACCGGGGTGCCGTCGCAGCAGTAGACGTTGAGGCCGTCGGCCTTCTTCACCTCGCGCACCCGCAACGGTCGCGAAGAGGTGATGCTGTGGCTCATGCCCGAAGCGTTGCGCTCCGGCGCCATCACCACCACGTCGCCGAACTCCATGGCCACCTCGTCGAGTGTCCGGAGCCCTTTGGCGGCCACGCCGTCGTCATTCGTAATCAGTATCAGCGGTCTCATTGTGCAAAGCTCGTTTTGTCGGCTCCGAGGAAATAGCTTGCGGGCTGCAGGATATTGTCGAAGACGTAGTATTGTATCAGGACGGTGTCTTTCTTGTTGACGATGGAGTAGAGGCGGTTCAGGTCGAAGGTCTCGTACATTTCCGGGTCGGGCATCGCCTTGAGGTCGTCGGGATTGTTGTATTTGATATAGGTGCACAGCTCGCTGGCGTTTCCTGCCGTGTCCACGATGCGCAGGATGGTTCGCGGCTGTCCGCTGACGCAGCTGTCGGCGAAACTATTGGGCACGATGGAGGCAAACTCGTCGAAGTTCAGCCATGTGAACGACGAGAGCATCTGTGCCACGCGGGCCGTGTCGAAGCCGTTGACTCTCTGGTGTCTTTGCAGCATCTCCATGGCAAAGCCGTTGCCCTCGCGCTGGATGGCGAATGATTCCTGCTCCTCGGCAGGAATCTCAAGCTCGATACGCTCGATGGCCCTCACGTCGAGGTCCACAATCCTGTGGCTGCGCCACTTCATTGGCTCCGTCATGAACCTCGGCGTGAGAAATCCGCGGAACCCCGGAATGTGGATGATGTAAGGCACATCGTCGCCCTGGCGGAACATGAAGGAGGCCATCATGTCCTGCGTCTCGCGCCCCACATAGTAGGTCGTCGTCAACTTCTCTCTCGTGAAGAGTTTCAGGCGTCCGCCAAACCAGTTGATGAACGGGACCTTCTGGTACACCTCCACCTTGATGCTGTGGGCTGCGAGGTCTTTGATAGCGTTGGGTATGGCGTTCTTGTTCACCTGTTGCCGTATGCGCATGGTGTGCAGTGTCTCCAGCAGGAGGTCCACCACAGGGCCGTTGGCCTCGTAGGTGTTGTCGACCATCCAGGTCGAGTCCTCCATCCGTGTGAGCGTCACCTCGCCGTTCTCCTTGTCGGTGAGGTAGATACGGCTCACCGAGGCGATGTCCTCGATGTGGAAGTCTTGTTTGAAGGTCGGCCTGGAGAGGATATAGGCCGTGATGCCTGCAGCCACCATCAGTGCTGCGGCAATGATAATCAGTGTCAGGTTGCGTTTCTTCATTTGCGGTATTTGTTTCTTCTGATAAATGTGATGACGGCGCCGGCCGCGGCGAGTATCAGCAGTGGCACCACGATGTTCACCACCTGGTATAGCGAGCGGCGGCTCTTCACCTTCTGTTCGTCAAGTTTGCGAAGCGTGATGTTGCGGCTCCGCGAATCCAGGAGCCCTTTGTCGCCCACGAGGTAGTTCACGGCGTTGAGCATCAGCTCCTTGTTGGCGTAGAGCGTGCGGGTGTAGCTGTCGAAGCCCAGCGGGAAGACCCTCTCGTTCACCGTGTCGAAGCGGTTCCTGATCATGTCGCCGTCGGCGATGACAATCATCTTCGTCGGCTCGCTCTCTTCGCGGTATCCGATGGCATCTGCCGAGGTAAGCTCCGGAGCCAGACGGTTGCGCCAGGTCGATTTGAAGGTCCCTTCCAGCAGCACCGCCACCGGCCGTCGGCTCTTGTTGTAGAGCCTCTGGTCGGGTTCCGTCTGCGCGTCGGCAAGGTCCACTATCGCCGGCGCGTTCTTCACCCTCGTATATTCCGACGTCGTCAGCAGCACCGTCTTCTCCACATCGTTGTCGATTAGGTCTATGCTGCTCACGAAGTCGGTCTTGATGAGGTCCAGATTGCGTACGACGGGATGCTCCGACAGGGGCACCAGTTCGGGAAAGTAGAACCACGGGTAGAAGCGGTATTGAGGCTCGTTGCCCACCACGCCCACAGGCAGCGGGATGGGGCGGCAGCGAATGTCCATCATCACATCGCCGTTCACACGCACTCCGTAGTTGAACAGCATCTCGTCGAGGCCCAGGCTGTTGCGCGTCACCATCATCTGGCCGCGGTTCCGCAGGCTGTCCATCTCGGCCTGAACCCCGTCGACCAGCCACAGCACCTTGCCGCCGTACATCACATACTGGTCCAGGATGAAGAGGTCCTTCTCGCTGAAAGGCTTTGTGGGCTTGGCCACAATCAGGAGGTCGAACTTGTTCGTCATGTGGAAGGAAGAATCCCTTTCCTTCATGCGGTGCGTCGTCAGGGCCTGTATCTGGCCGTCGATGGTCACATATTCAAGGCTGTAGAACTCCTGCAGCGACCGCTGGATGTCGTACAGTTCGCCGCCCGTCAGCTCGCCGTGGCCTTGCAGGAATCCGATGCTCTGCGCCCTGTTGTACGCCATGGCGCGCACCGGGACGGTCAGCGCATACTCCAGGTTCTCTATCGAGTTGTTCAGCAGGTCGGCTTGCGACACATACTGCTGGTTCTGCACCAGTTGCACCGTCGTTTCGCGACCCTTGTAAATCACGTCTGCCGCCGGCAGCAGCAGCTGTGTCGTCACCCCGTTCTCCCCCTGGCTCTGCACCTGCGCGGGCTGGATGCCTTTCTCTGCCAGCTTCTGGAAGAACACGCGCCGCTCCTCGTCGCTCCCCTGTGCGTTGGGGTTGACGAACTCGTAGGTGATGTTGCGGTTGTAGGCCCGGAACTGGTTCAGCATCTCGCGTGTCTCGTTCTGCATGCGCTTGAAGTCGGCGGGCATGTCGCCGTCCAGGTAGACGCGGTAGAGCAGCGGTTCGTCCACGGCCTTCAGCATCTTTTTCGTCGAGTCCGAGAGCGTGTAGCGACGCTCCGACGTCAGGTCCAGCCGGGCGTAGAGATAGTGGTCTATCACGTTCACCGACAGCACTATCAGCACCGTCACACCCATCTCTATCCAGTGGCTGCGTTTGAGGTTCTTGCGCTTCTTCCATCCGTTCCACATGCGGCTCTGCAGCACCATGCGCGTACCCATCAGGAAGAGGGCCATGACGCTGGCGAAATAGAGCACGTCGCGCGTGTCCACCACGCCGCGGCTGATGCTCTCATAGTGGTCCATCATGCCCAGCCCCTTCACGAAGAGGTCGGCATTGCCGAAAAGTGCCATGCGGTAGAGCGAATCGAAGCCCAGGTAGGCCACGGCGCAGAGTACGGCACCCAGGATGAAAGCCACAATCTGGTTGCTCGTCAGCGAACTGCAGAGCAGCCCGATGGCGGCAAAGGCGCCGCCAAGCATCAGCAGGCCTATGTACGAACCCGCCACACTGCCCGTGTCGATGTTGCCCACAGGGTAGCCCAGCGAATAGACACTCACGTAGCATACCACCGTCGGCAGCAGCGAAATCAGCACCAGCGTCCACGCCGCCAGAAACTTGGCCCACACGATGGTCCAGTCGCTCAGCGGGTGTGTCATCAGCATCTCCATGGTCCCGCTGCGGCGCTCTTCGGCGAAGGTGCGCATCGTGATGGCCGGAATGAGGAAGAGGTAGAGGAATGGCCCCACCATGAAGAGCCCCTCCATGCCTGCGTAGCCGTAGTCCAGGATGTTGAAGTCCGACTTCAGCACCCACAGCATCAGCCCCGTCAACACCAGGAACACGCCAATCGTCAGATAGCCCATCAGCGAGGAGAAGAAACCCCTCAATTCTTTCTTATACAAAGTCCACATAGTTCAATGTTAGTTTAAAAGTTTGTTCCACCGCTCTTTTCCCCTACTCACAGCCCACATTCAAAACAAAACGCAAAACGCGGCCTTCAGTTTTCCACGAACTTCATCGCCTTGCTCTTCGGACTGCGGCCGCGGTAGAGGCCGTCGCAGAGTTCGCGCACCGTCTCCACGGCCACCTGTGCGGCGCCAGTGAGCATACGGCGGTCGATGTCCTCCCAGATGTCGCTCGTCACGTGGTTGTGCTGCATACCGTTGAGGGAGGTGAACACCAGCGACGGGATGCCCAGCATGTCGAATCCGCGCGCATCGCCCACGGGATTGGTCTTTTCCGGGTTCGCCCAGATCAGGCTGTGGTTGGCGCTGTCGCGTTCGCGCGCTATCTCCCAGAGCGAGGGATAGCGGTTGTCGCCGAGGAGCGCTATGCTGTCGCCGCTGCCTATGTTCTGCAGGTTGACGAAGGCCTCCACCTTGCGCAGCTTCGGATAGTTGGACAGGAAGACCCTCGAACCGAGGAAACGCTGCTCGCTGCCGCTGAAGAGCACGAAGAGGACGCTCCGCCGAGGGCGGAACTGCGGCTGCGACAGCAGCCGTGCCGTCTCCAGAACCGCCGCCACGCCCGACGCGTTGATGTCGGCCCCCGGGAAGAAGCAGGTCCCACCCTGCATGCCCGCGTGGTCCAGGCTCGCGCCCACCACGATAAGTTCGTCGTTGAACCTGCGGTCCGTACCCTCCATGAGGCCTATCACGTTGGCCGTCACCGCCCGCTGGCGGTAGATCGCGTTGACGTCGACCTCGGCCTTCTTCAGCAGGGCGAAGGAGTGCGGCGCCTTGTCGCGTCCGATAGCGCTCACCGCCGAGTCGAGGCTCATGGCCTCGCCGTAGAAAAGCTCGCGGCCGCAGTCCAGCGTCAGCTGCAGGATGGGGAAGGTGGCCAGGTGTGGCAGCTCTCCGCAGTACACGCGCCCCTGCACCTCGTAGGGCAGGCAGCTCGGACTCATGTTGATGGCCAGCAGACCCAGGGCGCCGTGCTTCTCGGCCACACGTGCCTTGTCCCTCAGCTGGGCTATGCGCTCGGCCTCCTGGTAGGGCAGCCACGATCCCTCGGGCACCCCCGTCAGCAGCACCACGATCTTCCCCTGCACGTCCACCTTGGCGTATTCGTTGAACTCTTCATAGTCGCTCCCATACCCGCAGAACACCATCTGCGCGTCCACATAGCCGCGACCCGTCATGCCGGCGCAGCAGAACTCGTTGCCCAGAGTGAACACACGCTTCTCCTTGGTGCCGGGCGAATAGATGTTGAACTTGCAGTTCTCCACCTCGTTGCACTCGATGTTGAACAGCTGCTCCTCCACACTGACGCCGTATCTTGCCAGCGTCCGCTCCACGTATCTCACTGCACGGTCGTAGCCCAGCGAACCCGCCAGGCGCCCCTCGTAGCTCTCGCCGGAGAGCTCCACGATGTGCTTCATGATCGAGTCTTCCTCCACCACAGGCATCGCCATGGCGTCGCGTCGCTGCGCGGCAGCGTCGGCCATGCCGGCCGTCAGCGCCAGCGCCGCCATCATCAGCCGCACCGCTACGGCGTTCAAACCCTTTTTTGCCATAATTATTATATTATATCTTTAACCTATATTGTTGATTACAAAATCCTTGCTCCTCGGCGGCATACGTTGGAGCAAATACAAATATACGACAATTTTTTGATATTCGTCCCGCCCTCTGGAAAAAAAATCGCCGCTGCTTCCCATCGCCTCCCGTGGCCAATCCTCGAAATGGATAATTTTATGTTACACCATCCAATCCTGGTCCCGTCTTTTTGAAGAAAATGCAAAAGTCATACAATCAGACTGTTGAACCAAAATGCACACCCCGAAAATCCTGAATCTGCAAAGTGCAGTAAATCAGCATTCTGTAGGCACCATCTTCTTCCCAACGTCCTACCATCTTCCTACCATCCTCCTGTCAACACCTACGATCGTAGAAGATGATAAGTTTTTGGTTACACCTTGAAGGCTCTTTCATGGCAAAAAAAAGCCCCGGCAACCGACTTGGAACCGGTTGCCGGGGGTGGGGTGGGAGAGGGGTCTCGCCGAGGACGGTCAGTTGCCCATCTGGCGGAGGAGTTTGTCGAGGTTGGGGGTGAGGATGATTTCGGTGCGGCGGTTGGCGGCCTTGCCTTCCGGCGTGGCGTTGGAGGTCTTGGGGGCAAACTCGCCGTGGCCGCAGGCCTCGATGCGGGCGGGGTTGAGGCCGGGACCGTTCTGTATGAGGAGTTTGACGATGGCCGTGGCGCGCATCACGCTGAGGTCCCAGTTGTCCTTGACGGCGGTGTTGCCGTGGTAGGGGTCGTTGTCCGTATGCCCCTCGACCATGATGTTGAGCGTGGTGTCCTGCTCCAGCACTTTGGCCAGTTCCTTGATGGCGTTGGCCCCCTCTTTGGAGACCGTCCAGCTGGCCGAGGGGAAGAGGAGTTTGTTCTCCATGGAGACGTAGACCTTGCCGTCCTTGGTTTCCACCTTGAGGCCTTTGTCGGCGAAGCCCACGAGAGCGTTGGTCACCGAGGTGCGCACGGCTTCGAGTTCGCGTTCCTTGGCTTCGAGCTGGGCGCGGGTGGCGGCTTCCTGGCGCTGAAGTTCGGCCTGGCGGGCAATCATCTCGCTGCGCTGCAGGCTGAAGGTCTCCTGCTGCTCGGCGAGCTGCTGCTCCTTCTGGCGCAGCTCTTCCTCCTTGCTGTTGAGTTCCTTGGTGCGGGCGGTGAGGAGGTTCTGGGCGCGCGTGAGGTCGCGGTTCTTGCCGGCCACCTCCTGCATGTAGTTCTCCATGGTGGTGTCGTAGTGGTGGCGCAGCTGCTCGATGCGGCGCGAGAGGCTGTCGACGGTGGCGTCGCAGCGGTTCTTGGCATTGTTGAGTTCGCTGTAGTCGTTGGTCATGGCGTTGTTCTGGCGCGACAGCGCGGCATATTCCTCCTTGAGTTCCTCCAGGTCCTGGAGGGCCACCTTGTAGGCTTTGTCGGTCTGGTTGTATTTGGTCTGCAGGTTCTCATGCTCGCTCAGCGACACGCACGAGGCGAGGGACAGGGCCGCTACGGCACCGATGAAAAGGGCTTTCTTTTTCATAATAAATGTTATTTTTTTGTTTCTATTAACGTAAATCAACAATTTTTCGTATCTTTGCAGCCTGTTTTTTTTTTGAAAAAGATGCGCTTCATAGGCAAATTCCACCGCTGGCGTCTGCGCCACACGACCGAGCACGGCTATGTGCTGATGCTGGCCGTGGTGGTGGGTTTGTTTTCCGGCCTGGCGGCCGTGGCGCTGAAGACCGTGGTGCACTATGCGGGCCTCGCCGTGGCCAAGGCCGGCGCCCTGACGCCCTTTGGCGGCAACGTGATGATGCTCGTCTTCCCCCTCGTGGGCATCGCGCTGACGGTGCTCTTCGTCAAGTTCATCGTGCGCGGCGACATCGGCCACGGCCTTCCCAGTGTGCTGCTGGCCATCAGCCGCAACGAGTCGCGCCTGCCGAAAAAGAATATGTACACCTCGCTCATCGCCTCCACCCTTACGGTGGCTTTCGGCGGCAGTGTGGGACTGGAGGCGCCTATTGCCTCCACGGGGTCGGCCATAGGCAGCAACATAGGGAGCTGGATGCGTCTCTCGCCCAAGAGCGTACGCATACTGCTGGGTTGCGGCGCTGCGGGTGCCATCGCCGGCATCTTCAAGGCTCCCTTCGCGGGCATCATGTTCGTCCTCGAAGTGTTTCTCTTCGACCTCACGGCCACCACGGCCATCCCCCTGCTCATCTCCTCCCTCGTGGCTGCCACGGTGGCCTATTTCCTCATGGGTACCGATGTGCAGTTCCATTTCGAGGTGTCGCAGCCTTTCGACCTCTCGCAGCTGCCGTTCTATGTGGTGCTGGGTGTGTTCTGCGCTTTGGTGTCGGTCTATTTCCTGCGCACCACCGACCGTGTGGAGCAGCTCTTCGTGCGGCTGGGCAGGCCGTGGGTCAGGGTGCTTGCGGGCGGCCTGGTGCTGGGTGTGCTCATTTTTCTCTTCCCCCCGCTCTACGGCGAGGGCTACGGCATGCTCTCGCAGCTCCTCAAGGGCGACAGCAGCAGCCTCTTCGTCAGCGCCGTCTACGGCTCGATGGCTGGCAACGCATGGGTGGTGGTGGCGGTCATCTTCATGCTCATAGCCCTCAAGGCAGTGGCCACTGCCGCGACCATCGGCAGTGGCGGCGTGGGCGGCACTTTCGGCCCGTCGCTCATCGTGGGCGGCCTGTCGGGCTATATGGTGGCCCTGGTGTGCAACGAGTTGGGCCTTCCCGAACAGAACGCGGCCAACTTCGCCCTCGTGGGCATGGCGGCGGTCATGACGGGTGTCATGCACGCCCCCTTCATGGCCACCTTCCTCATCGCCGACATCACCGGCGGCTACCAGCTGCTGGTGCCCCTGCTGGTGGCCTCGGCAGTCACTTTCCTCTGCGTCAGTCCCTTCGAGCACCACTCCATCTATGCCCGCAAGCTGGCCGAGAAGGGCGACCTGCTCACCCACGACAAGGACGCCTCGGCGTGGCACCTGCTCGACATGAAGAGCCTCATAGAGACCAACTTCGTCATTGTGCGCAGCGGCAACATGCTGCGCGACCTGGTGGAGGTCATCCAGACCTCGCGGCGCAACGTCTTCCCTGTGCTCTCCGACGACGACAAGTTTCTCGGCGTTGTGGTGCTCGACGATGTGCGCAAGATTATCTTCCGGCCGGAACTCTACGACACTATCGTCGTCGACGAGCTGATGCACCCCATGAGCGAGGGCGACCTGGTGCGCAGCAGCGACTCGCTGAGCGATGTGGTGGAGAAGTTCCGCTTCAGCGACCGCTACAACCTCGTGGTGGTCGACGACGAGGACAACTACCTCGGATTCCTCTCCCGTGCCAACACCTTCAGCGCCTATCGCCGCTTCATCAGTGCCAGCAGCGAGGAGTAGTCCGGCGCATGGCGCGTTGTTTCAGCAGGGATTTGTCGTGGTCGGCGCGTTGGCGGTGGTGTCCGTTTCCGGTATCGAGGCGGATGTCTTCCCCTGCATTCTGTCGTTTCTTTTCTCGCTGTAGACATCGAGGGCGACGATGACGGCGGTGAATGCCCAGAAGGGGACGGAGAGTTTGTCGGTGTCGAGGAAGTTGTTGAAGACACCGTGGATGTAGTAGGTCAGGAGTGAGAGCGTGAAGGCCAGGGCGAGGCGGGCGGTGTGCGGGTCGGCGGCGGTGCGGTAGAGGCGCACGCCGGTGGCAAAGGTGGTGAGGAACAGCAGCACCACGAGGGTCACGCCGGGGATGCCCTGCTCGGTCAGGGGACCTATGTATTCGCTGTGGGCATTGCCCAGGTTGCCGGCGTTGGTGCTGATGGTGGAGAGCTGGTAGGAACGCTGGTAGCCGGCATAGAGGAACTGGTAGGTGCCGGGACCGCAGCCCAGCACAGGGCGCTCATCCCACATCCTCAAGGCGGCAGCCCAGCGGTTGAGGCGCTCGAGGTTCGATGCGTCGGTGGAGATGTTGGAGATGCTCTTCACCTGGTCGGCCAGCGTGTAGGAGGAATCCTGGTGGTTCTTGCCGAGCTTGTAGAGCACATCGCTCTGATACACGAAGAAGACCCCCACGCCGAGGCCGAAGAGCAGCACCATCCATTTCACCTTCATCCCCATGCGGATGAGTGCATAGACGCCGATGGCACCCACGACGCTGATCCAAGCCGCGCGGCAGTAGGAGAAGAAGAGGCCTATGCAGAGCCCCGCGAAGAGGGCTGTCGACAGCACACGGCGCCAGCCGTGGCTGCTGCGGGCGAAGACGAAATAGAACGCCGCAGGCAGCAGGAGGGCTATGACGCAGCCGTAGGCCGTGTGGTCGTTGTAGAAAGGCTGCATGACGCGGTGGAGCGTCTGCAGGTCGCTGAAGTTGCCAAGGGTCTTGGTGGTGGCGATGAGGATGACCACGCCGAGGCCTATGGCGTAGGCCCAGAAGAACTGGCGCAGGCGACGCTGGTCGCGGAAAAACTGTGCCCCGGCGAAGAAGAAGGGAACCACGAACCAGAGCCTCGCCAGGGTGTATTTGATTGACACCCACGGCAACTGCGAGGTGGCGGAGGTGAAGGCCATCCAGGCCAGCGAGGCCAGCAGCAGCAGGCTCACGGGATGGCGCAGCAGGCGCAGGTCATAGCTCTTGGTGAGCAGCACTCGGAAGAAGAAGATGGCCGAGAAGAGAATCATCATCGGCTCCACGGGCATGGAGAGTTCCATGCCGGGCAACAGGGCGATGTCGATGGCGAAAGGCGTCAGCAAGGCCATGAGGAGGAAGCCTGTCTCAAGCTTCGTCACGAAAAGCCACACCACCAGCAGCGCCAGCGGCACCATGGCCACCGAGGCGTCACCCTTGTACCACAGGGCGTAGCCCTCGAAGGCGATGAACAGTGCCGTCAGCAGCAGCGCCACAACGGTGCGGGTCGTGCCAGCCCGTCCTTCATTCTTCATTCTTCACTCGTCGTTTTTCTTGGCAAAAATCAGCAGCGCGAAGATGCACACCACCACGGCACCGAGGCTGCCGCCGAGGATGATGAGCAGGCGCTTGGGATAGGCCTTTTTGTCGGCGGGGGTGGCCTGGTCGACGCTGTATTTATAACTGACGCTGAGGTCTTTGTCTACGCGTGTCTGCGTAGCGCGGGTCTGCAGGTCGGCCAACTGCTCGCATTTGTCGGCGATGAGTTTGGTGCGCCACGGCGTGGTGGGCAGTTGCGAGAGGGAGTCGATTTCGCGCTCCATCGCGCTGCATACGCCGTCCATCACCGTCGCCGCCGAAACGGCACGGTCGTGGTGGATGTCGCGGCAGAGGGTGTCGTACATCGTCGCCATGTAGTTGGCAATGTCGGCGGCCCACTGGGGGTCCTGGTCAAGCACTCCGATTTCCACGCCGAGGAATTCCGTGCGCTTCACGCTGATGTTGCTGCGATACTGCTCGTCGAGCTTGAAGAGACGGTGGGCGTCGTCGGAGGGAATGCCATAGTGTTCCATGAGGTTGAAGTGTTGGCAGACAGCCTGCTGCATGCTCTTCGAGGAGAGGATCTGTATGGCGTACTCGCAGTCTCGCTCGATGCCGTAGTCCATGAAGTCGAGGCTGTAGTGGTAGTCCATGATGGCTTTCGACAGGCGGTTGCTGTTCGTGGGGAAGATGACGGCCGACGACTTGTAGAGCGGCTTGATCATCCACGCTGCAATGGCCGAAACCACGGCCGCCACGACCAACACCGCCACCAGCACCTTCCACCAGCGGCGGAAAAAGCGTAGCGATTCTGCAATATTATAGTTGTTTCCCAGAGCTTTGCTTTCTTCTTGTGTCATGTCGTTCTCTTTTATTATTTATTGAAAAAATACCACTAAATAACGCTACTGCCAAAATAATATTGTTCCATCGGGAAAAAATCCATACATCTTTCCGACCAACCCTCGACCACCAAATCCCCTGCCTGGAAGGATTGGCTTGGATGGAATTAATGAAGAAATTTTGAAAAAAAATTGCATGGTTTAAAAAAAAGTATTACTTTTGCAGTGTATTAGAAAACTAACACACTGGTGTTGTGTATTGAGTAAAATATTGAGAATGAAATCGAAGGAAGAAATAATAGAGGTGAGAGAATGGTGGAAAAAGCTTGGAGTAAGGAAATATATGGTGCTTTTCCCGGCTTTTGCGGTGGCCACCTTTGTGGTGGGGCGTCTGGAGAATGGAGGTTTGTTGCTGTCGGGGGTGATTGCCGCATTGCTTGGTGGCGGGTTCCTGACACTGCTGTGGGTCTTGATGGGGCAGGTGGACCACGATGTGCAGTCCGCCGTCGACGAGGACCGGAGAAATGAGCAATCGAAAAAAGAACGTGGAACATGTTAAACATTATAATAAGATGAAGAGATTACTGATTGCAATGCTGGTGGCTATGGCCACCGTAGCCCCTGCCGGGGCACAGACGGCGAGGGTGAGCGGCATGGTGCGCGATGCCAAGACAGGGGAGGGAGTGGCCTTTGTGAATGTGGGACTGATGCGCCCGTCGGACACGGTGTTTGTGCGTGGCGCAACGACGAACTTCGAGGGACGATTCGAGATTTCCGACGTGAAGGTGGGGAGCTATGTGCTGCAGGCCTCGTATGTGGGTTATGAGAGCTATATGGATAATATAGAAATTATAGACAATATAGATGATTTGGCAATCGGATTGAAGGGTGGAACCTTGCTGCGTGAGGTGGAGGTGGTGGCTGAGAAGCCACTTTTCCAGATGGACGGCGAGAAGAACATGTACAACACCAAGGAGGACCCCTCCATCCAGACGGGTACCGCCAGCGACGCCCTCCAGAACGCCCCCGGCGTGGAGGTGGATGCCGAGGGCAACATCACTCTGCGCGGCGTCAGCAGCGTTGAGATTTGGATCAACGACCGTCCAAGCCACATGAACGGGGAGGCCCTGAAGCAGTATATCAAACAGCTGCCGGCCAACGCTATAGAGCGCATCGAGGTCATCACCAACCCCTCGGCGCGTTATTCGAGCAGCGGGGGCGTGATCAACATCGTCACCAACCAGACGGTGAAACGCAACGAGTTCCTCAGCTTCGGATTCCGAGCCAACACGATGCCGAGTTTCTCGCCGTGGGCCTCGTATGTCTACGCCAACGACAAGTTCGACATCAACGTCTATGTCAACGCCAACTATGCGCATCACAACATCTACAGCGACGGCACAAGCGCCCTCTTCGACAACAACGGCGACACCAGCCGCTTCCAGAGCCACCGGGACACGACCGAGAACCGCAACTTCGGTGGCTACACCGGCTTGAACATCAACTGGAATATCAACGAAAAGACGCATCTGGCCTCCTGGGTGGGCTTTTACCCCTACTGGGGCAACAACCACAGCACGGTGAACCTTGACTACTATGAGTACCCCACTCCCCTCAACCTCGGCTACCGCTACACCCACGACAACGACGACGGTCTCTTCTATGGCGGTTACGGTGGCTTGTTGCTCGAGCATCGCTTTGATACCACGGGGCGCAAAGTCTCACTCTCCCTCAACGGCAACATGTCGCGCAACGGAGGTACCAGCAACAGCACCTTCGTATACCGCAACCCCGCGTTCCCTGACCAGGTGCGCCGTGACTACTCTCTTACCAGCAACCCCAGCGTGAGCGCCGAACTCAACTACACCCATCCTCTGAAGTATGACTGGACCATTGAGGCGGGCCTCTCGACGGACTTCGGCTTCGGCAGCAGCAGGCAGACGCTCGACACCCTGTCCGGTGGCGTTTACGTCCGTGTACCCCTCCGCTCCTACGAGGGGCATGAACACGGCATGGACAACGCTGTCTACGCCACGGTGCAGAAACGCTGGGGCGGTTTCACCGCCAAGGTGGGTCTGCGTGGTATGATGGCGCAGCCCTACAGTCGGTGGCAATATGACGACGGCAGCGGCAGCACCACGGTGGACACCACCTTCCTGCTCCTCGTGCCCTCTCTCCACCTCTCCTACCAGACCAAGACCTTCACCTCCTACAGCCTCTCCTATAAGCGCCGCCCCGACAACCCCGGCAGCACGCAGCTCAACCCCTTCATCCGCTACGACGACTACAGCTACTCCACAGGCAACCCCAATCTCCTTGTGGCCTACACTCACAACCTCGAGGCCGCATGGAGCAAATACATCATGGGCTTCGGCATGGTGAACCTCAATGCCTACCTGCGCGCCAACACCGACGAGGTGGGGGAGATGACCTCCGCCGGCTACGCCCCGGCCTTTTTCCCCGCAACGCAGCTGGTCAACTACACCTACCCCGACAATATCGGCTCCAGCCACACCGAGGGACTCGACGCCAACATCACTTATCGCCCCACGGGCTTCCTCAACGTTCGCCTCAACGCCTCGGTGTTCAACTATGCTTACAAGTACAACGGCGACAGCGACAGCAAGATGAGCTGGAGCGTTCGCCTCAACGTATGGGCCAAGGTGTGGGACAAGCTGGAAATCTTCGCCAACGCACACTACAACTCTCCCCAACTGGGTCTGTACAGCATGAGCGTGGCCAACAAGGGGGTGGATTTCGGCGTCAGCAGCGACTTTTTCGACCGCAAACTCAGCGTCTACCTCAACGTCAACGACATCTTCGGCTTGGCCGAGTGGGGACAGAACACCATCGCACCGCAGTATCAGACCACCGGCAGCACACAGTTCGACAGCCGTTTTGTCAGCCTCGGCCTTACGTGGCGCATTGGCAAAATGGACCTCGAAGGCAAGGCCCGTCAGGGGGGCTCCGACGGAGGGACACCACAGATGTAGGCATCTTCCCACTGTCCGCGGTGGCACACTCAACGCAGGAATGCAACGAGAGAAGCAGTAATATACAAACATAAACCAATTAAAAACAGGAAAAAGATTATGAAACTTGTATCAGTAGAGACCCTCCAGGGGTGCAATTACGAGGAATTGGGTGTTGTCACCGGCAGCACCATCCAGAGCAAGAACATGTTCAGCGATCTCGGCCAGGGACTGAAGAGCATTGTGGGCGGCGAGCTGAAAAGCTACACCGGCATGATGGAACGTGCCCGCGAGCAGGCCACCCAGCGCATGGTCGACCAGGCCGTGAAGATGGATGCCGACGCCATCATCGGTTTGCGCTACACCACCAGCGCCATCATGGCTCAGGCCGCCGAGGTACTCGTCTACGGCACCGCCATCAAGTACAAACACTAAAAAACACAAAGAGATGATAGAGATAAGGGACCTCGATTTCAGTTACAAGAAGTCACCGGTGTTCAAGAACATCAACCTCTCGTTCCCCGAAGGGAACATCTACGGCCTGCTGGGCGAGAACGGGGTGGGGAAGACCACCCTCCTCAAGCTTGTCTGCGGCCTGCTGCGGCCCAACAAGGGTACCGTGTCCCTCGACGGATTCACCACCCACGACCGCTGTCCCGAAATGCTGCAGCGCATCGTCTTCCTCCCCGATGAGGTGTCGCTCCCCGACGGCGCCACGCCGCAGAAGTTCGTCGACGAACTTCTGCCCTTCTATCCCACCTTCGCCCAGGGCACCTTCCTCCACCTCATGCAGGAGATGGAGGTGGAACCCGACCGCCGTTTCCGCGAGATGAGCTTCGGACAGCAGAAGAAGAGCCTCATTGCCGCCACCCTCGCGCTGGGTACCGACTATGTGCTCTTCGACGAGCCCACCAACGGCCTCGACATCCCCTCCAAGGCCCAGTTCCGTTCCATCCTCAGCAAGCGCGCCGACGAGCGTTGCACCATCATCATCTCCACCCACCAGGTGAAGGATGTGGAGAATCTCATCGACCCCATCGTCATCCTCTCCAACAGCGGCGTCCTCCTCGATGCCAGTGTGCAGCGCATCCAGCAGAAACTCTTCTTCGAGTATGGCGGCGAGCGGCGCGACGACGCCCTCTACAGCGAGATGCAGCCCGGCGGCTTCCTCAACGTCGTTCCCAACACCACCGGCGAGGAGAGCCAACTCAACATCGAGGCCCTCTTCAACGCCGTCCTCCGCAACAAAAACACCGTCAAAGAACTTTTTTAAATAGCGATAGATATGAACAACACTTTCGACTGGAACCGTTTCTGCAAGGTTGTCAACAAGGACTTCCGCAACCTTTGGCCCATGTTCGGCACGACGATGATTGTGCTGGCGACGCTGCCTTTTGCCGTGTGGCTGCTGACGCTCGTCGTCAGTCGCGACGCCGTCATTGGCCCCGACTACCGTGTTGCAATGATCATGGTGGTCTCCTCCTTCGCGGCGCTGATGGTGCCGTCGCGCCTCTACCGCACGATGAACCTCCGCAACGAGGGCATCTACTATGCCATGCTGCCGGCCTCGAAGCTCGAAAAGTTTCTCAGCATGATGCTTTTCACTTTCATTGTGGCTCCCGTGGTGGTCTATCTGGGCAGCATGGTGCTCGACATCGTCCTGCGTCTCCTCCCCGCCGGCTCCTACCGGGAGTGGCTCTGGCAAGGCAGCGGCGGATTTCCCCTCGTCACCACCATACCCCTCGACGACGACACCATGCCCGGCTTCCATTCCTGGCTGCTCCCCACCTCCTCCTGGACATCCTGCCTCTCCTTTCCGGCCATCTTCCTCTTCGCCGCCACCCTCTTCAAGAAGCACAAGGTCATCTATACCTTCCTCATCCTCTATGCCCTCGAGTTTGTCCTTACCATTGTGTCCATCCCCGTTACCGTGTCGCTGGCCTACAAGCCTGACTTTGTGGAGTGGCTCTACGACTCCTTCGCAGGTGCCACGCGTGAAGGCTTTATGAACAGTTTCCTCGGCACCGTCACCGTGGTCAACATCGTCGTCTTCGCCCTCTTCACGTGGCTCGCCTGGCGCCGACTGAAAAAAATGCCGTATTGATGGGTAAAGTCCAAATTTTAAAGTCATGAAACGCATATCATTCATCATCGTACTGGCAGCCGCCATGGCTGGCTGCACACCCAAAGGCGTGGACATAGACATCGACGACGGACGCTACACGCTCAACATCTCCTCCATCCCCTCCTTCCCCGATCTCCCGTCGTGCAACGGCTACATGCAACGCGACTCTCTGGTCTATTGCACCACCATCCCCGACCTGGCCTGTACCCTGACGCACTTCACCCGATCCGGAATCGACGCGTTCGACACCACCATGTATTATATCGACAAGGTGAAGCAGGCCTTCCTGCCCAGATACGAAATCTTCATCAGCAACCGCGAACCCGAGCGGCCCCACGACTTCAACCCGCTGCTGCAGCTCCTCATCGACCGCGGACTCTTGGTGGCCGACACCACCTACGAACCCCTGCGGCTCCTCGTCGTGGCCGACACTGTCCGCTACCACGCCCGCCTCGCCGGGCTGCAGGATTCCGATACCCTCGACTGCATGTGCGCCTTCAACATCGTCGACAATCTGCGCACCAGCTATCGCATTCCTGTGGCCACACCCGACAGCCTCTCCTACTATCTACGTGTGGAGTACCGCCGCCTCGCCGACGACCGCGAAGGCGACAGCCTCTGGCTCGTCGACCACGGCTTCCGCCTCGTCCCCGACCCCCAGGGCCGCCAAATGCGCATCATCACCTTCAATCGTCACAAAGGCAAGGTTTAATGAAACGGCGGTTTGCGCTAATCCCCGCTAACAAAAAACATCAGCAAAATGGAATTCAGAAAACAAAAACCGATATACCTGCAAATCGCCGACCGGCTGATGGAGCAGATTCTCGGCGGCACCCCTGCCGAGGACGAGCGCATGGCCTCCGTGCGCGATGTGGCTGCGGCCATGGGGGTCAACCCCAACACCGTCATGCGCACCTTCGAACACCTGCAGGGCGAAGAAATCATCTACAACCGCCGCGGCGTGGGCTACTTCGTCAGCCCCGACGCCAAGCAGCGCATCCTCGCCGGGCAGCGTCGCGAGTTCCTCGAGGATGAACTCCCTGCCATCCGCCAGAAGATGAAGCTCCTCGGCATCAAACCCGACGAATTGTGCCAACTGTAAGACCGGCCGCAATGCAAAGACCCATCTCCATGCACAGCTCACCGTAGCGCGCGGCGCGCTCTGTGCCGACGAGGACTGCCACCCCGCTTCGCAGGCTGCTGTCCTCACCGACTCCTGGCGTCGCCGTCCTCTCCACCACAACGAGGCAGGCCGGTCTTTTGAAATGAGACAGCCGCCGCAGACCTTTCACGGCTGCGGCGGCTGTCTCTTGTTTTTTTAGCGCTCAATCTGTTCAGTCGGCGCGGACAAAGTCAATCTGTGTGGGAATGTCGGACGACAGGGCGCTGAAGCGCGAGGCCACCTCTTCGGGAAGCACGACGGTCATGACATCGTCGGTGCTGTTGTAGCGGAAGGCAATCTCCACGTTGGGGGAGTTGAACATATTGCCGGTGGCCAGACCTTCCTGTGTCGTGGCGCTGTAGGTGTAGGTGAAGTCGGCGTTCTCGCTGATGATACCGGGCACGTTCACCGTCAGGTTGCCATTGTTGCCGGTGGCGACAAAAGTGAGGGTGGCATTGATGGCGATGGGCATGGGGATGTTGGGCAGGGTGACTGTTTCGGAGTAGGCCCAGTTGGTGCCGCCGGGGAACTCAGCGGGGTCGCCGCCAGGCTCATCGCCGGGATCCTCACCGCCGGGATTTTCGCCGCCGGGGTTCTCACCTCCGGGGTTCTCGCCGCCAGGGTTCGTTCCGGCCTTGACCATGTGCATCTTCACAGCTCCTGAAATGTTGACAACGGGGATGATGTCGCCGACGATGAAGGCCGTGGTGTCGGTCAGCTCGGTGACGGTGTATTCGTAGCTGCCGTTGACGCCCTCGAACTGGAGCGACAGAGCGGTGCCGTCGAGGCTCCATGTGAAGTTGCCGGTGTTCTTCTGGAAGGTGAAGGAGCCGGTGCCGTCAGCCTCGATGAAGATGTAGGTCTCCATGTCGGTACCCGTCGGGTTCCAGTATTCGCCGTCGAGGGTGACGCGGTCCACCGTCCAGTGGCCCACAATGGTGCCTTCAACGACGCCGCTGCCGTTGTTGTCGTCTGATTCCTTTTCGCAGGCCGCGGTCATGCCGAGGGCTGCAATGGCGAACATGGCCATCATGATTTTGCGAAACATTTTCATTTTTTTTGTTTTTTTGGTTTTTAAATTTGTAAGGTAACGTGAATTTTCTTATTTTATTGTGCCGTGTGTTCCACAGGGATGGTTTTCTCGTGGTTCACCCCGAAAGGGTCGGGTTCCTCCTGTGGCAGGGTGGGGGAGGAGGCGTTGCTGTTGCGGTATTCCAGTCCGCGTTCCGGGCGGTTGCAGTCGCTCATGCTCTGCTGTATGCGCTCCACCTCCTCCGCCGTCAGGGGCGTCTGCTTGTTGGTGAAGCGCTCGCGCTGGAAGGGGAATGTCTCGGCCAGCTCGCCGCTGTAGTAGAAGTCGAATCCTATGGCGCCGAAGGTGTACTCCGCGTCGCCTACCGTGATGTGGCTGCCGCCGGCTACAGGGTTGGCCTTGGGCACCGACTGTGCGAAGCCCACGTTGAACAGCGTGAACAGGATGTCCGGACGGTCGCTGATGTCGTAGCCCGCGCGGCGCCATTGCAGCATCGTCTGGTGCAGGATGCACCCGGTGTAGAGATAGCTGTAGAGATGGTTGCGGTAGTCCACCAGGCGGTTGTAGCGCTCCGTCTCGTGGTCCTCGGTGGTGAAGTCCAGCAGATGCTCATAGGCCGGCCCCATGTAGAACTCCGACGTGGGGTCCTGCAGATGCTCCTCCACGGCCTTGGCCGTGAAGTCCTTGATGCCGTTGACGCCGTAGCTGAACTGGCTCTGCACACTCAGCACCTTCACCGGGCCGAGGTATTTCTTGAACATCTCGCGCTTGGAGTTGAAGAGCCTGATCTGCTCGCCCACGAGGCAGCCCACAATCATGCGGGGTTCCACGCCGGAGAGGCGTCCTGCCTCTATGATGAGGGCGCTGTCGCGCTGGATGGCCTGCTTCAGGGCCTGCCATTCGGGCCCCGCCATCCAGGGGATGACGTTGCCGTTGCGCTGCTGCGGCACCCGTTCCAACTCCTCGCAGAGCCTGTCGGCCAGGTTGTCGAGCTCCGGCAGGCTGTCCATGTACACCTTCGCGGCCGCTATCATGCGGTCCACCGCCAGGGGGTCGTCGCTGTGCTGTGCGGCAACGAGGATGAGGCGTGCGTTGACGGGATAGTAGCGGGCCAGCGCCGACAGCCGCGCATAGCGCAGCGCCCACTCGTTGTCCACCTGCTCCGGCGTCAGCCGCGCATGCTTCAGATCCTCAATCTCCGCCACCTCCATCAGCGAGCGGTAGTTCTTGTCCACCGCACCCTTGTTGTTGGTGACTCCCAGCTGGTAGAGGCTCCAGGCACCGATGATGGCAGCGCCCGCCACGGCGAAGAGCGCCACGACAATGTCCAGCGCTTTCCGCCACCACGGGCGTTGCAGGAATTCGTGCCAGAGCTGCTTCATCACACCATCGTGCTCCACCACTCGTAGGGTTCAAACAGCAGGTTCATGGCGATGAACACCACGGCTCCGGCCACATAGCCCGCCAGGGCCAGCCACGAGATTTTCTTCAGGTACCAGATGAAGTCGATTTTCTCCATGCCCATCACGGCCACACCGGCTGCCGAGCCGATGATGAGGAGGCTTCCGCCCGTACCGGCGCAGTAGGCCAGGAACTCCCAGAAGGGATGGTTGGCCACAAAGACAGGAGTGAAGTCGATGGCCGACGGGTCGTTCAGCGGATACATGCCCTGCACAGCGGCCACCAGCGGCACATTGTCGACTATCGACGAAAGCACACCGATCACCATGTCGATGAGGAAGAATCCCACGGCCTCGTCGCCCACTTTGATGCCCATAAACGTGGCGTCAAGCGCATTGGCCAGACCGCCGAGGATGCCGGACACCTTGAGGCAGGCCACGGCCATGAGTATGCCAAGGAAGAAGAGTATGGTGGGCACGTCGACATGCTCAAGCGTGCTCACTGCGGTGGGCAGCGTGTGGCCCTCCTTGGAGTGCTTGCGGCTCAAAATCTCTGTGGTGATCCACAACACCGAGAGGCTGAGCAGCATGCCGAGGTAGGGAGGCAGGTGGGTCACGCTCTTGAATATAGGTACAAAGACAAGTCCGCACACGCCCATGATGAGCACCAGCCGGCGCATCCAGGGCGCCACCTCGAGGCCACTGTGCTCCTCGTCCGGGCGCACGATGTCGCCCTTGAGCATGCTGCCCAGAATGATGACAGGCACCACCATGCACACCAGGCTTGGCAGAAGGGTCTTCACCATGATGTTGACGGTCGTCACCTGGCCTTTGATCCACAGCATGATGGTCGTAACGTCGCCGATGGGGCTCCATGCGCCGCCTGCATTGGCAGCCAGGATGACCATGCCCGCAAAGAGCCACCGCTCTTTCTTGTCGGATATGAGCTTGCGCAGCAGGGCCACCATCACAATGGCCGTGGTCATATTGTCGAGCAGCGCCGAGAGAAAGAAGGTCATTATCGAAACGACCCACAGGAGCTTCTTCTTGTTGGTGGTGGTTATTTTGTCGGTGATGATGGTAAAGCCCTGGTAGTCCTCGATGAGGGTGACGATTGTCATGGCACCCAACAGGAAGAAGACAATCTCGGCCGTTTCGCCGAGGTTCTCAACCAGACTGGACGAAACGAAGTTGCGGTAGAGTTCAATCGGGCTTAGCTTGTTGTCCGGACTGGCCAGCGCTTCGTGTATCTCGGCTATGTTCACGTAGCCTCCCGACACAAGGTTGAAGATGTTGTACACGGCCCACACCAGCACTCCGAGGAGCAGGGCTGTCGCCGTTTTGTTGATTTTCAAGGGGTGTTCGAGCGCTATGCACGCATACCCGATGATGAAAATGGTTACAAGTGTTACTATCATGGTATTTAAAAAATTTGAGTTCTATATGTTGGACATCGTTCTGTTCGCCTTCCAGGGCCAGCAGCTATGCCGTCGTCATGACATTTAGGTGGCTCCCGTTTTTTTTTGCGTCAGCCACTTGAAGTTCACACCCCCGCCTACCTCCTCTGCTGCTTCTGCATGGCCTCGGCCTGCTTCTGCAGTTCCTCGAGGCGCTTCTGGAAATTGCTCTTCTTCCTGGGCTTGCCTTTGCCGGAAGCCTGCTTCTCGGCGTAGGCCGCCATGCGGGCGCGGACCTTCTTCTCGCTCGTGAATCGGCGGATGAGCATCATCACCGTCATCGTGAAGGTCAGCGAAATGAGGTAGTAGAGGTTCAGTCCCGCGCTCTGCGAGTTGAAGATGAAGAGCATCATGAACGGCATGAAATACATCATGAACTTCATGCCCGGCATGCCGGCGTTCATGTTCTGCCCGCGCATGGTGTACCACGTGTAGAAGAACTGCATGCCGAACATCAGCAGGCAGAACAGCGAGATATGGTCGCCGTAGAGCGGGATGTTGAACCCGAAGTCGAGGATGGAGTCGTAGTTCGACAGGTCGTCGCACCACAGGAAAGGCTTCTGCCTCAACTCGATGGCTATGGGGAAGAACATGAACATGGCCGTGAGGAACGGCATCTGGATGAGCACCGGCAGGCAGCCCGCCATGGGGCTGTAGCCTGCGCTCTTCTGCAAGGCCATCATGGCCTGCTGCTTCTACATGGCCTGCTCCTGTTTGGGGAACCGCTTGTTCAGCGCATCCATCTCGGGCTTGAGGATGCGCATGATGGCGCTGCCCCTGTAGCTCTTGTACACCAGCGGCAGCAGCACCAGGCGGATGAGCAGCGTGAAGAGGATGATGATGAGGCCGTAGTTCGTCAGGAAGGTCTCCAGGAAGTTGAAGGCCGGGATGATGAGCCAGCGGCTGATGCTCTTGGAGACGACCGTCCATCCGAGGGGCAGCATCTTCTCGAAACCGCGGTGCATGGCCTTGAGGTCGCGGAACTTCGTCGGGCCGAAGTAGAAGCCCATGTGGGCCTGCGTCGTCGTGGAGCTGTAGGGGAGGCCCACGACGGCCTTCATGTCCGTCAGGTAGTGCAGGGCGGTGTCCTTCACGGCCTTCTCGTCGGTGTTCACCGCGATGTCGGCGTTCACGAAAGGCTCGTCTTCCGACGTCAGGATGGCGCAGAAATACTGCTGCTTGAAGGCTATCCAGTCTATCTGGGTCCTCACCTGCTTGCTGCCGTCGCTGCCCATGGAGAGGCTCTCCACGTCGTCCTTCGGCGGCTTGTAGTAGATGCTGCTGTAGTAGCGCTCGCGGTCGCTGTTGCGGCCGCCCTTGCCGCGGTTGCCGTGGGACACCCTCTCCTGGCGGTTCATGCGGCTGCTCCACTGCAGGTCGAGGTAGTTGTTGGTGCGTATGATGTCGTTCAGCCCCGCGAAGTTGATGTCGAAGCCCACCTCGTAGCTGTCGCCGCGCACGGTGTAGACGAACTCCAGGTAGTGCTCCCCGGCGGCGCTGCTGTCGTCGAGGCTGCCGCCGATGTCGGCCCGCAGGGCCACCACCGCCGAGTCGCCGGCCTCCAGCGTCAGCGCCTCGCCGTCCCACGGACGGCCGTCGACGTATGGCTCGAAGGTCAGCAGGCGCGTGTGTACCTCGCGGTTCTGCGACACCGAGAAGGCCAGGTTGAAGTTGTCGTCGGCGGGCGACACCAACTCCAGCGGTTTCTTGTCGTAGGTCTGATAGTCCGTCAGCACCACGCGGTCCACCTTCGCGCCACGGGTGTTGAAGTCGATGTTCATGAGGCTGGTTTTCAGCGGTATGATGCGTCCTTCGGCGACGGTCAGCGAGGAGAACACCCCCATGTCGGCCATCGGGGCGGCGGCGTGGGCCACCGTCGTGTCGCCGATGGCGACAAGCGAGTCGAGCAGTGCCTGCTCCATGGCCACGGAGTCCGCCACGCGCTTCGCCGCAGCCACGGAGTCCTGGTAGTGCTTGCGCTCGGCCTCCATCTGCGCACGCTCCTCTGCCGAGGGGCTGATCCACCACATATAGCCTACGAAAATTCCAAAAATCAGAAACAGTCCGATAATCGACTTTTTATCCATACTTCTGTGTTCTTTTCTTATGTTGTTCTATGTATTATTCTTGTTGTTCTCTTTTATATAACAATAAGTTATACCATCTCCGAGCGGGGAAACGGAAGTGCAAAGTTACGCAAAAATCCCGAATTGTGCGCGGAAAACATGAAAAAAACTTCTTTTCGTCCGCAGGCGTCCGTCTGTGGCGGCGGCATTGGCACCGATGTCGGAGCCTGCCGGAGGGGTGTCAGAACCCGAAGAGGCCGAGCTGCACCCCGCTGCCTTCCGGCGGCTTCGGGGCCTCGCTGCGGAGGCTCTCCGTGGGTGGTGCCGAGGCCGCCGCAGTCTCTGCGGAGGGCTTCGTGCTTTCCTTCAACATAGGCATGTCTGTTTCCTGATGCTCTTGTGGTTGAGGTGTGGAAGTTGATGCGGAGGATGAAGCGGTGTCCCCGCGCTGCGGCACCAGCGTGAGGCTGCCGCCGTAGGCTGTCTCCGACCACCGTCCGCGGCCGTCCTCCACCATGAGGTAGAGCTCCACCCGCTGCCCCTCGAAGGACTCGGGCAGCACCGCCGCCATGCGCTTGGCGTTGCGGTAGACCGGCGCCGCCAGGTAGCCGCGCTCCGCCGCAGGGCAGTAGGCGTAGAGGTAGACGCTGTCGTGTGCGCCCGCCACGAGGTGGAGGGGGTTCTTGTCGAACTTCACCTCGACGATCCCATCCTCCTTGCATTCAGCACTCTCCATTGCCACAGGAGCCGCCGTGCCGGTGCTCAAAACGAGGCGGCTGTAGTCCACCGTGAACACCCCGTCGACAAGGCTGAAGGCCGCCTGGTTGAGGCTCACGAAGAGGTTGTAGGAGGTCATGCCCGCCTCCCGCGCCATGGGGGTCAGCGCCTTCACCACAGCCCAGCGCATCTGCGCCGCCAGCTGCACCTCGCGCTTGAACATCTCGCGGTGCTCCGTCTGCTTCTCGCTGCGCGGGTTGCGTACCGCCTGCGGCCGCGCCCGCAGACACCATTTCCCGTTCCACTGGTAGCCCACTGCAGGCCCCAGCCGTCCGCTGAAGCCGCCCATATAACTGCCTGATTGTTTCGCCATAACGTTGGTTCTATCTTTTATTATTCACCTATCATAACGTTGTCTCCAACTATTTATTGCCTACTTGTGAAAATTTTTATAAGCCGATGGTATGGGGAAGAGTAGGCGATGAGTAAGAGATGGACGCTCTTCGATGCTGGATTTCAGGAAGGTGGAGAGGAGGGGAAGAGGGCTTTTTTTTGCCTGCGGCGCAATTTTTTCTTCGTGTGCGCGTTCTATGTACATCGATGAAAAAGACTCTCTGTGTTTTTCTGCTCTGCTGTGTGGCGTCGCTGGGTGCCGCCGCCTACGATTTCGCTCTGGCCGTGGGGAGCGGGCAGACGCTCTATTTCAGCGTTGTCAACGGCGGCGTGGAGGTGACCTATCCCAATGCCTCGGCCATGCCCGTCAACGGGTGGCAGAATTTCGACCGCCCTGTGGGCGCGTTGCGCATCCCTTCCAGTGTGCTGCACGAGGGCACTGCCTACCGGGTTGTCGGCGTTGGGCAGCTGGCCTTCTACGGATGCACGGCGCTGACGTCGGTCAGCGTGGGCGACGGCGCGCTGTGGATAGGCAACAGCGCCTTCAACGGCTGTTCGCACCTGCGCAGCGCCACGGTGCCGCCGTCGGTGGACACCATTGGACTTCAGGCTTTTGCCAACTGTCCGTTGCTGTCCGACGTGTGGATGGGAGGCACCGAGCCGCCCGGCACGTCGCCATACGCCTTCTATCAGGACGACCTGAGTGGCAGCACGTTGCATGTGCCGCGAGGCGCGGCGGTGGCCTACGCCGCCGCGCCTTGGTCGGCTTTCGGCTCGGTGGCTGATGACGGCCCCCAGGCCACGCTCACCCTCTCGGCCAACGACCCGCTGCGCGGCACTGTGGAGGGCGACGGCTCTTTCGGCACCGGCACCCTGCTGACCATCAGCGCCTTGCCGTCGGACGGGTTCGCTTTCATCTGCTGGAGCGACGGCGACATGCGCAATCCCCGTCCGCTGACGCTCATGGGCGATATGAACCTCTGGGCCATGTTCTTCGCTGTGCCGCGCGACACGCTCTATGCCGAGGTGCACGACACGTTGACCGTCGTGACGCACGACACGGTGACTGTTGTGGAACACGACACGGTGACTTTTGTGGCGCACGACACTGTGCGCCAGCCGCTTGTGCGTCTGCGGGTGGTCTCCGCCGACGAGGCCATGGGCTTCGGTGTGGGCAGCGCCGAGGTGCCGGAGGGCACGCTGGTGGAGGTCTGCGCCCTGCCGTTGGAGGGGGCGCGTTTCGCGGGCTGGAACGACGGCTCGCGGGAAAACCCACGCCGTGTGGCGGCGACGGACGGGCAGGTGCTGACGGCTTTTTTTGAACAGAGCGGCATCGACGGTCCGGCGACGCGGCAGTGGCATGCCCATGCGAGGGGACGGACGCTCTCGGTGGTGGGCGCAGAAGGCTTGCCCATAGGCGTTTACGATTCCGAAGGACGCCTCGTGGACGGCACGGCGGCCCCCGGCGCGCTTTGGTCGGCAACCCTGCCGGCGGCAGGACTGTTCGTGGTCAGAGTGGGCGATTTCGGGGTGGCGAAAGTGTCGGTTGAATAACTTTTTTCTACCGGATGGAAAAAAAATCGTATATTTGCATTCTCAATATAAAAGATAAAAGACAATGAAACTGCAATTTATGGGTGCCACCCGCGAAGTGACGGGCAGCAAACACCTGATAACCACCAAGAGCGGGCTGAAGATACTGCTGGACTGCGGCATGTATCAGGGCAAGGGTCTGGAGACCGACGCCATGAACCGCGACCTGGGCTTCGACCCTTCGGAGATTGACTATCTCATTCTCTCCCACGCACATATCGACCATTCGGGCCTCATCCCCTACGTCTATAAGCTGGGCTTCCGCGGCACGGTGCTCTGCACCCCGGCCACGCGCGACCTCTGCGCCATCATGCTGGCCGACGCCGGCCGCATCCAGATGCAGGACACCGCCACCTTCAACAAGAAGCGCAAGGCGCAAGGCCTCGACCCCGTGGAGCCTATCTACGACGAGCAGGACGCCCAGCAGTGCATGGGCTGTTTCATCTCGGTGCCCTACCACAAGAAGTTCAACATCGAGGGCGAGGTGACGGTGGAGTTTTTCGACGCGGGCCATATCCTCGGCTCGGCCTTTGTATACCTGGAAATCAGGGACGGACGCCGCAAGATACGCCTGGGCTTCACGGGCGACATCGGGCGCTACGACAAGCAGATCCTCAAGGACCCCGAGCCGTTCCCCCAGGTGGACTACCTCATCATGGAAAGCACCTACGGCGACCGCCTGCACGAGAGCCTGCAGAACGCTGAACAGGAGCTGCTTATGGCTGTCCTCGACACCTGCACCAAGAAGAAGGGCAAGCTCATCATCCCCAGTTTCGCCATCGGTCGCGCACAGGAGATTATCTATGCCCTCGACCGCCTGGAGCATGTGGACCTGCTGCCGGACATCGATGTCTTCGTGGACAGTCCGCTGAGCGTCAGCGCAACCAATATCATGAAGCTCCACACCGAATGCTTCAACGACGAAATCGCCGCCTATTGCCAGACGGACCCCGATCCCTTCGGCTTCGACCGCCTGCACTACATACAGAGCGTCATGGAGAGCAAGCAGCTCAACGTCAGGCACAAGCCCTGCGTCATCATCGCCGCCAGCGGCATGATGGAGGCCGGGCGCGTGAAGCACCACCTGGCCAACCACATAGAGAACCCCGCGACGACCATCCTCTGTGTGGGCTATTGCGAGCCCAGCACCCTGGGAGCCAGAATTATGCGTGGCGACGAGGAGGTCTCCATCTTCGGCCAGCGCCACAAGGTGCGCGCCGAGTTGCGCCGCATCGACTCCCTTTCCGGCCACGCCGACTACGAGGAGATGCTCCGCTACATCTCCTGCCAGGACCAGAAGAAACTCAAGGGGATCTTCGTGGTGCACGGCGAGGAGGAGACGCAGATGCACTTCGCACAGACCCTCGCCGAGCGCGGATGGAAGCACGTCGACGTGCCCGCGTTCCGCGAGGAGGTGGAGCTGTGAGGCGCGAAAGAAAAAAAAGGTTTGGAAAAGACGAAGAAAAGAGACAGACGCTATGAGACAAAGGGTGTTTATCGCCAACATGATGGCCGCCATGGCGCTGCTGCTGGGCGGATGTTTCCGGGCATCGGACGCCGCGGCGCAGGCTCCCGCCTGCACGGCCCCGAAGGGGCTTGAACTGCCGGACTACGGCGACACGGAGGACCTCGTGGTCCACCTCGGCTACACGGCTTCGTACAACCATGTCACGCTGTGTCCCGACTGGGTGGCCTGGGAGCTGACGGCCGAGGAGGTGGAGGGCGAGAACAACGGCGACTTCAGTTTCAGCCGCGACCCCGCAGTCCGTTTCCCCAAGGCCAGCCGCGAGGACTATGCGGGCAGCGGCTACGACAAGGGCCACATGGCCCCGAGGGCCGACATGAAGTGGAGCTGCCAGGCGCTGGAGGAGAGTTTCTATTTCACCAACATCTGCCCCCAGAACCACGAGATGAACTCGCAGGCCTGGCGCAAGATTGAGGAGTTGACGCGGCGTATGGCGCGGCACTACGGACGCGTGTGGGTGGTGTGCGGCCCCATCTTCGACACCGCCGCCACGCCCCGGACCATCGGCGGGGCCTCCGTGTGGGTGCCGCAGGCTTTCTTCAAGGCTCTGGCCGTCAGCACCGGGCAGGGCTACAGGACGGTGGGCTTCATCGTGGAGAACAACGAGCAGGGCTTCGCGCCGCGCCACTATGCCGTCAGCGTGGACAGCGTGGAGGCTGTCGTGGGACGCGACCTCTTCCCGCAGGTACCCGAGGAGGCGGAGGGCGCATTCGACTGGAGCTATTGGAAATGACTATATATAAAATGATAAGGATATGAAACGAGGAACGATAATGACGGTTGTGGTCCTGGCGCTGTGGACGCTGGCGGGATGTGGACAACGGGCCGCCGAGGCCGACAGCACGGCGCCGGCGCCGCCGGTGGACGAGGCGGCGGGCGAGGCGGTGTCGCCGCTCCTGTCGGAGACATCTTCGCCGGACGGACCGTCGCCCTCCGCAACCCCCATGCCGCGGCAGACGGCTTCCGCCGCCAAGGCCGCGACACCGCAGAAGACGGGCGGCGCCAAGGCCGCGGGCAAGGCCGAGACCATCTATGTGGAGACCGACGGCGCGCAGGGCCGCGTGTGGGGCCACGTCACCATGAAGGGCGACCGCGGCTCCGGCACCATCCACGACTGGGACGAGAACACCCTCGCCGTCACCGTCACCCGCCACGGCAACGAACTCTTCGCCGTCGACCAGAACTCGCGGCAATACGTATTCAGACTGAAGCAGTAGGTAGCATGAAAACAGTCTTTCTCGTCCGAAACAATTACAGGAATACCATCTTTCCCTCCTTTGTGCAGAAAGGGATGGAACGAAATAGAGGAAACCTTTGACGCAAAGTCCACCACCAACCGATGAGCGAAGCAGACGAATTACAACGCAGCGACAGCACATTCCTCAGAGACGTCAGGGAAATAATCAATGCCGGCCGGCAGTCGGCCTACTCGGCTGTCAACGAAGCAATGATTTCCACCTATTGGAACATCGGCCGTCGCATAGTGGAAGAGGAGCAGCATGGCGACAGCCGCGCGGCCTACGGCAAGGAGTTGATAAAGAACCTTGCCGCCGCACTGACCCATGAGTACGGCAACGGATTTTCTGCCCGTTATCTGGCCTATTTCAGGCAATTCTATCTCACGATACCGAATCTTGAGATTTTGCAAACGCGT
>JAFVAM010000056.1 GCA_017480525.1 Bacteroidales bacterium | reverse complement strand
CGATAGATGGAACAACTGGTTTATAGAAACGAAGGGGGAAACCGCCCCCAAAATGTGTGGTCCTGTCCTTTCACTTTCACCGGCAAAGGATGCGACGAGGAAACGGGGGATGGTTACTTCGGGGCGAGATACATGGACCACGAGCTCATGACCATGTGGCTGTCGGTTGACCCGATGGCAGACAAGTACCCATCTGTGTCACCCTATGCGTATTGTGCTTGGAATCCTGTGAAGTTGGTTGACCCGGATGGAAGAGATGTTTGGGAGCTGAACAAGTCAGGAGAACTAATCTGGAAGCAGCAATCAGAAACGGATGTAGTTAGAGCTTCCGATGGGAGGTCTGTTGAATTGACAGCCGGCGTATTAAACCGTGGTCATGGTTACACTAAAGAAGATGGATTTTTTACGCTATATTTAGATAAAAACAATGGAGGAGATGAGGGAAAGTTACTATTTGAGTTTATGGCTGATAACTCGGATGTTGAATTCTCATTAATAGGAGTGGATGACGTCAATAAGGATGGTTCTCATACCACCCTCTCTATTCTCACCACATCTTTTTCCGAAACAGGAGATGATTATGGCAGCGCTGTGACTCATGTCTTAAAGGGAAAGGTTGTTTCTCATACCCACAACCACCCTAGTGGATATACGGTACCATCATCCCCTCTTACCAACCCTGAATTTCATGGCCTAAATGATCGAGTTTTTTCCAATTCGGTTAAAAGAGAAAACAATGGCAACTGTAGATTTTTTGTTTATGGAGAACAAAGTAGAGGAGGTGTGTACCGAGAATATAATGGTGATAATGAAGGCGTACGTACGAAATCCAACCTTAACAAGGAAAAAGTTTATAGTAAACGTTAATGACCATGAGGAATTTATCTTGTTTTATACTTCTTATTCCGTTTTTCAGTTCTTGTCAGAGCCAAAGAGATCAAGCTTTTTTCAAAAGTCAAAATCTCTTTGCTCAATTCATTAATTATTTTTCTCCGGTGACATGCCAAGATTCATTATTATGCCTTCAAGACGTTGGTTTCGCTGAGTATCCAGAAGTGTTATTAGACTCAACATATTCTGATTTCTACAATCGCACGAGAGATGATGAAACTGGTCTTTTTTCATGCAACGCTAATCCATTGGAAAATGTATTCCACTCCGTGACGATCCCGTATTTCCGACCATATGCGACATTCCGTGTTGATTGTCCTGATGGTTATCTAGTATGTTTATGCCATCGTTTTAATTCGAACACCGAAACGGCGGATTTATTGTTTCTAGAGTTCGATTCATTTGACAAAGATGGAATTCTCATTTCTCGCTTCTTACTCCCATATTTAGTTAACATGTCAGCAGGAAACGAGTTCTTGTCAGTGTCAACCCTGTTATATGCTTCAAACTCGAAATTGTGTTTTATTACCAGCGCTTTTTCGGATTCGCATGACTATATAACGGAGAGGGAGATTCATTATCGCATAAATTCCAAGGGGCAACTTGTTTTTGATGGAGAGAAGAAAACACAAATATTAAAAAATGAATTAAAGAGAAGACAACCGGATAGAAACATCACCTTAAATTACTAAGGGCTGCCTTGCACTGGAAGGAACGAGGAACGTACGGTAGGTATTCGTCACAATTCGGGGCAAGACACTGGCACTTGTCTCAAAGTTGAAACAACAGATTGATGCAACAACAAGCTTATAAATCCGAAAGGGAAAAACGCACGAAAACTATGCGGTTCTCTCCCTTCGTTTTTATCGGCAAAGAACGTGACGAGGAAACCGGCTACGGCTTCTTCGGCGCAAGGTATATGGATCACGAGCTGATGACGATGTGGCTGAGTGTTGACCCGATGGCGGACAAGTATCCAGGTATCAGCCCGTATGCTTATTGCGCTTGGAGTCCTGTGAAGTTGGTTGATCTAGATGGCATGGAAATTTGGATTAAAGGATCGAACGGGAATGAATATCAGTATAAGAATGGGAAACTGTACAATAAAGATGGCTCAGATTATACGGATAATGACGATTTCGCTACCAGAGTTCAGAATGATTTAAACATCCTCAAAGAGAAAGGAATGAGTAAGGAAGTTGCACCTTTGGAAGGTTCGAAAAAGAAACACACAATAGAATTATCAGATAATTTTAATTCAACGGATCCGGGGTCAGAAGGTAATAAGGATATTTCAAATGGTATTGGAAGTGGTACATTAATTAAGTATAATCCAAATCGAACAGAAACAGAAGGATGGGAAAGACCTGCCGTTGTAGGTTTAGCACATGAAAAACGACATGCTTATGAAATGGGCCAAGGTATATTTGACAAAAGCGAAGTGACATGCCGTTTGATTGACATCTTCTGTAGTAGGTGGGATTCTGGCGTGAAAACAATGACAATTGATTTACCTTTCGGAGGTCAATTAGACATTTACTATAAGGTCGTAGGAGAGAAAAAAAATAGAAAGAGGAGAGTATTCGGCTGTACAGGCTGCCAATAAAGTTTATGCTGAACTGGGCGGAACAAGCTCCAGAAAAAACATGATGGATTCCCAATAAAACAATTATTAAAAAGATGAAAAAGACTTGTATAGTAATTTTTTCATATTTGCAGTGAATGCCGCATGCTCTCAAACAGGTTTTCGTCGTACAATTTATGAAGATTCTGTCTTGATGAAGAAAGTGACAGACAAACTAACGTGGTCTTTGTCAAATCGTGGGTATTATATTCCAATATATACGCGTTGTGATAGTTCGTATGATGCAAAGCTAACACTTTCACCGACAATATTTTTATTGTCAAGTTACAGTAATCGACATGAAATCTCGAACGATGATTTTCGAGAACTGCTTGCTTCCTCTATTAGAGATAAAAAGGTCTTGGAAGATATATGCGCTGATGACTTTGAATTTCTATATGGGAGAGACCGCGTGTTGGCCAGGTCTGTTGCATTCGTTTGCGATACTCAACCACAAGAGTTTTTGTCGCTTATTAAATCCATAGATATTGACTCTCTTATTTCATGGGCTTTTAACTCTGATGGGGTCTATCACAGAAGTTTCAAACTACTCCCGATAGTGGCACAACAACTGATGCTTTATGGTATCTTGCTACATACCGGCACGGGTATTGAATCAATATGGTATATCGACATTCTGAAATACCCTTAATAAAGTAGTCCACTATATGCCACATCCTTCCAATTGTTGTAATATTTTTAATCCTCTAATTCTAATGCAGATAAAGGATAAAGCCTACACTCTTGCACTCTGCAAGTAACTCTAAAACCTCCCACGGAAAGAAGTTACTTTCTTGTCATGGGATTGCAAAGAAAACAAAAACAACAATGAATAAATATGGATACAAAGAAGGAGCATAGAACGCACGCCGAAAGATTGCCGAGAAGAAATCCATACGGCTTCGCGTATTCGCCATCGGGCAGAGAGCCACTACACCTACAGGAGAAAGCCGACGTTTTATTCGACCAAAGCCGTGAACAAATTCGTAAACGTGAGTTGGACAAGAACGACTTATATTGTGTCGTCAATTCCAACGATTATGCACGACCTGAATTCATCAAGGAAATCGAAGGGATACCTTACAGTATGCACGCTGATGTCGAGTTTGTCAATAATCGACTTAAGGAGATCATTCATGAATTGATAGAGGTCCATCATGAGGAAACAGATGTGTTTTTCTACCACTCCGACCACCTCGGCAGTGCCAGTTGGATAACCGAAAGACATGGAGGCGCTGTGCAACATCTGCAGTATCTCCCCTACGGGGAACGATACATAGACCAGCGTACATCGGGCTACCACGAACGCTTCATTTTCACCGGCAAAGGACGCGACGAGGAGACGGGCTTCGGCTACTTCGGCGCAAGGTACATGGACCACGAGTTAATGACCATTTGGATCAGCTTTGACCCGCTGGCGGATAAGTATCCGAGTGTTAGTCCGTATGCCTATTGCGCTTGGAGTCCTGTGAAGTTGGTGAATCTGGATGGAGTGCATGGAGTTCAAGATTGGACGTTACAGACGCACCGTGGCTGCCCTAATCATCCATCATGTGGTTGAAGGAGAAATTATCCAGATGACCGGCCGAGTGGTGCAAGTGTAGAAAGCCAAATTCCTGACATCCCCTATACACTGTGAAGGTATGAGTCGTCGTGAACCCTTGGAGGTTTCGGTGGAGGCATTGCGTGAAATATTATACAATGCCATAGCACATAAAGACTATATCGGCGCACCCATTCAAATGCGTGTTTGGGATGTCTACGTTGAGATAAGGAACGAAGGGGAACTGCTAATTCATATTAGTTTGCTACGGAAAAAGAGTCATGAACGGTTCAACGACCGCTCCTGACTCTTTTTCTGTCTTTGTCCGACAATGGCATCAGAGAGCCATCTCCTGAAGGAACCGGACGCTGCTGTGGATGTGCTTGTACATGATTTCGTCGATGTCGACGAAGTTGACGCACTTGCGGTAGTTGGCAACCATCTGCTCGATTTTGGTGCTGCTCTTAAGGCCTTCCTGATGGCGGAAGTCGAGGGCTTGGGCGGCGTTGAAGAGTTCGATGGCAAGGACGCGCTCGGTGTTCTCGCAGACACGGTAGGTCTTCGTGGCGGCGTTGCCACCCATGGAGACGAGGTCCTCCTGGTTCTGGCTGCTGGGGATGCTGTCGACGCTGCAGGGTGTGCAGAGCTGTTTGCTCTGGCTGACGATGGCGGCGGCGGCATACTGAGGAATCATGAATCCGCTGTTGAGACCGGGTTTGGCCACAAGGAAAGAGGGGAGGCCTCGCTTGGCGTCGATGAGCTGATATGTGCGACGTTCGCTGATGGCGCCGAGTTCGGCCACGGCGATAGCCAGGAAATCGAGTACCATGGCGAGGGGTTCGCCGTGGAAGTGTCCGCCACTGATGACCATGTCCTCGTCGGGGAGGACGATGGGGTTGTCGGTGGTGGAGTTTATCTCGGTTTCAACGACACTTTCCACATAGCGGATGGTGTCCTTGGCGGCACCGTGCACCTGCGTGGCGCAGCGGAAGCTGTAGGGATCCTGGACGTGTTCCTTGTGGCGCTTGATGAGCTGGCTGCCTTCGAGCCAGTTGCGCACGGCCTCGGCGGTTTCGAGCTGCCCCTTGTGGGGGCGCACGAGGTGGAGGCTCTCGTAGAAAGGTTCGATGCGGCCGTCGAAGGCGTCGAGGCTCAGGGCGAGAATCATATCGGCCTGGCAGCTGAGGCGGCGGGCCTTGAGAAGGCTCCACACGGTGTAGGACGACATGAACTGTGTGCCGTTGAGCAGGGCGAGACCCTCCTTGCTTTGCAGCTCTATGGGCTGCCACCCTTTGGCGGTGTAGACCTCGCTGACGTCGCAGCGACGGCCTTTCCACTACACTTCGCCCATGCCGAGGATGGCGGGGAGCATGAGGTTGGCCAGGGGGCAAAGGTCGCCGCTGGCACCGAGGGATCCCTGCTGGTAGACTATGGGTATGATGTCATCGTTGTAGCAGTCGATGAGGCGCTGCACGGTCTGCAGCTGGGCGCCGCTGTAGCCAAAGGTGAAGTTCTGCGCTTTGAGGAGGAGCATGAGGCGGACGACCTCGGAGGGCACTTCGTCGCCTACGCCGCAGGCGTGGCTCATTACCAGGTTTTTCTGCAGTTGCGAGAGCTGCTCCTTGCTGATGCTGATGTTGCAGAGCGAGCCGAATCCCGTGGTGACACCATAGATGGGTTCCTTCTGGGTCTCCATCTTCTGGTTGAGGTAGTTGCGGCATTTCTCGATGCGGCGGGTGGCCTCGTCGCCGAGGGCGAGGGTCATTTTCTTATCGATGATTTCCTGAATCTTGTCCAGGGTCAGTTTTTCGTTGGGGTTGAAAGTATAGGTCATTTTTTTTAGGGGTTAGTGGTTTGGGGATAAGGGATAGATGTTATTTTTCCAGTTGGGCTTTGGCTTTTTCTGCAATGTCGTCGTCGACGAGGATGCGACCGCAGTTTTCGCAGACGATGACTTTCTTGTGCATCTTGATTTCCAACTGGCGCTGGGGAGGGATGTTGCTGAAGCATCCGCCGCAGGAGTCGCGGTCGATCTGCACCACGGCGAGGCCGTTGCGGGCGGCACCGCGGATGCGCTTGTAGGCCGTGAGGTAGCGGTCGTCGATATATTGCTCCTGCTCTCTGCTCTTTTCGCGCAGGCGCTTCTCGTCTTTCTCTGTTTCGGCAATGATGGAGGTGAGCTCTTCGCGTTTTGCGTCAAGGTCTTTGGTTCGGTTTTCGACGAGGGTCTTGGCGGCTGCAATGTGTTCCTTGAGTTCTTTGACCTTGGCTGCGCCTTCTTTGTTCTTGCGCTCGCAGAGCTGGATTTCGAGGTTCTGGAACTCTATCTCTTTGGCCAGCGATTCAAACTCGCGGTTGTTGCGTACGTTGTCCTGTTGCTTCTTGTATTTGTTGATTTGCTCTTCGTGATCGGCAATTTCGTTGTTGAGGGCCTTGTTGGCAGCTTCGGTCTCTTTGATGTCGTTGTTGAAGTTCTCGATGCGTGTGTTGAGACCGGCAATCTCGTCCTCAAGGTCCTGGACGGCCTGGGGCAGTTCGCCGCGGATAATCTGGATTTTGTCGATCTCGCTGTCCACGCTCTGCAGCGTGTAGAGGGCCACGAGGCGTTTCTCGATGGCCAGGTCGACGTCGGGACGCAGAATGACGGGGGCCACGTTCTGTTCTTCTTCCTTTTTGGTGCTGACTTTCTTTGCCATATTATATTATATATATTATTGTTTTTTAATCATATATAGCACACGAGGCTTTCCTGTTGAAGGGAAATCCGGCTTGCAAAGTTACTAAATTTTTCTGAAATGGCGCGATAAATTATTTCTTTTGCGAATTGTTCGGTCTCATAGTGTCCTGCGTCGGCAAGGATAAGGTGACCGTCGGAACGCTGGAAATCGTGGTATTTGAGGTCGGCGGTGAGATAGAGGTCGGCGTGTGCGGCGATGGCGTCGGCGATGAAGGGTGCGCCGCTGCCTCCGCAGAGGGCCACGCGGTACACGGGTTGTGCGGCGCGGTGCGGCGTGGTGCGGAGAGTGGGCTGGTGCAGCACGTCCTTCACCCGCTGGAGGAATTCGTCGGCGGACAGGGGAGAGGGGAGTTCTCCCACCATGCCGGCGCCGGCTTCTGCGTTGCCGGCGAGGGGTCTGAGGATGCGGCAGCGGACAAGACCGAGTTTCTCACAGAGCGCTCCGTTGACGCCCCAGGGCAGGTTGTCGAGGTTGGTGTGGGCGGCGTAGGCTCCGATGCCGTGGCGCACCATTTTGAGGAGTGTGCGTCCGCTTTCGGTGCGGTCGGTGATGCGCTTGAGGCCGGAGAAGATAAAGGGGTGGTGGGTGACGATGAGGTTGAGGCCGAGGCTTTCGGCTTCATCGACCACGGCGGGCGTGAGGTCGAGGGCCACGAGGGCGCCGGTGAAGGGCGTTGCGCTGTCGCCCACAAGGAATCCCGAATTGTCATAGTCCTCCTGGAGTTCCGGGCGGAAGGTGGCGTCGAGGAAAGCCACTACGTCGCCGAGGGTGGCGGCGTTTGTTTTGTCATTGTTTTTCATCTCTTTTTCCCAAACGCAAGAGGCTCTGTTTTATTGCCCTGTTCCGCAAAAAAAAACGCTCTCCGAAGGTTGGTCCGGGGAGCGCTGCTGAATGAGCAAGCAAATTAAAACACATTGATTAACAAAAGCATCAGGTTGTATCACTTCTTGTTTTTCATTTGGTCGAGCTGGTAGTCCAAGAGGGCGTCGTACTGGGTCTCGTTGTTGAGGAGGTAGATGGCCACCGTGCGGCGCGAGTGTGAGGCTATGACCTTGCAGGCGGGTTTGCCGTTCCAGGCGGTGCGCCGCGAGGGTTGCGACGGGTTGGCAAGCCAAGAGGTGACGCCTTTGTCGGTGCGGATGTCGAGTTCTTTCTTCAGCCGCTCCCAGGCGGCGGCATCGTCGGCCACGATGATTACCACGTCCACCTTCACCGTGTCGTTCAGCTTCAACCCCGCCACCTCGGCCACGGAGAGGTCGGTGCGTTGGGCATACTGCTTGTACAGTGTGCCTTGCGCCGCCAATGCCAGTGGCATCATAAGCAGTAGTATGAGTATCAGCCGTTTCATTGTTTTTCTTTCTTGTTGAGAGTTTGTTGTTCTGTGGGTGTCAGGTGGTTTCGGTCAGCATGGAGATGGCGATGTCGGCCCACTGGCCGTCGGAGAGGGTGTTGCGGTTGCAGCAGACCTGGTCGTATTGGAGGTAGGAGGGGGTTCTGGTGAGGAGCGGCAGGGCCACGCCAGTCATGAGACCTATGGCCACGACAGCCACGGCGGTGCGGTGGCGCTGGCGGCTGCGCCGCTGCCAGGCGGGGTATTCACGCGAGAGCATCTGTGCGAAGCCTTCGGCCTCGGCCTGTTGCCACAGGGCATCGAAATCCTCGTTGTGTCTCATTGTTCGTTCCATAGTTTTCTCAGTTTTTCTTTTATTCTTACCAGCTTCACGCTGATGTTGTTTGCTGTGTATCCGGTTTCTTTTCCTATCTCTTCGTAGTTGTAGCCTTGCAGGTGCATCGTGGCGATGGTGCGTTCGGGTTCGTCCAGCATTGCTATCTGCTCGTGCAGTGCCTCTACCAGGCTTCTGTCCTCGTCCTCGATGTCGTAGTTGTCGTCGAGGCTCTCGCTTGTCTGTGTCCGTCTCAGGATGTCGATGCAGGTGCTTCGTGCCACTCGCCATACCCACGCTGCCTGCTGCGGAGCCAGGGTGATGGAATCCATCTGTTCCCGCTTTTTCCACAAGGCTATCGATACCTCCTGAAACAGGTCTTCCACCGGTGTTCCCCGGCCGCTGTAGCGCCGGCAGACGTGGAAGAGCAGGCCTCGATATCGTTTGAGCGTTGCTTCAAATGGTTCCTGGACTTTCACACTATAATAACGAAAAAACTATAAAAAAAACTACATCCGATGCAAAAAAAAGTTAGAGCTGCGCTGGCGGCGCAACTCTGACTTTTTTCTGTACGTGAGTTTTTCCACGTTGACTACCAGAGGATGGCTCTCTTTTCGGGAGCGAGCCACATGCCGTCGCCCTCCTTGATGCCGAAGGCATCGAGGAACTCGGTGACCTGGGGCAGTGCCACGTTGACACGGTTGCGGCCGAGGGAGTGGACATCGTTCTGCGTGAGGTTGAGGATGCCCTCGGTGTTGATGTTGGAAGCCCACACGGCGGCATAGGCCAGGAAGAAGCGCTGTTCGGGGGTGAAACCGTCCATTTGCTCCTTGTTGAGCTGGCTCTTGTCCATGGCGTTCTTCATGGCGAGGAAGCTGACGTGGAGACCTCCGTTGTCGGCGATGTTCTCGCCGAGGGTCAGTTCGCCGTTGCCGTAGAGGGGCTCGCCGTTGCCGTCGTCTTCAAGCACCTTGACGGCGCTGAAAGCCTCGATGAGGGCCTTCTTGTTGTTGTCGAAGTTTTGGGCGTCGGCTTCGGTCCACCAGTCGTTGAGGTTGCCTTCGGGGTCGTACTGGCTGCCCTGGTCGTCGAAGCCGTGAGTCAGTTCGTGGCCGATGACCACGCCGATGGCGCCGTAGTTGGCAGCCTCGTCGGCGTTCATGTTGAAGAATGGCGGCTGCAGGATGGCGGCGGGGAAGCAGATCTCATTGGTGGTGGGGTTGTAGTAGGCGTTGACGGTCTGGGGGGTCATGAGCCACTCATCCTTGTCGACAGGCTTGTTGATTTTGCTGAAGTTGTAGTCCATGTCGAACTCGTTGCTGCGCACCACGTTGGCATAGTAGCTGTCGTTTTGGATGTCCAGTTTGCTGTAGTCGCGCCACTTCTCGGGATAGCCAATCTTCACATAGATGGTCTCCAGTTTCTTGTGGGCGTTGGCCTTGGTGCTGTCGGTCATCCAGGCGGCGTTGTCGATGCGCTGGCCGAGGGCCACGATGAGGTTCTGCACGAGGGTCTCCATGCGCTTCTTGGCCTCGGCGGGGAAGTGCTTCTGGACATAGAGCTGGCCCAGTGCCTCGCCCATGGCGCCTTCCACGGTGCCGGTGACGCGTTTCCAGCGCGGACGGTTCACCTCGCGGCCGCCCATCAGCTTGCCGTAGAACTCGAAACTGGCGTTGACGAAATCATCGCTCAGGTAGGGGGCGGCGCTGACAATCTCGTGCCAGGCGAAGTAGGCTTTCATCACCTCCACGTCGGCGTCCTTCATCACGCGGTCCAGCTCTGCGAAGTACTTGGGCTGGGCGATGTTGAAACTCTTCATGCCGTCGAGGATGTTCATCGTGGAGAAGTAGTTCTTCCAGTCGATGTTGGGGGTGAACTTCTGGGCTTCGTCCACAGTGTAGCGGTTGAAGGTGCCTTGCGGGTCGCGGTTCTCGAGGCGTGTGTTCATGGCTTTGGCCAGACGGGTCTCGAAAGCCATCACCATTTGGGCAAGTTTGTCGGCGCGGATGCCGCTCATCTGGTCGTAGCCTGCCATGGAAAACTCCTTCTCCATCATGGCTACATAGCCCTGGCGGAAAAGTGCGTTCTTGCCCTTGTCGAGCAGGTAGTAGTCGCGGTCGCCGAGACCGAGGCCGCCCTGGTAAGCCCAGGCGATGCACTGCTTGGCGTCATCCTTGTCGGCCTCGCCGAAGACACCGAAAAGCACCATGTTGCCACGCTTGTGCATGCGCAGCAGTTCGGCCCACATCTCCTCGCGGGTCTTCACATTGTTGATCTCCTCCAGGAAGGGACGGAGGGGCTCCATGCCGTCGGCCTGCAGCTTGGCGCTGTCCATGCCGAGATTGTACATGGTGGCGATCTTGTCCTCCAGGCTGCCGGCGGCGTTCTTGGCCACCTTGACGGAGTCGATGATTTCGTTGATGTTCTTCAGGGCGTTCTCAGCCAGCACGTCGAAGGCGCCGTAGCGCGAGTGCTCGGCGTCGAGGGGGTTCTTGGCCATCCAGCCGCCGCAGGCGAACTGATAGAAGTCGTCTTCCAGACGGGCCGTGGTGTCGAAATTGTCAGTGTCCACACCCGACGTGAGGGCGGCTTTGTGCTGACAACCGGTAGCGATAACTGCCATAGTAGCAATACTTAATAATGTTTTCTTCATTTGTATTATCTGTTTGTTTATATTCAAAAAGCAATTTGCAAAAGTACGATTTTTTTTTGATTTGGATGCAACCTTTATTTCCAATGGATGGGCACGTTGGAGATTTTCACAGGCCCGTGCCAGTTGTCCGAACTTCGCAGGTCGTGGGTCTGGTCGATGGCGTAGAACGGCAGGCGCACCATGCTGAATGAGCCGAGGCGCGAGTCGACGTTCTCGAACACGAAGGTGTACCGCAGGGGTGTCTCTCGGTTCATGTCGCGTCCTGTCTTGTCGTTGCCGTTGCCTTTCCATCTTTCGCCTTGCGCGTTGAACGCCTCGATGTGCCCGTCGTCGCCCAACGAGAGAAAGGCTTTGGGCGCAGCGGCGTGGGCCTCCAGCGTCAGTGTCACGCGCCCTGTCTGGCGGTTGCCCTCGCAGCTGGCCACCTTCAGCGTAAAAATCCCGCTTGCATGGAATGTCAGGCCTACGGCGTTCGTTGTCGTCGTGGCGGTCCACACTATGGGTATGTTCCTCATGGTCACCGGGTCCACCTTTGTTGAACCCGAATTGAATGTTTTTTCACGGCTGGCGTAGTTGAACGCCACCGTCATCACCTCCATGTGGTCCAACCCCGCCGGAACGTCTTTCAGCACAAATTCAAAGTTCCGCTGCCCCTGGACCCCCAGCTCCTGAAGTCTTTCGGACCGCTTGTCGCGCGGCGACACCTCGAAGCGTGTCCCTTTGGCGTCGGTGGCATAGTCGCTCTTCTCGCCGCCGAGGCTCAGACGGGCGTCGCTGTGCGTCAGCCTGACAGAGACTGTCACCAGCACTTCGCCGCTCGCGGCGTTGCCCTGGCCTTTGACGTCCAGTATCTCCATACGCGACGCCAGTTCCGGTGGCATGCTCAGCAGCAGCTCGTTGCTCATGTTGATTCCCGTCGCCTTCTCGCCGAGGTTGCGGAAAAACGAAGCCAGGCCTCCTTTCTTTTTCGTCGGCTGCTGTGCCGCGAGGGGGCTTGCTGTTGCGCCTATCAGAGCCAGGGTAATCAGCAGGATGGTTTTCTTCATAGTGCGGTTGTGTGTTTGTCTTTCGTTGGGTTGAGGATTGCTCTCGCTGCAAGTCGTTGCGGTGTCAGTAGACGAGAGCCAGAATGTCGCGGAGGATGGGGTTGTCCGATGTCGGGGTGGGGGAGACGGCGGTGCTGGCCCCTGTGAGGAGACGGCGGGCTTCGCTGAGGGCCGCGAGGTCGAGGGCGTCGGAGGCCATCTGCACGTCGGTGATGACGCCGCGGGCTTCGTCGACCGTGAGCTGCATTTCGATGTCGCCCCAGTCGAACTGTCCGCTGCGTTGCGCCGTGAACTGGCGCCAGCGGCCGTAGCGCCACTCGTCGGAGGCAAACTCGCGGAAGAGCTGCTGCACACCGTCGGTCTGCGTCAGCGTTGCGAAGTCGAGCGTCGTGAGGGGCAGGCCGTCGTAGACGGCCGAGAAGGCGTCGCGCAGGTGAGGCACAATGCTTTCGCTGGTGATGGCGGCGTTGAGCTCCGAGAGGTTCACCACGCGGCTCTGCACCGAACTCACGCCGTGCTTCTGCAGTTTGGCGGGCTTGGGCTTGAGGTAGCGCAGAAGGTCCTCCATGTTTCCCTTGATGAGGATGGTGCCGTGGTGCAGGTTGTTGTGAACCCCGCGGCTGAAGGCGTTGCCGCTGAACTTGCGCCCCTCGGCCAGCACATCGTTCCGTCCGCTCACCTCGGCCTTGATGCCATAGTCGGCCACAGCCCGCTGGATGACCGAGAACTGGCGTGTCTGGTCGTAGAGCGACGGCGGAGCCACGAAGCTGAAGTTGATGTTGCCGTCGTCGTGGTAGACGGCGCCGCCGCCGGTGCGGCGGCGCATCAGGTAGCCGCCATCGGCCTCCAGGGCCTCCACGTCACACTCGCTGAAGGGATTCTGGTTCTGCCCGATGACCACCGTGCGACGGTTCTTCCACACGTACATCGTGACGGTGTCGCCCTCGGGCTGTGCCACGAGGTGGTTCTCCACCGCTATGTTCAGGTAGGGGTTGGTCTGGTTGGAAACGATGAATCGCAGGTTCATGGGATTGTTTTTTTTTGAATACGCCTCTGTTCAAAACCGGTAGCTCAATGTGAAAAAGTCCGGTGCCTGTGAGAGATGGTAGTTGCGGCGGGCGTAGGCGAAGTCGAAGCGCTTGGTGTGGATGCCGAGGCCGAAGGAGAGACCGCTGGCATTGAGGCCTTCGAGGCCGCGCATCTCGGCGCTCTGGCGGTAGCTGTAGCCCAGGCGGACGAAGAGCGCCTTGCCGATGTTGAGTTCCACGCCTGCCTGCACATGCCGCATCAGGTTGTCGGCCATGCCGGCTATCCAGCCTTCCTCCTTCACCTCGCCGGTGAAGGGGTCCACGGTTGTGGTGGGACTCAGGGGGTCCTCGTAGCGCAGGTCCCACCGCTGCAGCTCGTTGAGGCCGAGGAAGAGGCGGAATGGCGCCTTGGCGAGCTTGTACGACATCTCTGCCGAGAGTTCGAAAGGCAGGTTCTCTCCCGTGCCGTCGAAGGTGGAAAGCTGTGCGCCGATGTTGCGGGCGGCGACGGCGGCGGCAAAGCCGCGTTCCGCATGGAAATAGCCCAGCACAAGGTCGAACGACAGAGCAAAGGCGCGATAGCGCTCATACTGCGAGAACACCGGCGTCATCGTCACGCCGAAGTTCAGCTGCTGTCCGTCGCCGAGGCCGCGGGCCACGGGGATGCTGTAGCCCACGCTCACCGCATAGTCGGCGGCGTGGAAGCTCCCGGTGCTGATTTCCTCCTCGTCGTAGCCCTCGAAGGAGCCGTAGTTGTTGAAGCGGAAAGCGAAGAGCATCGGGCTGATGCGGCCGGAGAAGTCGGTGCTGTAGGCCAGTGTTCCCATGGCGCTGCCGGCGAAGAGCGACGTGTAGGTCAGCGAAGCCTGTTGGCCGCCGAGGCGATGGTTGCCGCCGTCGTCCCACAGGCAGAGCGTCGAGGGGTTGTCCAATGCCATGGTGATGTCGCCTTCGGCAATCACCAGATAGTCGAACCCCAGTCCCGCCGCACGGGCGCCGCTGCCGAGGTCGAGCAGCGTCAGCGTGTTCATGCCTGCAATCTGGGCATGGCTGGGGGTGGAGAGGAAGAGCGAAAAATGAAGAATGAGGCTGACGCAAAACCATCGCGCCAGCCCATTCTTCCTTCTCGGTCCGCTGTTCCTCATCGGTTTTATTTCTTGTTGCGTTCGTGGCGCATGAGGTGGCTGGGTTCAAGGGCCATGCGGTCGGTCTCCAGCAGGGAGGCCACGCCTTCGTCCACACGCTTCTTGGCCTGGCAGGCCTCGCAGTGGCAATCCTCATGGTAGGCGCGCGGCTCGGTGTAGGTGGTGATGACGCCCTCGAAGTTGCGCAGGATGACCTTGTTGGGGCTCTGCGAGATGACATAGTTGGGCATCACCGGTGTTTTGCCGCCGCCGCCGGGGGCGTCGACCACGAAGGTGGGCACGGCGTAGCCGCTCGTGTGGCCGCGCAGGTTCTCGATGATCTCGATGCCTTTGCTCACCGGCGTGCGGAAATGCTCCAGACCCATGCTCAGGTCGCACTGGTAGATATAGTACGGGCGGACGCGGTTGCGAACCAGCTCGTGCATGAGTTTCTTCATCACGTGGACACAGTCGTTGACGCCGCGCAGCAACACCGTCTGGTTGCCCAGGGGGATGCCGGCGTTGGCCAGACGCGCCAGGGCCTGCTCGGCCTCGGGGGTGAACTCGTTGGGGTGGTTGAAGTGGGTGTTGAGCCAGATGGGGTGGTATTTCTTCAGCATGTCGCACAGCTCGGGGGTGATGCGCTGCGGGCAGACCACGGGGGTACGGCTGCCGATGCGGACGATTTCCACGTGGGGGATGGCGCGGAGGCGCTGGATGATGTACTCCAGCTTTTTGTCGCTCACCATCAGGGCGTCGCCGCCGCTGAGGAGCACGTCGCGCACTTCGGGGGTCTTCTCGATATAGGCCAGGCACTTCTCGATGCGCTCGCTGGGACTCTCGTCGTCCTTCTGGCCGGCGAAACGGCGGCGTGTGCAGTGGCGGCAGTACATGGAGCACATGTCGGTGATCAGGAACAGCACACGGTCCGGATAGCGGTGCGTAAGGCCGGGAGCGGGCGAATCCTCGTCCTCGTGCAGCGGGTCGTTGAGGTCGGCCGGGGCGATGTTGCACTCCGGGCCGGCGGGAATGGCCTGGCGGCGGATGGGGTCGTAGGGGTCGTTGGGGTCGATGAGGCTCAGGTAGTAGGGCGTGATGGCCATGCGGAACTTGGCCAGGGCCTGCTTGATGCCCTCGGCCTCTTCGGGCGCGAAGGTGAAATACTTGCTCAGCTCCTCGTAGGTCTCGATGCGGTTCTTCACCTGCCATTTCCAGTCGTTCCACTCAGCGTCGCTGACGTTGGGGAAAAGCTCTTTTCTGCGGTTTACTTTCATGTTATCTGCAATCTTTTTATTTATTATTCAATCATATAGCCTCCGTTATCGGCATCGGTGCCGACAACAAAGACTTTGCAAATATACAAATAATATCCGACATGCCAAAATCCTGCGGCAAAAAAAGTTTTGCACAGCTCCCCGTGCGGCATTGTGCGCACGGGGTGGGCATTCAGTCGGCGTGGCAGAAGACTTCGAGTTCGCGGGCGCCACGGTCCGACAGCACCCGAGCCGGCACTCCGCCCACCGTGCAGTTGGACCCGAACGACCGGTTGACCACGGCATTGGCTCCGATGGCCACGTTGTCGCCGATGGTGATGGGGCCGAAAAGTTTGGCTCCCGGTCCGATGTAGACATCGTCGCCGATGACGGGCGCGCCGTTGTAGTCGCCGATGTTGGTGCAGGCGTGGAGTTTACAGCCCTTGCCGATGCGCGCGCCGGGGTTGACCACCACCGTGCCGCGGTGCACAATGCAGAGGCCGGGGCCGAAGGTGTTCTTGGGAATGGAGAATCCAAGTTTCAGCGCCAGCCGGTGGTTGACGAATTCGAGCATCAGCAGCGACGCCTTGCGCCATGGACGGCAGTTGGTCAGGTATTCTATCTTCCTCATCCGCAGGAGAAAACGCAGTTGGTCGACCTGCATCCGGCAGCGCAGCGACACACGTTCCAGTCCGTAGGCTGCCACGTCGGCTTGCACAAAACGGCGGTAGTCGGCCTTCGACTGTATTCTCTCGTAGGGCATTGCGGTCGTTTTTTTTTTTCAGGCGTAGAGTTCCTCGAAGAGGCGGCGGATGGGTTCGCTCTCGCGCAGGATGTTGAGCGTCAGCTCGGCATGGCCGCGGGCGTAGCCGTTGCCCACGATGAGGCTGATGTCCTTCCCCACGCCCTCGGCCCCCAGGGCGGCGCGGGTGAAACTCGTGGCCATGGAGAAGAAATAGACGCAGCCGCGCCCCTTGGTGATGAGGATGGAGGTCATCTCCGTGTTGGGCACGTTGACGTTGTTGATGGTCACGTCGGTGCCGCGGCCGCCGGTGATGGCCATCACCTTGTTGTAGACGTCCATGACGTTGGTGGCGTCGGCCACGATGACGTCCGTGGCCAGCCCCATGTCCTTGATGCGCTGTGCGTTCTTCTCGCTGTATTCCACCACGATGACCTTGCCGTAGGGGCCTACGTTCTGCATGGCCTGGTAGCAGCAGAGGATGCCGCTCTTGCCGCCGCCGCCGATGAGGCACACGATGTCGCCCTCGGTGACGAGGCGGTCCACCTGGGCCGGAGCCCCGGCCACGTCGAGGGCCGCCAGGGCCAGGCGCTCGGGCATGTCAGGCGGCAGCACCGCAAAGAGGCCGCTCTCGAAGAGGATGGCCTGCGCGTCGACGTCCACCTGGTCGTGCTGCGGGTCGAGGTGTTTGATTTCCTTGATTTTCAACGGTGTGAGGCTCAATGAAACCAGTGTCGCGATGCGGTCGCCCACCTTCACTCGCGTGTTGCTGCGGAAGTTGGGGCCTATCTCGCGCACTGTGCCGATGAGCATGCCGCCGCTGCCGGTGACGGGGTTCTGCATCTTGCCCCGCTCGTCCACGATGGAGAGAATCATCTTCTTCATCTGCTCGGCGTCGTCGCTGCAGGCGTGGCGTATCTGGGTGTAGGAGGCCGAGTCGATGTTCAGTGCGCTCACGTCGATGAGCATCTCGTTGTCGTAGATTTCCATCGTGTTGTCCAGCTTCTGCGCCGGCTGCGGCAGGGTGCCCAGAGGCTCCACCACGCGGTGGGTGCCATAGCGGTTTCCGTTGGGTCTCATAGTGTTGTCGGTTTTGGTTCTGGGGATTTTTTTTTCTCTTGGAGCCTGCCGACGGGTCTCCCCGCCGGCAGGCTGGACATGTTTTTTTTTCCAGACCCCGACGGGGTCCGCTGTCAATCTTAAGCGTAGAGCTCTTCGAAGATCTTGCGCAGCTCGGGGCTTTCGCGGAGCTCCTGCAGCGTGAACTCGGCGTGGCCCTTGGTGTAGCCGTTGCCCATGATCATGTTCACATCGCTGCCGATGCCCTCGGCGCCGAGGCTGGCCTTGGTGAAACTGGTGGCCATGGAGAAGAAGTAGACCACGCCGTCGTCCTTGGTGCAGAGCACTGCGGTCATCTCCTGGTCGGGGACGTTGACGCAGTTGATGGTGACGTCGGCCATCTTGCCGTTGGTCAGGCGCTCCACGAGTTCGTAGACCTGCACGGGGGTCATGCCGGCGGCGCTCTCCACGATGTCGCAGAAGCCGAGGTCCTTGATGCGCTGGGTGCTCTTGGGGCTGTTGGCGATGCCGATGACCTTGCCGGTGACGCCGACGCGCTTCTTGGCCTCGTAGCAGCAGAGCATGCCGCTCTTGCCGCCGGCGCCGAGGATGACGACGGTCTGGCCATACTGGCAGAGCTTGGCGGTCTGGGCGGGGGCACCGGCCACGTCGAGGGCGCTCAGGGCCAGCTTCTCGGGCATGTCGGTGGGAATCTTGGCATAGATGCCGCTCTCGAAGAGGATGGCCTTGCCCTTGATGTCCACCTGGTCCACCTCGGGACGGATCTCGAGAATCTCGTCGATGCGCAGCGGCGTGAGGCTGAGGCTCACGAGGGTGGCGATGCGGTCGCCCTCCTTGAGGTCGATCTTGCCTTTCAGGGCGTCGCCGATCTTCTCCACCTTGCCCAGCAGCATACCGCCCGAACCGGTGCGGCGGTTGCGGTGCTTGCCCTGCAGCTCCACGTTGAGGAGCATCTCCTTCTTCACCTCTTCCATGATTTTCTCCTGGCTGGCGCCTTCGCCGGCCTGCTGCTTGGCATAGTTGTGGATGTCCGTGAACGAGGCGCTGTCGATGTTCAGGGTCTGCACGTCGATGAGAATCTCGTTGTCGTAGATCTCGTCCATGTTGTTGTCAAGCTTGTTGGCGGGCTGGGGCAGGACGCCCTTCGGCTCGATGACGCGGTGGGTACCGTACTTATTACCTTTTTTCTGCATTTTTGTTTTTTATTTTACTGATTATTAAATAAATTAACTATCGTTTCACCCTATTATGGGACTACAAAGATACGAAAAAAATCCAAAACGTCAAGAAAAAAAATATCAACAGATAGATTCCAGACCAAAACGCAAGTCACGAATGCAAAGATAAATAAAATTTGCGATACGGCAATTCGAAACCGATTTTTTTTCTCGGACGGCGGTTGAGTTTGTGCTGGAGTTCAAGCAAGTCCTCGTCCGACCAGAGGG
>JAFVAM010000055.1 GCA_017480525.1 Bacteroidales bacterium | reverse complement strand
AGGCCTGCCTGCTGAGTTATAGACCTCTTCTGCCAATCGCTGTAACCCTCTATTGGACTTTTGCCAATAAAACTCAGCCATGTAGTCGCGGACCTTGCGAGGATATTGCTTGCAGCCTTGGCCTTTGTAGCACATCACGCCAAGTTGATATGAGGCGGTTTCATTGTACGGTTGCCTTTCCAACACTTTGGAAAACATACTGAACGCTTCTTCATAGCGTTTCTCGCCATAAAGGCTCATGGCCTCTGTGAGCATTGTCTCTATAGACATGGATGCACTGGACGCTCTTTCTGTCCGGTACTTATTGGAAACAAGCGATATGCCACGTGTTTCCGTATTCACAAACAGGGTGTCATTCAGCTGCATTGACGGCAGCCTTGGTGATTGAAGTTGCTTTTCCACAATCACACGTGCGAATTGGGGGATCCCATCCCCTTTCTTCATCTCTGCGCCATATAAGTAATCACACCCTCGGATATTGTATCGGAATGAGATATTGTACTCAAAGGCCGCACGACTTAAGTCGGCAATATAATTTGCGGCACGTGTGTCTCTATATGCTTTGCCCAACAAGGCGCCAATATCGTTTGGCACATTCATTTCACCGTCTTTGGCAAGGCCATTCATGTCTTTGCCGAAAGCTGCATATATTCCATTCTTCCCATTGATATAGCCATCGCCCATGGGGTCGGAGATAATAAGTTGAATCGAACCATAGTAGTCTCTGGCCACAGCTTCGGCTTCTTTGAGAGAAATGCATTGCTGTGCATGAATTAGCGGCATGATGCAACAGCAGGTTATCGTTACTATTGTTTTTTTCATCGTTTGTCTATTAATTGTTCAATGAAATGTCTTTTGGCCTGTTCATCAGACACTTCCATCAGGTCATGAATCAACCATCCTGAGTTGGCACCCATCCTTGTGTGTGAAGAAACTGAGAATACCCATCCCGGTACTTGAGTAAACCAGTATACAACATCTGAACAACCGATCAACTGTAGTGTTCCACTTTCGCATAGGCCAGCCATGTAGGACAGTATGTCTATCGGGTGTTGCTTGGAAAAATGTCCGTTCATCGTCGGGAATGCCTGCGAAAGTTCGGAAAAATGCAGTTCATGGTTTGTCGGATTGATGTACCCATAATGAGAGGTGTCAACAAGACCGGCTTTTCCCAGGCCATTCACGCCAAAGACTGTCCATCTGTAGTAGTCATCGCGAATATTCTCATACTTCATTATCATGTTTATCGTTACATCTTTCTTCTTATATTTGAACAGGCATTTTGCTTCTGCAAAGAACCCCGAATCAGCAATATTCAGCAATAATCCCGAAGCGCATACTGCAGAGTCGAATTTCAGTAGCTGCTGTGCTTTTGGACTGTTGCCATCGGTTACTTGTTCGAAATCAAACAATGCCAATATACATTTCATTCGCATACTGTCGCTATTATCGGCAATGATGAACGGAGGTATCTCGTCGGCATTGAAGCGGTGCATGAACTCGTTTAGGCTTTTTACATAGTATTGTTCCAACTGATTGAGGAGGGGATTGCTTCCCCATGTTTGAGCTTGGCATGGGGAAGCGATGGACAGCAGTGTTACAATGGCCGTAAGCCGTAGTATCTTTACCATATATCGTCGCAGTCTACATCTCCAAGAAGTATCATCCAATGGGTTACCAAACCTTCTGGGGATTCTTCTTCGATGCGGTTAATGTATATGGTTATCGTCTTTGCAGTGTAGTCGTGATAAACAAGCCTACCATCCCCACCATATCCTGCAAAATGTTGTAAAATGTGTGCAGTTGCCACATATCGGCCATCACCCACTCTGGAAAAATTATCCACACGTACACCATCTGCTGATTCAATAATGATTCTCTTATAGCGATAATTCTGTGCCTCGCTATTTCTAATCAGGCCATCGAAATAACTTGGCATTGGAAGATAACGGCGTGCCTTTTTGTACTTTGAATTAATCACGCTCATTCTAACCCCATCGTGTTCTGTTTCTGTAAACCCGTTCGGAGTAGGAATTCTTTCTTTATAGGATTCTCCTTCACCCATAAAAAGCTTTAGCGTGATACCCTTCACTTCCACTTTACCCTTATGCGACATTGTCCCAATCCCGGCCATACGTTGGATGTTATCTTGCAGCTCGTCAACCTTGTCAATAATGCGCTGTCTCACAGCCTCCACCTCTTCTGGAGCGATGTTTAGGTCGTTGACAATATTCACGTTTTGAGCGTTAGTACCAAAATATGTGGCGATACACAGCGCCATTGCAATAATTATACGTTTCATAGGGCTATTTCTTTATTCTGATTTCCTGGACTTTCAAATAAGTACGTTTGCCTTGATTATCGGCAAGTTCTTTAACTATATTCACTTGTTTGATAAATGAAGAAGAAGCAATGCGCCGCAGAAATTCGCGTGCGCTCTCATACTCAATGATTGTCGAACCATTGCGAGCCACAGTGGCAACTTTTGCATCGGCAGTGTAATATTTTCCAGCTAAATAATCCGCCTGCTCCATACGCCAGTCCATCGATTTTGATTTGTCGAGCAATGCTGACAGTTCTTTCGCAAATGCCTCGTCAACGGCGGTCACATTTTGCTGTGGCATTGTCTGTGTAGGGATGGCCGCAGGTTGAAGATGTATTTCGAACACTGGTTCTTGCTTGATTTTCAATATTTCTGAAGTAAGGCTAAATATATCATTCCAAGTGGCAGGAATTTCTCCGCTGATGGCCGACGGTAATGCAATCTTCCAAAAAACGTAAGTGAAGAGACCTCCTTTTTCCTTACTTCCACCAGAAGCCTGTCCTTTCTTACTGCTTGTTGCAATCACAATACCTTTACTTTCCAGGAATAGTTTCTTGTATCGTCCAACCTCATGCTCTGTAAGTTCTACAGGTTCTGTTTTATCAGCCAAGACACTTTTGGGAGTGACAAGACTGCCAGGAGTATTGCAGCAGTCGGTCAAAACCAAGGTGAATCTTGCGCCTTTTTGCTGTAGTTTTTCGATAACAGTATGTACAGGATACCATTTATTCTGCTCATAACCTGAATACTTTAAGCACATTTGTGGGTATTCGCTTTTGTCTTTGGGTGAGCGACCGCCATGCCCTGAATAGTAGAAAAGAATAATGTCGTCTTTTCCACACTTCAACGAGTTAAGTACTTCAGACAATCTCTCGTTAGAGCAATTTTCGCCGACACCTTCGTAGAACTTGATGTTATAACCGATAAGTGAGGCTATAAGACTTGCTTCATTAATTGTGGAATCATGATCATTCTGTGTTCCAATAATTGTGTCAAGGGTGTTGCAATAATTAATCAGATGCAACGTTTGTGCATTTGTGGTACCCGTAATTAGAAGGATACCTACAGCAAAAGTCAGTAATATCTTCTTCATCATGTTGTCTCCTTATTTTTCGGTTTGCAAAAACAATGCGCAGAAGCGCTCAATGAGTTCGCGGTCGTGGTAATTGAAATGGATCTGTCGTTTGTCATCGTACATGATGGTCCACGTGTAGTCCAAAGGTGACAACAGTACGTGCACGACGTTTTTTTTCTTCTGGAATTCGAACACCAGCAAGGGCATGTAGGGCGCCTTGACGCGGATGCTGTCGAAATGGTAGTTGGCGGGATTGGCTATAAGTGCGAACTGCAGCACCCCGGCCAGTTCGGTAGTCAGACTGCCCAGCAGGCTGTCGCGCACCCAGTGGGGTTCCACTTGGTAGTCGGTGGAGTCGGCGCGTTCCTTCCCAATCAGCGTGTAGCACTTCACGCTTGTAGGATGGAACAGCACATCGGTCATTGTGCGGCCCAGCATGGCGTAAACCGCCGAGTCGGGCTGGATGGTCTTGGTTGGTGTCTTCCTGCCGCAGGTGCCGCACGAGGCCGGACATAGCGTGGCCGGGAGCAGCAGGGCCAACAATAGCAAACTTTTCTTCATCTTCGTTCTGAAAAAGTTTTTTGCCTCCCCGAGTTCCCAGCGGTCGGCGGTAAATAAATATAATTCCATGAAAAAAAGCATAGAACTCGCGTTGTTTGTTCTACACTCATTAGGCATCGCCAAACGCCTTCCACAAGTAAAACCAACTTTGAACCTTATCCTATGCTCTGGTATGTAATCGGCACGGCGCCAATACATAGGCAGAAAGAAAAGGCATCGGTATAGCAGTCCTTGTGTTTTAAAATTTGGCGAACTTTAATGAGTGGACCAATACAAATGCTTTTTGCATCGTCTGACAGAGACTCGCGTCAGAATTCGGGTGCAAAGGTACGCATTTTTTTTCATATCGATGCCTTTCTCGGATAAGATTCTTGAAAAAATATGCAAAATCAGGATATTGGCCCTTCTTTTTCAGGTCTTTTTTTTCGGGGTGGGAGAGGGGACGGCACAATATTTTTGCACACACATCGTTATGGGATTAGGAAAATTAGAAAAGGGAACCAAATGATTACTATCGGCATTACGGGGACTTTGGGTGCCGGCAAGGGTACCATCGTCGACTATCTGGTCAAAAACAGAGGGTTTGTTCATTACAGTGTACGAGCTTTCCTCATCGAGGAAATCAAGCGTCGCGGCATGGAGGTGAACCGCGACAGCATGACCGTCGTGGGCAACGACCTGCGGGCGCAGCATTCGCCGTCGTGGATTGTGGAGCAACTCTATGAGCAGGCTTCGGCCTCGGGGTGCAACTGCATCATCGAGAGTGTACGCACTCCAGGCGAAGTGGACGCCTTGCGTGGCAAGCCCAGCTTCTACCTCTTCGCTGTCGACGCCGATCCGCGTGTGCGCTATGAGCGCGCCGTGCTGCGCGGCTCGGAGACCGACCACATCGACTACGACACCTTCATCAGCAACGAGCAGCGCGAGATGGACAACGCCGACCCCAACAAGCAGAACCTGCGCTATTGTATCGACAACGCCGACTTCCGCTTCGACAACGGCGGTACCATCGAGCAGCTCGACGCGCAGGTGGAGGAGGTGCTTCGGGAAATCAGCTACCGGCGTCCGTCGTGGGACGAATATTTCATGGAGCTGGCCAACACTGCCAGCAAACGCGCCACCTGTGACCGCGGCCGTAGCGGCTGCGTCATCGTGAAGGACCGCCAGTTGCTGGTGACCGGCTATGTGGGTTCGCCTGCCGGATTGCCGCATTGCGACGAGGTGGGGCACCTCTTCCGCCAGACCATCGATGCCGACGGCCACATCAGCACTCATTGTGTGCGCACCGTCCACGCCGAGCAAAACGCCATCTGCCAGGCCGCGCGTCGAGGCATAGCTCTCGATGGAGCAACGCTCTATTGCCGCATGACGCCTTGCCGCACCTGTGCCATGCTCATCATCAACTGCGGCATCAAGCGCGTGGTGTGCGAACGGAAATACCATGCCGGCGCCGAGAGCGAGGAACTCTTCCGCCAGGCGGGTGTGCAGATAGAGTTTTTCCACAACGAGGTGCAGCAGTACGCCAACCAGTGAGTTGCGAATGCGGTATACCATATATGGGGGCTGATTAGAGCATATATCCTGATGCCCTGCTGCCCCAATTTATTGCCACGCTGTACTTCACCGAGACAGTCCGACTGCTTTTAGCCGATGCGATCGACTCATGTCGGTGGGATTAGTACCCAACACACCTTCGGGCACGGTCGTTCCAAGTTGCCCGAAGTGTGTCTTCCAGTATTCCGGCAGGTTGCCATCGCTGTCGCGCCAGTTCATGGGCTTGGCTTCGAAGATGTGGCGGGGTTCGTCGGAGCAGTCGTCGAGGAAACACTCGTAGATGAGTTCGGAACAATAGAGGGCACCGTTGCCGGGCAGGAATGCGTTGTCGTAGGGCTGTCCGATGAAGGAGCGGGCTCGTGCCAGTACTGAATCGATGATGCGGCAGCCTGTCACTCTATAGACATCCGGGTAGGGCTTGGCACCGCTGCGGGTGCGCAGCATGGGGCGGCGGCTGACGCCGTAGCGCTGCGTGGCGTCGATGATCCATACCGTGTCGCCCACACTTTCGACCAGGGCCACGTGGGTGTACTGGCCGGTGGACGCGCTGATGGCGTCGTTCATGCCCCCTTCGTCGCGGTAGAAAAGGAGGTCGCCGGGGCGCAAGTCGAAAAAGGCGTTGTTGTTAAGCTTGTCCTGAAGCATCATGTCTTCGGGCAGCATGGGTCGCAGGGCCTGCCACAGCATGGGCTGGTAGCTGACGAATTCGAAGTCCTCGGATGCGAAGTGCATCGGCAGCAGCCAGGGGAAGTATTCTCCGCAGTCGACATCGCTATTGCCATAGGCCGTCAGGGTGTCGCCGGCCTGGTTGACGAAGACAATCTCGTAGCCGCTGCTGGTGGTGCACCATTCTGGGCGTTTGAACACCTTTTGCAGGTCCACCTCGCCCTCCTGCATGCCGAAGTCGGTTGGGACAGGGAACAGGCTGTACGCTTCGTCCATGCGGCGCAAGGCCTCTTCGACGGCGGATGCCGGGATGGAGCGTTTGGTTTTCGGACGTCTCCCAAAGTTGCGCTTTTTCTCGCGCAGCAGGTCTCCCTTGCGTGTGTAGGTGATGGTGTTTCTGTCGTAGTGGAAGCACCCGCTGTTGTAGGTGGCTATTTCCACCTTCTTCAGACCGCTGGAGAGGAACGACGCCAACTGCTGATGGTAGACGTAGGACTCTACGCGGCCGACGGTGTCGACGCTGTAGTTGCGGTTGTCGTAGCAGAGGATGACGACGCGGTCGCTGCGGTCGGGGTCGGGGAACATCCTGCGTATGTCGGGTACTTTGGCTATGCGGTACCATCCCAGGACGTCATGCAGATAAATGCTCTTGTTGTCGTGTGTCCACAGGCGCCCGCCGTGGCTAAGGGTTGGGACCCATTCTGAACTGTAGATGTCGTCGCCTGTGGGCAACGCTTCTTCGAGGCTCGTCTGTTCGGAGAAAAAACCGCAGGTGTCGGCGTGGCCGTCGGGACGTACGCGCACCACGCCCACCGAAGTGTTCAGGTAGACGTTGCCGTCGCGCACACCCACAATGTCCAAGGGGAACGAGAGACCGTTGCCTACTACCCGTTGGCGTTCCATATCGGTGAGGTAGATTAGCTGGCCGCTGTTGCTGACGGCCCAGAGGTTGCCGCTGGAGGTATCGACTTCGTAGGTGATCCAGGGCATAGGCTGCCAGTGCAGACTGTCGCCGTCTGTCGGTGTGGCATAGGTCATATCGTGCAGTGTGGCAATGAGCCACTGTCGCCATGGGCGGATGCGGGTGACCCACGTGTTGTCATCGTTTGCTTCCATCACCCCTTGGTCGATCGGAGTGGCGAGGCTTTGTGCAGTGCGCCAGTTGTCGGCTGTGGAATAGATATTGCCACCAAAGGTGCCGGCAAAGCCGCTGTAGGCCGTGGCCATGTAGAGCTCATAGATGCCGTCCACGAAGTTGCCCGTGTCGGAGATGTCGGGATGCAGCAAGGTGTATGTGCGTCCGCTGTCGGTGCTGTAAACCATGCATTTGTAGTCCCTGCCACTGGAGGCCGCCATCCAGAGGTGTCCGTCGGCATGGAAACAGAGGCCATGCACCCAAACGAGACTGGAGTCCACTGCCACGGTGTCCCACAAGGCGCCGCCGTTGGTGGTGCGCAGCACGTGGCCTTCATCGTACATAAAGCCCGCCGCCACGGCCACGTTGTCGCCGAAGGCCGCGATGCGTTCGATTGCGGCGCTGTGTACGATCGGGTCATTGTCCGTGACTGCGGTGCGCCATGAGGTGCCTATGCTGTCGGCGGTGTAGATGTCGCCGCAGCGGTCGCCAATCCATAGCCGGCCGGTGGCGGACATGTCGATATGGTAGCCGCAGGGAATGTTGAGGTCCACGCGGCGGTCTCTCTGCTGCGCCGTGGTGGCTACCGTGGCCAGCACGGCCAGTGTCAATGTCAGGAGTCTCTTCATGGTGCTCTTTTGTTTTGCGGTTGCAAAGGTACGAATAAAATTTGATGTGGCAAGAATATTTTGATGGATAGTACCTTTTTGTCGGACAGGAGTCCGATTTGCTTTATGGCTGCCGTTGTGAAAAGCCCTGCCGGTGGGCTGTGGTCTTTCAGGCGTAAGTCTTCGTCATATAGTGCTGCCAACCTGACGAGGCGTACTCGAAGCCGTCACCAGAGTGTGTGTTGACGCTGTTGGGCTACGTTTTGTACTTTCCTGCACGGATGGTGCAGCCTTCTTCTCCACCTGCCTTGTGGAACAGCAGTAGTGTTTCGGTATGTCCATAGGACAAAATGTTGTCTTCAATGTGGTTGCAGTTTCGGTTGTGCTTGAAGGAGAAACGTTTTTCAATCCGACCGTTTCGGTTTCCTTTTTTTTGTGTATCTTTGCATCCGCTATGGAGAAGAACAACGATGAATCGAAGATGGGTATCGGTGGCTTGCTGAAGCGTTTGCTGCCGTTTGTCACTCCCTACCGCTGGCTGCTGGTGGCCACGCTGGTACTCACTTTTGTAGGCTCACTCATGGCTCAGGTCAACGCCGTAGTGCTCGACCGTGCTGTTGACGCCATCAACGCTCTGTTGCACCTCGACGGCGGCTTCCAGTGGAGCCGGGCGGCACGCATACTGGTTATTATCAGTGCAGTGCTGTTAGGAAAGGAGGTGTTGGCGGCATTTATCACCTTCGGTCAGCGTCTCTTCGGCGAGAAGATACGCATCACCGTCAGCCGCGACCTCTCGCTGCGCGTGGTGGACCGTATTCTCCAGTTCCGCATGGCCTTTTTCAGTGCCGACGGCAACGAACCCGGCAAGTTGCAGACCCGCATCGACCGTGGCATCATGAGCCTCAGCAACACCGTGAAGAACTTCTTCATCGACATCCTGCCGCTCTTCACCAGCGCCGTGCTGGCCCTGGTGTTGATGTATGCCGCCAACGTCTATGTAGGTCTTGTGGCCACGGCCATCATCCCCGTCTACTTCTGGATTACCGCCGTGCAGGGTCGCCGCATGAAAGGCTGGCGCCACCGCGTCTTCGGCACCCACCAGCAGCTCAGCAGCGGCATCCTGAACATCATCGAGAGCATGGGGGTCATCAAGTCGTTCAACCGCGAGCAGGTTGAAGCCGCCAAGCAGGCTGCCCTGCAGGAGCAGAGTACCGACCAACAGATGCAGACTCGCCGTATCTCTTTCCTCTACGAGGGCCTGAAGACCTTCGTGGAGCAGATCGGCACTGTGCTTATCATCATCCTCACGGCCTACCTTGTTCTCACCGATTATCCTGGCATGTCCATTGGAAAAATCATGTACCACGTCATGCTCTTCTCCAATGTCAGTGCTCCTATCCGTCAGCTCCACCGCATCTACGATGACCTCAACGATGCCCTGGTCTACGCCGAAGGTTTCTTCGGCATCCTCGATGCCGAGGCCGAGGTGGAAGAGAGCGGCAAGCATGCGCCCCGTCTCGTGGAGGGCCGCTTCGAGCTGCGCCATGTGGAGTTCTCCTACCCCAACGGCACCCACGCCATCCGTGACCTCTCGCTCACCATCGAGCCCGGCCGCACCACCGCCCTCGTGGGTCTCAGCGGAGCAGGCAAGAGTACCATTGTCAACCTGCTGGACAAATTCTATTCCCCCGACAGCGGCTCCATCACCCTCGACGGCGTCCCTCTCGCCGAATGGGACACCCAGGCCCTCCGCGACAACATCGGCCTCGTGTTGCAGAAGAACCATATCTTCAGCGGCACCATCGAGGAGAATATACGCTATGGCCGACCCGATGCCACCCACGACGAGGTTCTTGAGGCCGCCCGTCAGGCCTATATCTACGACCAGGTGATGGCTCTGCCCGACGGTTTCAACTCCAACGCCACCCAGCTCAGCGGCGGTCAGCAGCAGCGCATTGCCATTGCCCGTATGTTCCTCAAAAATCCACCCGTCATCTTCCTCGACGAACCCACGGCGAGCCTCGACGCCATCGCCACTGAGCAAATCAAGAATTCCATCGATGCCATCAAGCAGGGCCGCACCGTCATCGTCATAAGCCACAATATTGGCCAGATTATCGATAGCGACAGCCTCTATGTCCTTGACACGGGCCACTGTGTGCAGAGTGGATCGCCCGACGAGGTCTACCGTCAAGGAGGCCTGTACAAGGAAATCTTCGATGCCTCGGCGCGGAGCATGAACGCAGACAAAATTGCTGGAACCTTGGAGGAGGCCGCAAGATGAACTCCCCGCAACGTACATATATAGCTATCGACCTCAAGTCGTTCTACGCCTCGGTGGAGTGTGTGGAGCGCGGTCTCGACCCGCTGACCACCAACCTTGTTGTGGCCGACGCCAGCCGCACCGAGAAAACCATCTGCCTCGCCGTATCGCCCTCGCTCAAGCAGTATGGCATCGGCGGCCGCGCAAGGCTTTTCGAGGTGGTGGAGGTGCTGCGCGACGTCAACTTCGACCGTCTCTGCCATTCGCCCGAAGGTTTTTTCACTGGCCGTTCGGTGTCCGACATCGACCTTCGCGCCCACCCCGACTGGGAGGTGGACTATATCGCTGCTCCACCGCGCATGGCGCACTATATCAAGATGAGTTCCCGCATCTACGACATCTACCTCAAATACATCGCTCCCGAGGACATTCACATCTATTCTGTCGACGAGGTCTTCATGGACGTCACCAACTATCTTGCCACCTATCGCATGACGGCCCGCGAGTTGGCCATGACCATGATTCGCGACGTGCTGCGCGAGACCGGCATCACTGCCACCGCCGGCATCGGGACCAATATGTACCTTTGCAAGGTGGCCATGGACATCGTGGCGAAAAAGATGCCTGCCGACAAGGACGGCGTACGCATCGCTGAACTCGACGAGATGAGTTACCGCCGTCAGCTATGGGACCATCGCCCGCTCACCTCTTTCTGGCGCGTGGGGCGCGGCATCGCCCACCGTCTGGCGGCCTACGGCATTGACACCATGGGCAAGCTCGCCCGTTGTTCCATAGAGAACGAGAATCTCCTTTACCAGCTCTTCGGCGTCAATGCCGAGCTGCTCATCGACCACGCCTGGGGCTGGGAACCCTGCACCATCGACCTCGTCAAGGCCTATCGCCCGGAGACCAACTCCTTTTCCAACGGCCAGGTGCTTACAGAACCCTACGAAAGCGACAAGGCTCGCGTTGTGGCGCTCGAGATGGCTGACAGCATGGCTTTGAAACTCGTGGCCAAAGGCCTTGTGGCCGACCAGGTGGTCCTGGCTGTGGGCTACGATGTGGAAAACCTCCACAACAAACAGCTTCGGGCGCAATATAAAGACGAGGTGGTACTTGACCATTATGGTCGCGAGGTTCCCAAGAGTGCTCACGGTTCGGCCAATTTGCCGCGCCCCACCTCTTCTTCTCGCCTCATTTCTGCCGCTGTGGCCGACATCTTCGACCGCACGGTGAACAAGAGCCTTCTCGTGCGTCGGCTCACCGTGGTGGTAAACCATGTGGTGGCCGAAGATGCCATCCGTGAGGTGCCGCGCCAACTTGACCTTTTTGCCGATGTCGAAGCGGAGGCTCTCAAAGAGAGAGCGTTCAACGAGGCCCTCGAAAAAGAACACCGCCTGCAGCAGGTGCAGGTGGCCATCAAGGCGAAATTCGGCAAAAATGCGCTTCTCAAGGGACTCAATTTCAGCGAAGGAGCCACCGCGCGTGAGCGCAATCTCCAGATAGGTGGTCACAAGGCGTAGGCTGTATCATGCTGGTGAAGAATATAGAAAAAAGAAAAATATGGACGAATACGAAGACATTATCGACCTGCCACACTACGAACCGCGTCGTCATCCGCGTATGCCGCTGGCAAACCGTGCCGCACAATTTGCCCCCTTTGCGGCTGTCAGTGGCCACACCGAGGCCACCAACGATGCCGCGCTGCAACACATCGCATCTGTCGATGCCGATCTCTATGTCGACGAGGATTGGAATTCTGTTTGATGAAGAATGCTTGTTGCGCGTACACAATAAAATCCTTTTTTCGCTGTTAATAGAAAACATATTTTGTGATTAGACTATATTTTTGACCGTGTACGAATATCACACTCTTCCAAACGGAATCAAGATAATCCTGAGCCACACGCCGTCGAGGGTCACCTATAGCGGCGTGTATATCAACGTCGGATCGCGCGACGAAGAGGGAAGCGATGAGGGAATGGCGCACTTCATCGAGCATTCTCTTTTCAAGGGTACCGAGCATCGTCGCGCCTACCACATTCTGAACCGCATCGATGGTGTGGGGGGCGAACTCAACGCCTTCACCACCAAAGAGGAGACCTGTGTTTATGCCTCGTCGCTAAGCGAGCATCTTGAACGCTGCCTTGAACTTTTCGCTGACATCCTGTTCCACAGCACCTTCCCCCTTCGGGAGATAGAGAAGGAACGCGATGTGGTGCTGGAGGAAATCAATTCCTACAGCGATTCGCCTGCCGAGTTGATCTACGACCAGTATGAGGAGTTCGCCTATGAAGGACATCCTTTGGCTCACAATATCTTAGGAAAGAAACGCAACGTGAAGCACTTCACGCCAGAGAGTATCAAGCGTTTCATGCGCAACAACTATACGCCGTCGCGTATGGTGGTGTCGGTGAGTGGCGATGTGAAGTTCGAGCGTCTGGTTCGCCTTTGTGAGAAATATTTCGGCGGCTACGAAAACCATCCTTCGGCTGTTGACCGCTCGTGTCGACCGGTGTTCCGGCAGTTCGACCGCTATGTGAACCGTCACACCCATCAAGCGCATATCCTTGTGGGCTGTGAGGCTCCGGACATCTACCATGGCGACAAGACTGCTTTCACGTTGCTCAACAACATACTTGGCGGCCCGGCCATGAATTCGCGCCTCAATGTGGCCATCCGTGAACGCTACGGCTTCTGCTACAGCATCGAGTCGCAATATGTGCCTTTTTCCGATACGGGGCTGTTCTATATCTATGCCGGCGTGGACCTCGACGCGCAGGAACGCGCCCGTCGGCTCATCGTCGAGGAGCTGATACGTATGGCCGAACAGCCTTTGACGGACAACCAACTTCGCGCTGCCCAACGTCAGCTCGTCGGCCAGATGGCCATCAACGATGACTTCGGCATGAACGAGATGCAGAGCATCGGCAAGGCTTACTTGAGTTATGACCACGTGAACACCCTTGAGGAAATGGAGGCCGACCTGCTTTCCGTCAGTGCTGACGACCTGCGACGCGTGGCACAGGAACGCTTCGCCCCCGAGTGCTTCAGCACCCTCGTCTACGGCAACTGAACCGCAATCACTCAAACCCTAAAAAAAACGCCTCAATGCTAATCGACTATCCATGGTATTTCGTCCTGCTCTGCCTGCTGGTGGGGGCTGCTTATGCGGCGGTGCTCTATCGTTGGGGGTACCGTTTTGACCGTTGGCTCAACGTGCTGATGTCAGCGGTGCGTTTCGTTGCGGTGTCGGTCATTGCCCTGCTGCTGCTGGCTCCGGTGGCGCGACGCACGGTGCATGAGCGTCAGAAACCTCGTGTGGATCTGATTGAGGACTGCTCGCAGTCGGTACAGCTGTGCTCGGACTCCTCTTTCCGGCTGACAGTTCTTGGGGATGGCCTCTCCGACCATTGTGATGTGGCACTCGAATCTGATGCTTCCAACACAGGACGGACCGACCTCGGAGTGCTGTTCGATGCCGTGCGTCCCGACGTTTCCGCTGTGGTACTCGCCTCCGACGGCATCAACAATCATGGCCAGAATCCTGTCAGTGTTGTCGAACACCTTGGAGTGCCGGTCTACACCGTGGCCTTGGGCGACACCATGCCACGGTGCGACGCTGCTCTCACCAACCTGCGACACAACAAAATCGCCTATCTCGGAACCTCTTTCCCGGTTGAGGTCACCATCAATGCACACTTGTTGCGTGGCCAACATGCCGTGCTGGCTATTGTCGATGAGAAAGGCCGCTCGCTGGTTTCGCAGGCAGTGGACTATTCCGACGACAATTTCAGTGCCACACTCTCGTTTTCCCTCCCGGCAGAGGAAAAGGGGATGCATCGCTATGTTGTCGACCTCTCGGTGGCCGAAAACGAGGTGGAGCGGAGCAACAATGTGCTCTCGTTCTATGCCGACGTGATCGACGGACGACGCAAAGCGCTCATCGTGGGCCATGCGCCACATCCCGACCTCGGTGCCCTGAAGGAGGCTGTGGAAAGCAATCCCAACTATGAGGCCCGTGTCGTGCTAGCCGAGGCTCTGCAAACCTCGAAGGTCAACATCAAGGATTCCAACTACAGCCTTGTTTTCCTCCACAATCTACCGTCGGCCATGCGACAGGTTCCACGCGAACTCGATGGCCTGCCTATGGTCTTTATTGTCGGTGTTCAGACGGACATTCCGCGATTCAACGCCCTGCACTCAGGGCTGGAAATTGTGGCAAAGGCAAAGAAGTCCAACGAGATGACGGCAGTGTTCAACGAAAACTTCTCGCTGTTCAACTTCGATCCCTCTGACGGGGAAGCCTTCGAGCAGATGCCGCCGCTCGACGTTCCGTTTGGCGAAGGCAGGGTCAATGCATCGCTGCAAACGCTCTTTTCTGCTCGTCTGGGAAACATTGACACACGCCAACCCTTGGTGGCTGCCACCTCGCAAGGGCCGCAGCGCCGTGTCTTTGTGTGGGGAGAGGGGCTGTGGAAATGGCGGATTTCCGATTTCCAGAACAACGCCTCCCACGAGCATTTTGACCGTCTGGTGAGCCAAATCGTCACTTTCGCCGCCGCCACCGACAACCGGAATCGTTTTATTGTTGAGACCGACCGGAGCTATTCCGATGCCGACGCCATCGTGGTCCGTGCACAGCTCTACAACGAGGCCTATGAACTCTTCAACAGTCCGGCGGCCATGTTCTCTCTCTTTGGCGATTCCGTCGATGGAGACTACGAGTTCACACGGCGTGGGGATGGTTATGAACTCACTCTCGGCAGGTTGCCGGAGGGTCTCTATCGCTACAGGGCATCCACTTCCTACAACGATGCCACCCTCGTCGATGAGGGCTCTTTTGTGGTCGAGGCAACACATCTCGAGCAGGCCAACCTCACTGCCGACCACACGCTCTTGCGCACTATCAGTGCCGTTTCTGGTGGACGCATGGTCTATCCCGACCAGATAGACGACTTGCGCGACGAACTCCTTGCCCTCAAGCCCACCATCTATACCCACACGCGTTATTCGGAACTTTTGGGATTGCCCTGGTTGATGCTGATCCTCGTGTTGCTGCTTGGAACGGAGTGGGTGCTGCGTAAATACCACGGTGAAATCTGACCGCCATGACTTTGAAGGAGCGCATAACAGGTTCGAAGATACTGCGTGAGATGGCCACTCTGATGAGCGGCAGCGTGGTGGCGCAGTTCATCGCTTTCGCGGCCTATTTGGTACTCTTGCGCATCTTTTCTCCCGAAGATTTCGCACTCTTCAATATCTTTTTTTCATACATCGAGGTATTGGTCATTGCCTCTACATGGAAATATGAGATGGCCATTGTGTCTGCCGATGATGAGATGGAGAGTGCAGCGGTGGCGCGCTTTGCGCTGCGGCTTAACATGTTGGTGTCGTTTATATTGTTGGCGGTGGTGGCCGTACTTTGTTTCAGCCACGCTTTGCCGGGCAACTTCGCACAACTGGGGACGATTGCCCTGCTCATTCCCCCCATGGTCTTTCTTGCAGGGTCGTCGCGGGTCTACACGGAGTTGTTCAACCGTGTGCGCCACTATCGCACCATTGCCGCCAACGTCACGCTCAACGCCTTGGCCACGGCAGTGATCAAAGCGGTGCTGGGTCTGTTGGGGTTCCACCGTTCGGGCATGCCCCTCGGTGTCGTGGCAAGCCAAACGGTGTCCAACCTCTATTTTCGCCTGCGGCTCCGCGCTTTGCATTTGCCGCCGACTACGCGAAGGCAGCGCTTGGATGCAGCGTTGAAGTATCGTCGTATGCCCTTCTTCGTGGCTACCAAGGATTTCGTCAATGCCTTCTCCTACAATCTTCCGTTCCTCTGGCTGGCGTTGTACGTCGACAGCGCGGAGATGGGGCTTTTTGCTCTTGCCTTGATGGTTACCAGCCGTCCAGCCCTGATGGTCAACGGGGTCGGCGAGCGTGTCCTCTATGCCCGCACCGCCGAAGCCGTGCGCTCCAAAGAGAGTATATGGCGCCCCATCGTGCGCTATTTGCTTGTGGTCGGCGTCGTCGCCCTGCCGGTGTGCGGGATGATGGCCGTGTGGGGCGAACCCATCCTCTCCTTCCTGTTCGGCAGCAAGTGGGATGGCTGCGGTCTCTACGTGAGGCTGTTGTTGCCGTGGATGTTCCTTTCGCTCGGCTCCACGCCGTTGACTTTTCTTTCCATCGTCTTCTCTGTCCAGAACGTCGAGTTCCGTTTCTTCGTCGTTCTCTGCCTGCTTCGTTTGGCGGCTGTCGCCGTGGGTGTTGCGAGTGGACGCTTCCTGCTGTCGCTGACTCTCTATGCGACAGCAGGGGCACTGGTATCGGTGTCCCTGCTGCTGTGGTATCTTGCCTTGATGCGCCGCTATGAGCGGCAACTCGTCAAAGGATGACGTTGAAATAGATAATCTGTGCGTTGTCCGTCTTGCCCTGCTCCATGACACGCAGACGATACACGGCTTGCTCGCCGGTGCCGGGGGTGAACTCCACGGAGAGCGGGTGTTGGGTGTCGAGGCCCGGCTCGATGGGGTAGGCTTCCGAGGTCCAGGGACAGTCCTGCTCCATGCACTGGTTGTTGGCTCCGCCGCATACCAACACGTGGTTCATCGACGAGGGCCCGTCCGCCATTTCAAGCTTCACCATCGAGGACACCGGCGTCTCCGTCTTGTTGAAGAAGAGAAAGTCGAAACGTGCCAGCCCGTTCCGCATGTCGCTCAACGTGGGCTGGCAGACCACTGTGTCGCCGGCGGCAATGACGTTGTTGTTGAAGTACACGGCGTAGGTGGCCGATTCTGTGATGACAATGTCCTCCTCACTCGTCTTCTCCTCGTCCTTGCCACAGGAGACCATGCCCATCAGTGCCGTACCCACGGCAGCCAGGGCGAAAAAGCGAAAGATACGTTTCATAAACTATAATGTTTTCTTGTTGGTTAATCCAGTTTCAGCACGGCGAGGAAAGCGCTTTGCGGCACCTCCACGTTGCCCACCTGGCGCATGCGCTTCTTGCCTTCTTTCTGCTTTTCGAGGAGTTTGCGCTTGCGCGTGATGTCGCCTCCGTAGCACTTGGCTGTCACGTCCTTGCGCACCTGGCGCACGGTCTCGCGGGCGATGATTTTGCTGCCTATGGCGGCCTGGATGGCCACATCGAACTGCTGGCGCGGGATGAGGTCTTTCAACTTTTCGCACATCTTGCGTCCGATGGGGTAGGCGTTGTCCACATAGGTGAGGGTGGAGAGCGCATCGACAGGGTCGCCGTTGAGGAGAATCTCCAGCTTGACGAGTTTCGACGGCTGGTAGCCGTTGATGTAGTAGTCGAAGGAAGCGTAGCCTTTGGATATGGACTTCAGCTTGTCGTAGAAGTCGAACACCACCTCGCCCAGCGGCAGGTCGAAGGTGATCTCGATGCGGTCGGTGGTGAGGTAGTTCTGGTTCTTCAGCTGCCCGCGCTTGTCCATGCAGAGTTTGATGACCGGTCCGATGAAGTCGGACTTGGTGATAATCTGTGCGTGGATATAAGGCTCATACACCTCGCTGATATTGTTCGGCTCCGGCATGCCGGAGGGGTTGTAGACGTCGATCTCGTTGCCGTTGGTGAGTTTCACCTTGTATTGCACGTTGGGCACCGTGGTGATGACATCCATGTTGAATTCGCGCGTGAGGCGTTCCTGCACAATCTCCATGTGCAGCAGGCCGAGGAATCCGCAGCGGAATCCGAAACCCAGGGCCAGCGACGATTCAGGCTCGAAGGTGAGGCTGGCATCGTTGAGCTGCAGCTTCTCGAGGCTGGCGCGCAGTTCCTCGTAGTCGTCGGTGTCCACGGGGTATACGCCCGCGAAGACCATCGGCTTCACGGCCTCGAAACCCTCGATGGGTTTCTCGCAAGGGGCGTTGACGTGGGTGATGGTGTCGCCCACGCGCACCTCCTTGGAGGTCTTGATGCCGCTGATGATGTAGCCCACATTGCCGGCGCTGAGCTCCTTGCAGGGTTCCATGTTGAGACGCAGCACACCGATTTCGTCGGCATCGTATTCACGGCCGGTGGAGAAGAACTTCACGTGGTCGCCGGTCTTCAAGGTGCCGTTCATGATGCGGAAATAGCTGATGATGCCGCGGAAGGGGTTGAAGACGGAGTCGAACACCAAGGCCTGCAGCGGAGCCGCCGGGTCGCCCTGGGGCGCGGGGATGCGCTCCACGATGGCATCGAGAATTTCCGGCACACCCATGCCCGTCTTGGCCGAGCAGCGCAGAATTTCTTCGGGTTTGCAGCCCAGCAGGTCCACAATCTCGTCGGCCACCTCTTCGGGCATGGCGCTGTCGAGGTCTATCTTGTTCATCACGGGGATGATTTCCAAGTCGTTTTCCAAGGCCAGATAGAGGTTGCTGATGGTCTGCGCCTGGATGCCTTGCGTGGCGTCGACCACGAGCAGCGCACCCTCGCAGGCTGCTATGGCGCGGCTCACCTCATAGCTGAAGTCCACATGGCCCGGCGTGTCGATGAGGTTCAGTGTGAAGTTCTGCCCGGCAAAGGGCGAGGCCCCCGCTTCGGGGACTCGGTAGTTCATTTGGATGGCGTGGCTCTTGATGGTGATGCCGCGCTCCTTTTCCAGCTCCATGTCGTCGAGCACCTGGTCCTGCATTTCGCGCTGGCTGACGGTGTTGGTCACCTCCAGCAGACGGTCGGCCAACGTGCTCTTGCCGTGGTCGATGTGCGCAATGATGCAGAAGTTGCGTATGTTTTTCATCTCGTTAGGGTCAAATATTCGGAAATGCAAAGATACGCTTTTTCTCCGATACGGCCAAATTTTTTTTTCCTGACGGCACATTCAAGTGCATGGAATTCCAGTAGATAAAACCCTTGCCAGGCTTTTGCAGCCTTTTGCCGGCAAAGTATTGGGTGTCGCAGGGCGTGTGGTGGTCCACTGTGCCGGGGGATGACCTCCGCTCTCGGCGCGGTCAAGGACATCGTTGAAGATGCCGGATTATGGCCCTGTCGCCACGGATAGCGGCATCTCCCATCGCCTTATCTGAACCGTACCAACTCCTACCATGGTAGGAGTTGGGTAGGAGTTGGGTAGGAGTTGGTAAGGCTTTGGTGTTAAGTATCAGGCAGTTGCGGTGATGCTTTCGAGATGTGCTTCCGCAGGGGTGCAAAATTATTGCAAAATGTTGATATACAGCAAAATCGCCACCCCGGACGGGGTTTCCGGGGTGGCGATGGAGTGGTCTCCTTTTGGGGATTTTTTTTCAATCTTGGGGTCAGTGGCCGAAGAGGGTGCGGGCGGCGTCCATGCGGCTGGGGATGTCCACCCCGAAGGGGCAGCGGCTGAGGCAGGCGCCGCAGTGGGTGCAGTCGGAGCCATGCTTGGCGAGGGCGTTGTATTGGGCCTGCAGCTCGGGCGTGAGGCCGTCGCGCTCGGCCTTGTCGAGCAGCTCGTTGACGCGGGCGATAGGGATGCCCACGGTGCAGGGCGAGCAGTGGTTGCAGTAGGTGCAGTCGCCTCCGAGGGTGGGTTTCTCGCGCGGGGTGACCTGGGTGTAGTCCTTCTCGGCCTCGGTGGCGTGCATCCAGTGGAGGTCGGCTTTGAGTTCGTCGAGATTGTCGATGCCGAGGATGCAGGTGGAGATGCAGGGCTTGGCGAGGCAGTAGGCGATGCACTGCTCCGGCGTGTAGGCCACGCCGAGCTGCGATGTCTTGGCGTCGAGCAGGCGTCCGCCGCCGCCGAAGGTTTTCATCACTGTCACGCCGATGTGGTGCGTGGCGCAGTAGTCGTAGAGTTCCACGCGCACAGGGTCGATGCCGGCCTGCAGGTTGTCCATGGCGCCTTTCTCCCACGGCGTGGCGCCGCCGCGCAGGCGGTCGAAGGCGGGGTTGAGGCTGAACATCAGTACCTCTACCCATCCGCTTTTGACGGCGCGCAGGGCCACCTCGGCGTTGTGGCTGCTGAGGCCTATGTGTTTGATTTTGCCCTCTTTCTTCAGCTGGAAGACATAGTCGAGGAAAGGCGAGTCCTGTATGGCCTCCCACTCCTCGTGGCTGTCGGTGATGTGGATCATGCCCACCTCGATGTGGTCGGTGTGGAGGCGTTCCAGGAGGTCCTCGAAGCCGGCTTTGGCCTCCTCCACGTCGCGTGTGCGGCAGTGCTGGCCGTCCTTGTAGATGGTGCCGATGTGGCCCTGGATGACCATCTCGTCGCGGCGGCCTTGGAGGGCGTAGCCGATGTTGGAGCGTGTCTTGGGGGTGCAGTCGTAGAGGTCGAGGTAGTTCATGCCGCTGTCCAGCGCCATGGTCATCAGTTCGAGCGACGCCGCGCTGTCGATCTTCTCGAAGCCGCCACAGCCGATGCTGATTTCGCTCACCATCAGTTCCGTATTGCCCAGCGGACGATACTGCATGTCGGTCTGCTTCTCGTGGGTCTTCTGCTTGCAGCCCACGGCGACGAGGCACAGGGCAGCCATCAATAGGGTGTGGATTTTCTTCATCTAATTGTATTATTTTGAGGTGCAAAGGTACAAAGAATAAACGAACTGGCAAAATATTTTTTTGTTGCATTGAGGAAAAGATGTATTTTTGCAGCATGAAACAACCGTCCATGGAGAGCCTGCGTGCCGACGTTTATGAAATTGTGAGCCAGATACCGCGCGGCCGTGTGCTGACATATGGTCGCATCGCAGAGTTGTGTGGCTGGCCAAATCATTCGCGCCTCGTCGGCCGCATCATGCGTAGCGCCCCCGACGCCGATTTGCCGTGCCACCGCGTTGTGAATGCAGCGGGGCGCCTCGCACCCCACTTCCCCGGCCAGTCCGCCCTCCTCGAAGCCGAAGGCGTCCGCCTCACCCTTGCGGGCAAGGTGCCGCTGCGGGAGTACATGTGGGACTGCGAATGAAAGAAAATATCTTTGCATTCGTGAGTTGCGTCTATGGCTTGAATTCAGTTTCTGTGTGCACGCTGCGCTTGCCGTTTTTGAGCCTCCGCACGAGGTCGCGGTCCGCCGGTAGCCAGTCGACGCTTTCGAGGCTGCCACGGTCGAGCCAGCGCGCATCCT
>JAFVAM010000054.1 GCA_017480525.1 Bacteroidales bacterium | reverse complement strand
GAGGTGAAGCATGGCGACGACGAGATGGTTGCCAGGGTGGGGGAGAGCGTCGAGAGTGCCTTCTTCGAGGGACGCGGCGCCTGCGCCATCATGGACGGAAAGGGGACGCTTGTGTCCTTCTCCAATCGCTTCGAGGCCGACGGCATCACCTTTGAGAAACCCAATCCCAACTTCTTCTCCTTCAACAACCCCTATGGCGCATGCCCCACATGCCAGGGCTACGGCAGCGTGATCGGCATCGACGAGAACATGGTGGTGCCCAACAAGAGCAAGAGCATCTATGAGAATGCCGTGGTGTGCTGGAATGGCGACAAGATGCAGGAGGTGAAGCGCGAGTTCATACGCCATGCGGCCGTCATCGACTTCCCCATACACACACCCTACTACCAACTCACCGAGGAGCAGAAGAGCGTCCTCTGGCATGGCGACGGCGTGTGGGAGGGCATCGACGGCTTCTTCAAATGGGTGGAAAGCCAGAGTTATAAGATACAATACCGCGTGATGCTGGCCCGCTATCGTGGCAAGACCGTCTGCCCGGAGTGCAAGGGACGTCGCCTGAGGAAGGACAGCGAATATGTCAAGGTGGACGGGCGCAGCATCAGTGAACTGACGGAGATGCCCGTGGAGCGGCTGGCGCAGTGGTTCGACCACATTGAAGAGCGGATGACGCAGAGCGAGGTGGAGACGACGACGCGCCTGCTGACGGAAATCAAGAACCGTCTGGGATATCTGGTGGACGTGGGGTTGGGCTACCTGACGCTGAACCGCATGAGCAACAGCCTCAGTGGCGGCGAAAGCCAGCGCATCAACCTGGCCACATCGCTTGGCAGCTCGCTGGTGGGTTCGATGTACATTCTCGACGAGCCGTCGATAGGCCTCCATTCGAGGGACACCGAACGGCTCATCGGGGTGCTGAAGCGCCTGCGCGACCTGGGCAATACGGTCATCGTGGTGGAACACGACGAGGATATCATCCGCTCGGCGGACTGGCTGATAGACATCGGCCCTGGAGCGGGACGTCTGGGGGGCGAGGTGGTCTATTCCGGCCCCCCCAAGGGGTTGGCCAAGGCCAAAGGGTCGCTGACAGCCGACTACCTGACGGGACGCAGGGCGATTGCCGTCCCGGCGAGCCGCCGCCGCTGGCGCGACCGCATCTCCATTCACGGCGCCTACTGCAACAACCTACGTCAGGTGGACGTGGACATGCCGCTCGGAGTGCTGACGGTGGTGACCGGTGTGTCGGGTTCGGGCAAGACGAGTTTGGTGAGACGTGTGTTGTTCGACGTGCTGCAGAGGCGCTTCGACGGTGCCACGGACTATGTGGGCAGCTGCATCTCGTTAGACGGCGACGTGCGGATGATTGCCGGCGTGGAAATGGTGGACCAGAATCCCATCGGACGCTCGTCGCGAAGCAATCCCGCCACCTACATGAAGGTCTTCGACGAGGTGCGCAACCTCTATGCCAGACAGCCCCTCGCCAAAGCCCGCGGCTACAAGGGCGGCTTTTTCTCCTTCAACGTGGAAGGCGGTCGCTGCGAGAACTGCCAGGGCGAGGGCTATGTCACCGTCAGCATGCAGTTCATGAGCGATGTACACCTGCTCTGCGACGAGTGCCACGGCAGCCGCTACAAGGACGAGGCCTTGGAGGTGCTGTACAAGGGCAAGTCCATCAGCGATGTGCTGGAGATGACGGTGGACCAGGCCGTGGAGTTCTTCGACGACGTCGAGACACGCACCATCCATTCTCGCCTCACGCCGTTGCAGGACGTGGGGCTCGGCTACCTGAAACTCGGCCAGTCGTCGAGTTCGCTCTCCGGCGGCGAATGCCAGCGCATCAAGCTGGCGTCATACCTCGTGAAGGGTGAGGCCGAGAGGCCTATGCTTTTCATCTTCGACGAACCCTCCACGGGATTGCACATGCACGACATACAGAAACTCCTCGCAGCTTTCAACAGCCTCATAGAGAGGGGACATTCCATCATCGTCATCGAGCATCACCACGACATCATCAAGGTGGCCGACTGGGTGATAGACATGGGACCCGAGGGAGGTGATGAGGGGGGGCGCGTGGTCTTCGCCGGTACGCCGGAGGCACTCGTGAACTGCAAGGAGTCCTTTACCGCAAAATACCTTAAACTATAGAGAACAATGTATAAAGAAGAAACAAACAGAATCAAGCGGTCAGCGCAGTGGGGTCTCTGGGGGTCGGTGGCGGCGGCGATTGCCGCCTCGCTGTTCCTCTATGCAGGCCGCTGGGAGTTCCTGCCGCAGAGCGAATATGTGACCCGTTGGATGCTGGTGGCGGGGTGTGTGCTGGCCGTGCTGTCTGTCAGCATGGTGCTGTTGGTGCTCCGCAAGCGCATCCCCAACCTTAAATATAAGGAAGAGGGCTTGCAGGCCAAGCTGGCGGGCTATGGCGACCTCATCCGGTCGGTCTATATGACCGTGCTGGGCGAGGTGGTGTTCCTTTGTGTGCTGACGGTACTCTCCGCGCAGACGGTGCTGCTCATGCTGGCCATGGTCTCTGTGTTGACGCTGGTCCTGGCCTATCCCAATATCTACAAGGTGAAGGTTGATCTCGGCCTTACGGACGAGGAGATGAAGTCTCTCTATGGCGACCAATATATAGCCGAAAGCAAGGATGGACAGTGAGACCATAGTGGCTGTCTCCACTCCGCCGGGAGTGGGCGGGGTGGCAGTGGTGCGCCTCAGCGGGCCGCAGGCCAAGGCCTATGCGCTGCGGTTCCTCGCGGTCGATACCATGCTTCCGCGCCATTCCCATTTTGCCCGCTTCCAGACCGACGGCGAACTGGTGGACGAGGTGCTGGCCGTGTGGTTCCCCGCACCACACAGCTACACCGGCGAGGAGATGGTGGAGATTTCATGCCATGGATCGCATTATGTGCAGCAGACGATAGTGAGGCTTCTGCTCGAGGCGGGGGCGCGGATGGCAGAACCCGGCGAGTTTACCATGCGGGCCTTCCTCGGTGGCAAGCTCAACCTCTCGCAGGCCGAAGCCGTGGCCGACCTCATCGATGCTGCCACACCGGCGCAGCACCGGCTGGCCGTCAGTCAGTTGCGTGGCGGCTATGCCAACGAACTGAAACGGATGCGCCAGCAGTTGCTCGACCTTACCTCGCTTCTGGAGCTGGAACTCGACTTCTCGCAGGAGGATGTGGAAT
>JAFVAM010000053.1 GCA_017480525.1 Bacteroidales bacterium | reverse complement strand
CCACTGTCCACAACCACACCGTCCCGCAGGATGGTATAGTGATAGTTGTTGGTTTCGCCGGGGTCGACGATGGCAACGTCGGCACTGCTTGCAGTGATATTGCTTACAGAGACACTCTGCGGACGCCTACAAGAGGGGGCCAGCATGACGGTGAAGTCGTCGAGGCGCACATTGGTGGTGCCGCTACCATAGAAGCGGTAGGCGATGCGGCCTTCGGCACCGGCAGGGAAAATCACCTCGTTGTAGGTCCACAGGTTGCGGTCGCTATCGGTGGCGGCCCAGATGGTGTCCAGAGGTACGAAGGAGCTGGTCAGGCTTCCGTCCGTCATGTAGCCCACTACCATGTGGAGGGTGGTGTTGTCGAAGTTGCTCCAGAATGTGAACATCAGGTTCTCCAGATCCTCTTCGAAAGTAGGCAGGACCATGTAGGTGGGATAGTTGTTGCCAGCATAGATGCGGACGGCATTGGCACCGCCTTCCTCGTGGTTCCAGCTGCTCTGCACAAAGCTGAGGTTTCCGTTGGTCTGGTAGACATCCCAGCAGGGGATGTTGGTGATGCTGCTGGCTTCGCCTGCGCCGGCTTCGGCGGTGTAGCTCTGGAAGGTCTCGTTCCAGGGCAGGACAGAGATGACGCCGCACTCGGTGCGGAATGCGGTCGAGGTCCAGCGGCTGACACCGTCGGCGCCGCAGTCAGTATGTATCATAAAGAGGTAGTAGGTGCTGGCGTTGAGGTTGGTGAGCGTAATAGTGGTGTCGGAGGTGGTGCCGGTGACCCAGTTGGAGGTGTCGGCGGCGGGAGCATAGCGGTATTCGTAACTGCCGCTGCCAATCCACGCCAACGTGGCCTCCTCGGAGGCGACATTCGTCACCGTTAGTCTTGCCGGAGGCATGCAGTTCATGCTGCTAACCGTGATATTGTCGATGCGGATCGAGTTGTCGTCGCCGCTGACAGTGCTCTCGCCATAGAAACCGATGCGGATGGTGTCGCCGACGAACTGAGTGAGGGGGAGGACAATATTCTCGCTGGTGGAGGAGATGTTGCCGTAGACATAGTTGTCGCGTGTGGAATCGCTTCCCCACATGGCCAAGGGGGTCCAGGTGGTTCCTCCGTCGGTGGTGACGGCCACTATGAATCGGTCGTCGGAGAGGTCGCCGGCCGGAGCCTGAGTTGTACCCCATTTGTTGAGGGCCAGGTCAAAGCTCAAGGCTGCGTCGCTGGAAAGGTCAATCTGCGGGGTGACGAACCATGGATATGTTCCGGTGGAATAGATGTTGAGCACGATATGGTTGCTGCCGTCCATGCCTTCGCTGCTGCCGTATTTGATGTGTTTGTACGAGGTGGAGAGGTCGCCCATGCCGTTGCCGGACATGACGTTGGACCAGCTGGCATTGTAGTATCCCCAGCAGAGGAGGTTTCTGACCTCGTTAGACTGCGGAAGGCTGTTGAAGTTTTCTTCCCAGGGGATGGGTACAGCCACGCAGGGCGTCTGGAACGCGGCATTGGTGCTGCGGGTGGTGGTGTCGCCGTCGGGGCAAATTTTGTATACATGGACGGTATAGGAGGTTGAGGGTACCAGTTCGGTGAGGGAGACCATGGTGTCGCTCGTGCTGAAGGTGGTGGTGTCGTTTCCGTGGACAAGTTCCACCAAGTAGTTGCCGCCCTCGCTCACATCGACAATGTGCAGCTGGCCGCTGTAGGCTGAGACATTGCTGACGGAAATGACCTCCGGACGCATGCAGGAGGGGGCTATATCGACATGGATATTATCCATCATCACGCCACCGGAGGTGCCGGTGGGCGGAATGATACGGAAGGCGATGAAGTGGCCTTCTCCTTCATACTGTGAAAGGACTGTCTCGCAGTCGTCCCAAGTGCTGCTGTTGGTGGACGAGGGGAGGAACGAGCGTACGGGGGTAAAGGTGGCCGTGTCGTTGGCATCAGTCATCACGCCGACAGTGATACCCACTCCGGAACTGATGTATCGCATGCTGAAGGAAACCATCAAGTTGCTGAGGTCGTCGATGGGAGGCATGACGATATACTGGTAGGCATTGGCATCGGTGTAGAAGTAAACGGCGCGCTGTCCCACTCCTCCGGGACCAGTCTGGCTGTAGGACTGAGGCCAAGTGGAGTAGCTGCTGGCGAAGCTCACACGGTTCCAGCAGGGACGGCTGAAGGATGCGCCGGCAGGCATGTCCTCGAAGTCGAAATAGAGGGGCATATCGTTCTCCGCACTGAACATAGCGCAGGAGGTGGTGAAGGAGGCATCGACACTGCGTGGCGTCGCATCATCGTCGCACAAAGCCACCACATAGAAGGTGTAGTTTGTGGAGGGAGTGAGTTCTTCGAGTGTGGCTGAATAGTTGTTGTCGCCGGTAGACTCAAAGTTGTCCAGCTCGGTGTAGGAGGCATCGCTGGACTTCTTGTAGTAGACCGCGAAGTTTGTACCCGTAGAACTCCATGTGATGGTGGCCTCGTCGGCAAGCACCGTGCTTGTTCCCACTATGGGGCGCGAACAGGCGGGGACAGGTTCGATGGTGATGTCGTCGATGTAGGCGTTTGAGGTGGTTGTGCCGCGCAGTGCGATATAGGCACCCATGCCCTCTTGATAGCCAAGGAGCGGCAACTCATAGAATTCGTGTGCCTGCGAGTTGGTAAGGGTCAAGGTGCCCAGCAGGTGGAAGGTGCTGTTGTCGAGCGGATCGTTCATTGCACCCACCTGCACATCGACCGAACCGCCGCCGTTCTTGCCATAAAACGTCAATTGCGTCTCCGCAAGGTTGATTTCGGTGGTGTCGAAGACGGGTAGGGCGGCGATGATACAGTTGCCGTAGATATAAAGAAATCGATTGGAGTTGTGGGCATTGCCACTGTTATTTATAACGTAGGGGTTGCTGGCGGAGGTGGCACCACGGGTCCAACAGGAAGGCAGGGGGGAGCTTCCCGTGTTGGCGGCCTCAAAGTCGCAGGTGTAGGGCAGGGTGGTGATGGCTGCGCAGGGGGTCTGGAACATGGCGGTGGCCATGCGCGAGGTGTCGCCCGCCCCACAGACAGAGCGTACGCCGACCGTGTAGACGGTCATGGCGTTAAGGGTGTTGAAGGTGTAGAATGTGTCGCTGGTGGAGGTGTACTCCTCGCCGTTGAGGTAGACAATCCATTCGGATTCTTCGTTGCGGGCCACCCAGCTGAAGGTGGCATTGTTGGCCGAGATTTCGCTCACCCTGAGGTCGTTCGGGACGCGGCAGACGGAAGCGTCACCGCTGGAGTAGGTGAACGTGCACATTGGCAGGTCGGTCTCAGATGAACTGAATGTAGCGTTGGTGGGCCAGGCAGGGGTGCCATATTCGGTCCTATATGCGGAGGATCGGTGGGTGGTGCTGGCTTTGCGGAAATAGGCATGTGCCCACTGGGCACCGCCATTGTTCTCTATGTGCACAAGCAGATGTCCGCCATCGTAGGTGTAGGGATCGTCGAGTGGGATTTCCAGTGTCTGGTTGACTACGGCCAACGGCCCCTCGTAGACGAGGGTGGCGGCGGAGGTCTTTTTCCACGGGCCGTTGCTCTCGGAGTAGACGGTGTCGTCCACCTCCTCAAGGTAGACACGGAATGAGGTACCCGACCAACTGACATTCGCGTGTGTGGTGGCCGCATAATAGGTGAGGGATGTAATGGTACCCCCACTTAATGCATTGAGCATCCGCGAGGGATAAACGCTCTCCGTGGTGTGTCCATAGTCGCAATAGGCACCATAGATGGGGAGCTTGTACGTTGTGTCAGAGGTTGTGTTGGTGCAAACCGTCAACTCATCTGCTCTCGCCGCCCAGGGTACCATCAGCACCGCGAGCAGAGCAAAAAATCTTAATTTTTTCTTCATTAGATGTTTTTTTTTAGGTTTTAGATTTACTATGTGTTGTTGCTATTATTCATTAAATCAGTTTGTTGATAAAGTTTATCTTGCATGGGTTCAGTGGTCAAAAATACGCTTTTTTTTTACATGATAACTTTTTTTTTCGATGCAATAAAAGGTCGTGGCACATTTTTGCCCAGTACTGCACAAGGTTTGCAACACGGAGAGAAATCCTCGCCCTGTCCACACATCCTTGTCGTTATTTGGAATATAAATTGTCAGTTTTTTTCAGAATGAAAGCGAAAAGACATTGTGGAGGAGGGGCGTGGGTAGAGACGGGGAATGTTTTTTTTTAATTGTCTTTATATGTTTTTCTTTATTAAAATAAAAAAAATGTGTATATTTGCAAGTTTAAAGTGAATGAGTATGCAGTTTAAAGACATTGTCGGACAAACAGATATAGCCAATCGCATCACTGCCACAATCGATAGCGGGCGCGTGAGTCATGCGCAGCTCATCCTCGGCGACGAGCGAGACGGGAGTCTGCAGATAGCCTGGGCCTATATGCAGTATCTCTGCTGCGAACACCGCCAGCACTACGATGGCGGGGCGTTGCGCGCCGACTCCTGCGGCGAATGCCCCAGCTGCAAGAAAATCAGCCAGCTGATGCACCCCGACCTGCATTTCCTCTTCCCCAATCCCCCCAATGGGTCGACGAGTGTCAGCGCCGAGGACTATATGGGCGACTTCTACGACTTCATGAAGAAGAGTCGGGCCCTCGGTACATTGCACGACTTCAACGAGAGCCTGTCGGGCGATGTGAAGACCTCCCTCATCCGCGAGCTTGACGCGGCACACCTCGTGGAGGTGCTGAACATGAAGCCCTACGAGGGCGGTTGGCGCATGGTGGTGGTGTGGAAGCCATCGCACATGAAACGCGAAGCCTCCAACGAGCTGCTGAAGACCCTCGAGGAACCCCTTCCGCAGACGCTTATCCTCATGGTGGACGACAGCGACGAGCAACTCTTGCCGACCATCAGGAGTCGTGTGCAGACGCTGCGCATCAAGGCAGGTGTGGGCCCGCGGGCCGACGAGGCCAATCCCGAATATGCCGCGCTGCTGGTGGGATGGCTACGCATGCTCTTCAAACTGAAGATGAAAGAACTGTCGGGACAGGTGGACAAGATAGCCTCCCTCAACCGCGAGCAGCTGAAACGGTTCCTGCTCTATGCCGAGAAGGTGATGCGCGACTGCTTCCTCAACAGTGCCGCAGGTATCGCCTGCTCCATAGGGTCCGGCGACGAGAAGTTCGACGCTCAGTTCCCCAAGATGATTACTGTCAACAATATAGAACTTATCGAGGCTGCTTTCGACGACGCACTCTTCGCCATTGAACGCAACGCCTACGCCAAGATAGCCCTCATGGAACTCTCCTTCTGTATGAGCAAGGCGCTGAAGAAGAGATGAAAGTTTTGAGGTATAAGTGGGTTTAAAGTAAAAATGAACATTTATGGAAGAAAACAAAGATAAGAAAAAGAAAGAGATAGCCGCCGCCGAGAGTGCCGCCCCGCAGACGGCGGATCCGACGTTGCCCGCCGACATCGTAATCGACGACGAAGAGACTGTGGCCACGGCGGAAGACCTGGCCAACTTCATGAAAGACCGCCGCAAGGCCCAGCAGGAGAAGAAAAACATAGAGAAAGAAAATCCCGAGGTGGAGGAATACCACAGCGAGGAGAGCCAGCTGGACCCCTATCTGGAACCCGATCCCGATATCCCGTGGGTGAAATACGATGAGCCGGCGTTCCTCAGTCGCGGCTGCAACCACAAGCCGGAGTGCTACAAGCCTGTCGGAGCCTGCGAGCGTCAGAGCTGCTCGAAGGTGACATCGACCAATTGGATGGCAGGCATCCGCCAGCCCACCGACCGTCCTTTCGACTGCGTGGAGGTGCGCTTCAAGAACAATCATAAGGATTTTTACCGCCTGCCCGACGGGCTGGAGGTGACAGAGGGCGACATTGTGGCCGTGGAAGGACAGCCGGGCCACGACGTGGGCATCGTGTGTCTCACCGGCGAACTCTGCCGCCTGCAGATGCGCAAACATCGCATCAACCCCGAAAGTGAGAGCATCCGTAAGCTCTTCCGTCGCGCCAAGGAGGCCGACATCGACCGCTGGGCCGATACCCTCAAGGAGGAACGCTCCGCCCTGCTGCGCACCCGCCGCATCGTGGCCGACCTGGGACTGGACATGAAGGTCAACGACGTGGAGTTCCAAGGCGACCATTCGAAAGCTATCTTCTACTATACCGCCGACGAGCGCGTGGACTTCCGTGTACTCATCAAGGTGCTGGCCGACGAGTTCCACGTTCGCATCGAGATGAAGCAGATCGGTGTACGCCAGGAGGCCGGCAAGGTGGGAGGCATAGGAACCTGCGGCCGCGAACTCTGCTGCTCCACGTGGCTGACGACCTTCAAGAGCGTCACCACCTCCTCGGCCAAGACACAGCAAATCCTGCCCAACCCGCAGAAGCTTGCGGGCCAGTGTGGGAAGCTCAAGTGCTGTCTCAACTTCGAGTATGAGGTCTACGCTGACGCCCTGAAGAAATTCCCGCCTGCCAACCAGGCCATTCGCTTCAAGAAGGGTCTCGCTCTCTACAAGAAGACCGATGTCTTTCGCGGCGTGATGTGGTATGTCTACGAGGGAGAGAACGACCTCATCGCTGTCAAGGCCGAGGATGTGAAGGCCATCATCGAGATGAACCGCCGTCAGGAATATCCCGAACGCTTGGAGGACTATCAGGTGGAACTTATGTCGACCAGTGCCTTGGCACAGGAGAGTACCAACGAAGAGGTGGAGCGTGAGATACAGCGACTGGCTGAAGGCGGCAACGGTGTGGTGGGCGACGAGCAGGAACGCAAGGGCGGCGAGCGTCAGCGCGGCGGCGACCGCCAGCGCAACGACCGCGGCCGCAACAACCGCCCCGCAGCAGGTCGCGGCGACCGCAAGGAACGCCAACCCCACGACGGACAGCAGCCTACAGGCGTCGACCCGCAGCCCCGCCAGCAGCGCGAACACCGCAACAACAAGCCCCGCAACAACAGTGGCGACCAGCCCCGCCGCAGCAGCGGCTCCGGAAATCGCGACCGTCGCGGATAAACCATCCAAAACAACCCAATCGCCATGAAGAAACGACACCTTTTCCTCCTCCTGCCCTTAGCTTGGTTGCTCGCCGCCTGCGACGGCACGGTGTACTATGCCGAATATGCCGACGTGGACGAAAAGGGATGGCTGCCGGCAGACAGCGTACACTTCGATGTTGACGTGAATGACACCAACTTGATATTCAACTTTCTCGTTGAGGTGCGCAACCTGACGAGCTATCCTTACAGCAACACTTTCCTCTTCATCAACACCACCTTCCCCGACGGCAGTATGGCGCGCGACACGATGGAGTACCCCCTGGCCGATCCCGCCGGGCAGTGGCTGGGCAAATCCTCCGGGCGCTATGTGGACACCCGCTACTACTTCCGCCGCAACGCACGTTTCCCTATGGAAGGACGCTACCATTTCGCCGTCACCAATGGTATGCGCGACAGTGCCATAGCAGGCCTCTCGCATATTGGCTTCAGGGTTGAATACAGCAATATGAATTAGAACACAAAAAAAGGTCATGAGCAAGATAACCCCGCAACAGGGCGGACGCCCGAAATACGTCAAATACATGTGGTGGACCTTTGGCGGTCTTTGGGTCGTGGTGTTCCTCTTTTTCTTCTTCCTCTCCATAGGCTGGATAGGCGACATGCCCCAGTTTGAGGAGATAGAGAATCCCCACAGCCTGCAAGCCTCGGAGATTGTCAGCGACGATGGCGAGGTGCTTGGCTACATAGGTTTTGAGAACCGCTCCAATGTCACCTACGACCAGTTGTCGCACAACCTTGTGGACGCCCTCATCGCCACGGAGGACGCGCGTTTCTATTCCCACTCCGGCATCGACGCTCGCAGCCTCTTCCGTGTGCTCTTCAAGACAGTGCTCGGTCGCCACGGCTCCTCTGGCGGTGGCAGCACCATCACCCAGCAACTGGCCAAAAACCTATACAAGATGCGCGAGACCAACGCCAGCCGCGGCACGGTGTTCTCAAAACTCAGCGAGTGGGTGGTGGCCGTCAAGCTGGAGCACAACTACTCCAAGCAGGAAATCATCACCATGTATCTCAACACCGTAGACTTCGGCAGCAATGCCTTGGGCATCAAAACGGCCTCGAAGACCTTCTTCGACAAGAGCCCTGCCGAACTCGATGTGGACGAGGCGGCCATCCTCGTGGGACTCCTCAAGGCACCGACGGCCTACAGCCCTGTGCTGCACCCCGACCGCGCAAAGGAGCGCCGCAACGTGGTGCTGGCACAGATGAACAACTACGGCTACCTCAGCGACGACAGCCTGGCCATCTACAAGGAGAAGGACATCGACATGTCGCACTACACGCCCCAGACCCACAACGATGGCCTGGCGCCCTACTTGCGCGAATATCTCCGCAGCTATATGAAGGACTGGTGCAAGCACCATCGTAAGCCCAACGGCGAATACTATGATATTCACAAGGACGGTCTGAAAGTATACACCACCATTGACAGCCGTATGCAGCGCTATGCCGAGCAGGCTGTGCGTGAGCATTTCAGCAAGGAGATACAGCCCGCCTTCGAACGCGAACTCAAGGCCCGCAAGGGCAATCCCTTCTGCGATGTCACTGCCGAGCAACAGGAGCGTTTCCTCACCCAGGCCATGAAAAACAGCGACCGCTACCGCGCCCTCAAATCCAGCGGACTCAACCAAAAGGAGATACGCGAGGCTTTCAACGAGAAGGTGAAGATGCGCGTCTTCTCTTGGCAAGGCACCATGGACACCGTCATGTCGCCCTGGGATTCGCTCATCTATTGCAAGAAGTTCCTCAACGCAGGCCTGATGTCTGTCGAACCCGGCACCGGATATGTTCGTGCCTACGTGGGTGGCATCAACTATCGCTTCTTCAAGTACGACAATGTGCAGAGCCACCGTCAGGTAGGTTCCACTTTCAAACCTTTTGTCTACACGATGGCTCTGCAGGACCTTGGCATGTATCCATGCACCGAAGTGCCCAACTCGGAGGTCTGCTTCGAGTTGCCAGGGCAGCCCGACTGGTGTCCTGGCAACTCCAGCCACGAGCGCGAGGGCGAGATGGTGACCCTCAAGTGGGCTTTGGCACATTCCATCAACTGGGTCTCGGCCTACCTCATGAAACAGGGGTCGCCGGAGCAGGTGGTCAACATCGCCCGCAAGATGGGGGTGCGCAGCCCCATCGACGCTGTGCCGGCCATTTCTGTCGGTACCCCCGAAATCACCGTCGCCGAGATGGCCGGCGCAATGGCCACCTTCGCCAACAAAGGCGAATATGTAGAGCCAATCTTCATCACCCGCATCGAAGACAGCAAGGGCATGGTGCTCGAGCGTTTCTCCGCCAAGCGCAGCGAGGCCCTCAACGAAGCCACGGCCTACATGATGATAGAACTAATGAAGGGCGTTGTCCAGAGTGGCACAGGTGTGAGGCTCAACTACAAGTACCACCTCAACCAGTATTCCACTGCCATCGCCGGCAAAACGGGCACCACGCAAAACAACTCCGACTGCTGGTTTGTGGGCATCACCCCCAAACTGGCTACCGCTGTGTGGACGGGCGGCGAGTTGCGCTCCATCCATTTCCGCAACATGACCTTTGGACAGGGAGCCGCCATGGCATTGCCTATTTTCGGCCTCTACATGGAGAAGATATACAAGGATCCCAAAATCAAGTTCTACCGTGGCGACTTCGAGCGCCCCAACATACCTATAGAACTCGACTGCTCCAAGTTCCAGCAGGAAATCCAGAGCGAATCGCACGACTATGAATGGGACTTTTGATTGGCGAAAGCCCCTCCATCTGGCTTGTCGGCGGATCTCTCGGACTTGCTGACACCCTATAGGAACGACTTTCAAAAAAACGCCTAAATCGTCGATAAAGAAATTTTGCCGAAATGACAGACAAAATCAATCTACTCGGACAGACTTTGCCGCAGTTGCAGACGTTGTGTGCCGACATGGGTTTCCCCCGTTTCACCGCCAAACAGCTTTGCGACTGGCTCTACAAGAAGCGCATCGACAGCATCGACGCCATGTCCAATCTCTCCCTCGCCCAGCGGGCGAAACTCAACGAAACGGCCTACATCGGGCGCAGCCACCCCGTTAACTGTCAGGTGTCGCGCGACGGCACAAAGAAATACCTTTTCCAGGTGTGGAATGCGGAGGAGAGAGGCCATAGTCATGTCGAGGCTGTCTATATCCCTGAAAACAAAATTTCGGAAATCCGGGCTCAGAGTCCGGATTCCTCCCGCGCCACACTCTGCATATCCTGCCAGGTGGGCTGCAAGATGGGGTGCAGTTTCTGCGTCACAGGGCAGCAGGGATTCCACGGCTCCCTCACGGCAGGCGACATCCTCAACCAGATTTTCTCCATCCCCGAATGCGAACAGCTCACCAACATTGTCTTCATGGGCATGGGCGAACCGATGGACAATCTCGACGCTGTCCTCGACGCCTGCGCCGTGCTTACCTCTGACTGGGGGTTGGCATGGAGTCCCAAGCGCATCACGGTCTCCTCGGTTGGCATCATCCCTGGCCTGAAGCGTTTCCTCGACGAGTGCCAGTGCCACCTGGCCATCAGCCTGCACAACCCCGTGCCGCAGGAGCGTCTCGAAATCATGCCCATGCAAAAGGCCTACCCCCTCGCCGAGGTGCTGGCGCTGTTGAGGCACTACGACTGGAGCGGCCAGCGCAGGCTCTCCTTCGAATATACAATGTTTCGCGGCATGAACGACGACCTCGCCCATGCGCAAAGACTGACGGAGTTGCTTCGAGGCCTGGACTGCCGCGTCAACCTCATCCGTTTCCACTCCTCTCCCGGCACTCCCTTTCAAACCTCAACGCCCACCACCATCAAAAACTTTCAGGAATACCTCAATCGACACGGCGTGACGTGTACCCTTCGCGCTTCCCGTGGCGAGGATATCGACGCCGCCTGCGGACTGCTTGCCGGCAAAGAACGATAGCCCCCCATCCCAGCGTGACGCCGAGGAAGTTGGCTATCATGTCGTTGATGTCGAACCCCCGGTATGGCAGGAGGTATTGCACACTCTCTGTCAGCACCCCTATGCCGACGGCTGTGAGCCATGACATCCATCCGGGTTTCACCACCCCCCAGAGGAAGAACACACACGGAACAAAGACCGAGGCGTGGAGCAGGTGGTCTGTACGGAGGCCGAAGACATAGTTGTTCAGCGGGATTCCCACTCCGTTGAGGGGCGCCCACATCAGGAAGGCCAGCAGGGCAAAATAGAGGTGTCGAAGCCGCCGGAGACCGCGAGGACCTGTACACCAGACGAGGGCGTGCCGCATCCGGGCTTTCTTCACCACCTTCCTCATCCGTGCCACCACGTCGGAGAGTTCGCATTCCTCGCAGTTCTCGCAGTTGTCGCCCCGCAGTGCGATCCGTCCATCGGTCATGGCCACGATACGGTGCAGGAGATGTCTGCCGCGGTAGCGGAAGAGGACAATGTCGCCAGGCTTCAAGGGCAGTGTCACGGGTTCGAGCAGCAGGGTGTCGCCGGTGCACAGAGTGGGCTGCATGCTGGTGCCTCGCAGTGTGATGGTCACTGGCTGTCCTTCGGCGATGCGCTCCTCCACAAGGGCGAAATAGATGTCGTTGCTCACTTCCATGGCATCAGTGTTTCGTGGCTGAGCTGCGCTGCTTCCGCGTTTGGCAGGCATCCCATGCGGTAGACCGGCACGTGCTCTATGACGTTGGAGATGAACTGCACCAGCAGGTCGAGGCAGTGCTCGTCTTTGGCCATTGATGGGGGGCAGGAAGGCTGCAGGGCAGCGAAAGCTTCGAGTACGCGCAGGCGGCGGATGGTGTTCTCCTTGCGTTGTTCGAGACGCAGGAGACCTGCGATGGGGAAGCTCTCCTGTCGGTAGCAGTGTGTCTTTCCGCTCCACGGAGAACCATAGACGCGGACCTTGTCGCCATGAATGGCTATGATGGGACTGTCGTCGTTGAGCAGATGGGTGTGGTCGATGTTCTCCAACCAGAGGCGTGTATGGGTACTCTTGCCTGTTCCACTTTCGCCGAGACACATCACGGCTTTGCCTTCGCAGACCACCACCGACGAGTGGACGGGCACGGCGCCGACGGCCATTCCCATCATGGCAAAGGCTGTCCAGAGGGCGAAGCGCATCACCGAGGCGTTGCTCATGGGCGAGATGTAGACACCGTCGCCCTCCATGTAGTGCAACCGTCCGCAGGAGCCGAAGTCGTAGTGGTAGCCTCCTTGTGCGTCCACACCGAAACGGCAGTGTACGGCGCCGTCGGAGACGTCGAACTCGTGGATCCAACGGCACTCCATAGCTGCGATAACGCTGTCGAGGTGCCATTGCATCGAAACTTCCGCCTCGGCGCACTCAAACACCTTCATGCCGGGCAGTGACATGGCCATGTCCACCGAACTTCCGCCCGACAGGATCACGGTGTGGCCTCCGATGGAGAGTGTCGCCTGTGCCATTACAACACCAGGTTGTTCTTCTTCATATCGGCAAGCCAGGCTTCGGCATCGCGTTTTGCCACCTCCTCGTCAACATCATAGTTGTCGGTGAGTATCTTCACGACATCTGCCAGCTCGAATTCCTTGCCGAGGAGGGCGTTGTAGAGTTCCATTGCGCTGGTGTTCAGTGCCACCACGCGGGTCATGTCGGTGTGGCCCTCACCCTGCATCATCACGATGTTCTCGCCCACCACGGTGCGGACTTTCATTTTGTCGTTGATTATCATTTTGTCGTTGTTTTTCTGTTGTGTCAAAGAGCCTGCAAGGCTGCGCGGACGCTCTTGGCCACGGCGGTGGAGGTGAAAGTGGCGCCACTGACAGCATCGACCTCCTTTTTGAGGGCTTTCTTCACCGTCAGACCGTTCCAGTTCTTGTAGAATCCAGACTCTTCCACACGGTGGGCAAAGCCCGGGGTTTCTTGGCAGGGAAGCAGGTAGACGCCGGTGATGACCTTCTTGGTGCTGAAGGCGATGACCACTGGGGTCTCGCCGGCATAGCCCTTGATGCCGTCGGAGGCGGGCTTGCTGTAGACCACATAGCCGAGGAGCTTCTTCTGCGAGTCGTATACAGGACTCATTTTCTTCGTTTTGTCGACGCTTTTCACCGTGGGGAAGGCGTGGACCACGGCCATCTCGATTCCGTCGGCGTTCACCTGAGGTTCTTGTTGCTGGGAATGTTGACCGTGGTGTTTGGCGTGGTGGGGACAGTTGCCACATCCGTGGCCATGGCCGTGCTGGTGCTGGGCGGCGGCGACACCGGTACCCAGGAGGGCAATGATAGACAATGCAATGATTTTCTTCATGGTAGTAATGTTTTTTTGTTTTTTTTATGGTGCAAAGATACAACTTTTTTCCGAATTGTCATCTCGTCCACGTACTGCCGTCCTGTCGTTCGGGTTGGCGGTCGTGGTAGAAACGGTGCTCCATGATGTTGGCGCCGTTGGGCAGGGCGCAGGCGTTGAGACGGACACGGGTGTTCTCGCTGAAGCGTCGCAGGGCATTCAGCATCTCGCCCTCGATTTGATAGCTTTCAGGGTGCTCCACGGCATCGGTGGAAGGCACTATATAATATTGGTATAGGTCGTCCACGGTACCACGGTTCACCCAGTAGGGCATATAGTGGCAGGCGGTGACCTCGGTGGAGAAGAAGGTCTTCTGCAGGTCGAGTTCAATCATGATGCCGCCGTCGCAGTTCACGTCGCGCTGGTTGCTGACAAGGTTGCCCATCGAGTAGACTACCACTTCGGGGAAGCGGTCGTTGCCTGGGCGTGCGTCGAGCGTGAAGTTCTGCACCACGTGGGGGTGTCCGCCGATGACGGCGTCGCAGCCGTGTTCCAGCAGCCATCGTGCCGTCTCCTCTTGCTCGCTGTTGGCCTTGGTGGCATATTCGATGCCCCAGTGGATGAGCGTGATGACAAAGTCGGCTCCTTTTTCTTGTGCCACGCGCAGGTCGCGCGCCATCTCGGCGGTGTCGATGAAGTTCACCACGTTGGGGTGCTGCACCTCGATGCCGTTGGTGCCGTAGGTGTAGCAGAGGAATGCGAGACGCACACCGTTGCGTTCCACCATGAGAGGATGCTCGCTGTCGTGCTGCTCGCTGTCGCGGTATGTGCCGAGGTGGGGGATGCCGAGGGTGTCGAGCACCCGCAGGGTGCGCTCCAGCCCCGCCTTGCCGCGGTCCATGCAGTGGTTGTTGGCGGTGGTCATGATGTCGAAACCCGCCTCTTTGGCCGCTACGGCCAGTTCGCGTGGCGAGGAGAACTGCGGATAGCCCGTGTAGGGCGGCCCGGCGAGCGTCACCTCCAGGTTCACTATGGCCAGGTCGGCACTCTTGATATAGTCCTCCACGAAGCGGAAGCAGGGCCGGTAGTCGTAGCTTCCGTCCGCTTGCAGCGCCGCCTTGTGCTGCGGCCCGTGGCCCATGAGGTCGCCGGCAAAGATAAGCTTCAGACTCTGCCCGTGGCTGACAGCTGTCGCAAGCAGAAACAGCATGATGAGTGAGATGCGTTGCATGGTTTTCATTCTTTAGTTTTCAATATTGAACGTGCCGCTGACGGCCCGAAGTGAGAAGGCCTCCCTGCCGTCGATGACGAGGGCGTTCCACATGTCGCGACATGTCGTGACACCCGTGCCGAGGGGGTGAAAAGGAACACCGGCTCTATAGGAGTCTCGCAGTTGTTGGTGGCAACGATGCCGTGGAATAACATGAAAAAAACGTTCGTTTTTTAACAAAAATTAACAGTTTGCAACTTTCTGGAAACCAGTTTTTCCAGCCATCATCTTCTTCCCCGCTTCTTCCCCGCTTCCTGCCCTCTTCGTACCAACACCTACCATGGTAGAAGATGGTACGGAGAGGGTAGGGTGGAGGTGGGGCGATGGTGCGTTGTCTTTCGAGGCTTCCGGGTCAGAAGCCCATGCCGAACATCTGCCAGTATTCTTCCTCCATCTGATGCCAGATGTAAGTGGCGTCGTCGTAGACGCGGAAAGTGTATTCGTTGAGGACGTCGGCGCGGCGGGCGGCTGTCATGTCTTTGATGGCGGGTTCGAGGGTGTTGAGGCCGGCAAAGGCGTTGCGCTCCAGGCGCAGCACCTCGTCCATGTGGTCTTTCTTGGTTGTCTGCCAGGCCAGGGTGGCCAGCTTGTTGGCCTTGCGGAACTGCCAAAGGACGGTCTGCTCGTTGTATTTCTTCTGTCCGCAGAGGGCAAAGGCCTTGGGCAGGCGTGTGGTGCCGCAGAAGATGGGGATGCGGGGCGACTGGCCGGGGTTGTCTACGGAAATCCAGCATACTCCGCCCACCTCGTCGGGCAACCAGTCACGCAGTTGTGCCACGAAGCTGTAGCTGCACCAGGCCACGCTCACCGTACGTTGGAACTTCACAGCATCGGGGTTGAGGTAGTTGAGGGTTTTCTGCATGGTGCCCGTCAGCCACGGGTTGGCCGCGGGGCTGGGAATGGTGTCCTTGTAGGTTGTTCCGTTCTTGCGCTTGCGGTCGACGACCATTTTGAGGTTGCGCGTCATGTCGAGGTCGGTACCCTCATAGGTGGAGCGCAGCAGCGCCATGACATCGGTGGCTGCGACATTTTTGTCGGGCTTGATGCTGAAAGGCAGCTCCGGCATGTCCATGGAGAGACCCAGTGAGGGTGCCAGGATGTTGAAAATGAACCATTCGCGCTCGCGGAAGTTCTTGCCTTGGGCGTAGCTGTCGTTGAAGGCTTTCCAGAAGATGAACTCGCCTTTGCCGTCCCAGAGTTTGTATTTTCTGGCCACAGCCTCGATGTTGTCGGAGCACATGAAATAGTCGGGGTTGTTGCGCTGGAGGCGGCCGATACGGGCAATGTTGCAACTCACAGCCACGTGGTCGTCGGGTACACGCTGGGCGGCCCAGATACCGCCGATTTTCTTCTTGCCCTCACCGAGAATTTCCATCTGCCATACCTCGTTGCGGTCGGCAATGGTGATGCACTCGCCGCCGTCGCCGTAGCCATACTGGCGGATGAGTTCGGCGATGAGGCGGATGGCCTCGCGCGCCGTGGTGCAGCGTTGCAGGGCGATGCGCTCAAGTTCCTCGATGAGGAACATGCCGTTCTCGTTGCGCAGTGTGTCGGGGCCGCCGAAGGTGCTCTCACCGATGGCCAGCTGGCGTTCGTTGAGGCAGGGGTAGGCGGTGTTGAGGTAGGCGTAGGTGTGCGCGGCCTCGGCTATGGCGCCGGCGTCGCGGATGCCGGTGGTGTCAGTGGCATAGGAGGTGTGGAGGGTGCCTTTGCGGACGGTGTGCTTCTCGCCGGTGGCGTGGTTGGCGGCGGGTTCCACGGCCATCCATGTGCGGTAGCGGCCGTCGCAGGTGTGCGAGGTGATGACGCTGCCGTCGGCAGTGGCTCGTTTGCCCACCATGATGGAGGTGCAGCTTTCTCGCTGGCTCATCTGTGCGCTGACACTCAACGTGAGCGCGAGGAACATGAAGAATACTATGCGTTTCATCCTGTTGTTTTTTGTTTTGTGGTTATTCATTTTGAAAATGCAAAGATACAAATATATTTTCATTTGCCCAAATCTTTTTCCTCCGGCAGATTGTTTCCCTTTCTGTAGGCAAGCTGTTTCCTTTTCGCGAGAGTGGACTCCCTTTCCGCTTGCGAGGTGTTGTGCTTTCCACGCCCGCTGTCGTCATTGTCGTCGAGGCGGGGTTGGTGTGAAGCCGGGGGGGGGCGGACGGTATTGAACATTGCCCGCAACAGGTCGTTGCCACGATAAAATACTTTTTTGACAGAGGCTGTAATAAATGGTTGTCGTCGCACGTTTATTGTGCGTAAATGAACGTCAAGGAATATAACCACTGTGTGCGCCACCTGGCCGACGACCTCTACCGTTTCGCACTGCGCTATGCCAATTTCAGCGCCGCTGCCGAGGATGCAGTGCAGGAGGTCTTCGCCGATCTCTGGGAGAGGCGCGACAAGGTGGAAACCGAGGGCGCGAAGGGTTGGCTCATCCGCTCGCTCTACCGCCGTCTGGTGGACATGCATCGCCACGACGAAGTGAGGAGGAAAGTGGAGTTTGAAAAACGGGGTGTGGAGAGTGGGGAATACCGACAGCATGAGCGTTTCGAACTGAAAGACGCCCTTGCCAAAGCCTTGGCGCAATTGCCGGAGCAGCAGCGGATGCTGGTGCTGCTGCGCGACCTGGAGGGCTACGATTATGCAGAGATGGCCTCCATGACAGGGCTTAGCGAGCAGCAGGTGGGCGTCTACCTGTTCCGTGCGCGCAAAACATTGAAAAAACTTTTGGAGGATTACAGATGATAACGATGGAAAACTACGAAGGATGGCTGATGCGCTATGCCGACGGCGCGCTGACGCGCGAGGAACGCGAGGCCGTGGAGGCTTTCCTCGCCGTACACGCCGACTTGAGGGAGGAACTGGAAGAGGTGGCCGCCGTGAGCGTGACACCTGTGGTGGCGACGATGCCTGGCAAGGAGCGCCTGCTGAAGAAGGTTGCAACGACCGTTGTCTGGTGGCGCGTGGCTGCGGTGGTGGCTCTGATGGCGGTGGCCGGGAGTACGCTGATGGTGCTGAACCGACAAGGCGAAGAGTCGCCACTGGTGGCATTGAATCGAGAAGGAGAAAGGATAGACACGACAGAAGCGATAGAAACAACGGACTCTGAATCTATCCAGACTGTCCCGTCTGTCAAATCCACCCCCTCGATTCCGTCTGTCAAATCCGGCCCCACTATTTCTTCTACCCCTTCTGTCCAAGAAGCTCCCCTGTTGGCAGCCCAGGCCGAGGAGCCTGCCGTCATCGACGAGGAGAAAGAGGATCCCGTCATCCCCGCCGCCGATGTCGTCGTCCCCGAGGAGGCTGTGCCTGCAATAAAGGTCACCTACGGCCGCGTCATCAACGACGCCCACCTGTCGATGAATGTCTGGCACGATGTATTCCTGGCTGCTATCTAACCTTTTGAAATCAATAATAATGAGAGATATGAAGAAAATGTTTTTTTCAGTGTTCCTGATGGCAACATTGCCGATGATGGCGCAGGAGCGTCTGCCCATAAGGCTGACGCAAGACCTGACGGAGACTCCGTCGACCATCATCGTGTACGGCAATCATGACGTGACGGTGGTCTGCGACACGGTGAACTATATCGCCGTCAACACAATGGACCTCGTCAGCACCCTGCTGGAGTCGGGTAGCCTCACTGTCAAGGATCAAATCAAGACCGACCGCTACCAGGTGGTGGTGGAAGCCGACTATCCCATCCGCGACGGCATAGAGGTGCACACCAGTTCCCCCTCCTTGGCGCTGAACGCCTTCAGCTACAGCCGCATCACCCTCGTGTCGGACATCAGCGACACCATCCGTCTGCAGAAACTGATGTTGAAAGCCGGTGAACACGGCATGGTGGCGGTGGAGATGCCAGTGGTGAGTGACAAGGTCAACATCGATGCCGGCGGCTACGGCATTGTGCGCTACCTCGACATCGCCTCGCCGGAGGTGGAACACTTCCACACCTCGGAAGGCCGCATCGAACAGGTGGGCGTGGATCCCGACGGGGCCTACCGCTTCGCCCTCGACGAGCAGCTGCACGCAGCATTTGCCGGATGGTCGTTTTTCATTAGCGGATGGTCGGGCAATCCTTTCGGAGGCCTGACTGGGACAATGCGCGACTACGACATGAGTGTCACTGCCTATGGCGGCATCGACATTCGCTTTGGCTACAACTTCTTCCGCACACGCCATTGGGACATCGGCGCCGGACTGGCCACACACTCTGAGGAGTTCTCCATCTCCAACCGGCTGATGGGTACCACCGTCGATGCCGTTACGGGGATTACCCACCTGGGACCCGTCGACGAACCCAGCTACTACACCTCCAACCCCGCCCACTCCGGCCAGAAACGCGTTTGGAGCAGTTTCATGAGCGCCGCCTACATCCAGATGCCCATCCGCGTGGAGTGGCATCGCCGCATGGACTACAAGGGGCTACGCCTCGGTGCCGAGTTGCGTCCGGGCATCAGCCTCCACAGTTCCGACGAGGCGCGCATCGCCAACCAATGCACCTGGACCGAGGGCGATGAGGCCGACCAAGGCCGCATCGACTACTTCTACGACACCATAGGTGCCCTCTACAACCGATTCCGCCTCGACCTCCGTCTGGAGGTGGGCTGGGGACACGCCAGCCTCTTCGTCCAGAGTGCCCTGACGCCCCTCTTCCGCTCCGCAAAAAAGGACGACCAACCCTATCTCGACGAAAAGATTTACCCCATGATGATTGGAGTCAGCATTAATTATTAAACCAAAGGAGGACCCACGATATGAAAAAGACAATCATAGTTGCGATAGCAATAGTTTTCACCGCCCATCTTTCACCTTTCACCGCTCTTCATGCCCAGAGTTTCGACTGGGGACGCATCAGCCTTTCGTCCGACTTTTCCACCCAGGGCAACATATACGGTTTCACTCACGGCCTGCGGCTGAAAGACCGCCCGGAGCGTGCTGTACACCTCACCGCAGGCTACCGCCTCGGACAGCACTGGGAACTGGACCTCTATGGTGGCTACTGTGCCAGCACCGCTACATCAGGCTCCCCTGCGGCTCCCGGTGGCAATCCCGTCATCCGTACCGTCTATGTGAAGAATGAGAGCGAACTCATCTACGGCGCCTTTGTGCAGTGGCATATCGTGCCTTACGACATGCGCCAAGTCATCAACATCGACATGGCTTTACGTGTGGGATTCGACTTCACGGGTGCCGAGGCCGACCACGTATGGGGCGGCATGTCGTCCATCTACCGGGTTACAGACCGTGTGGCGCTATGTTTTGACGTGGATTTTGGCAGCTTCCGCTACGCCTCCATCACCAATTTCATCAACGACAGGGACACTTGGGGCATGCGTAGCGCGTTGCGACTACAGGTGTCGTTATAGCAAATCAAGGCATTTCTCGATGGGGATGCCGAGGCAGAGGTCGCGCTGGTCGCGATTGCGGTCGATGAGGCGACTCACCACCGTCATGGCGGCCAGTGTGCTCTCTTTCAATGCGCCGCCGTTCATCAGGCGGCCGATGAGCACGGCGGAAAAGATGTCGCCCGTGCCGTGGAATGCCAAAGGGATTTCCTCGTAGTCGAGGCGGAAATAGCGCCCCTCGTCCATGCGCTGGGGAAAGCCCGCGAGGGGTTCGTCGCTGCGACGACCGATGACGCAGCTGTGTCCGTCGACACAGGCACTGGTGATTACCACCGCGCGGGCGCCGAGTGCCGCCACACCGTCGAGCAGCCGGCAGGCCTCGTCCCACGACAAGCCGTCCTTGCGGAATCCTCGTCCGGTCAGATAGCAGGCCTCGGTGTAGTTGGGAAAGGTGAGGTCGGCCACGCCGACCATCTCGCGCATAAGCTCCACCTGACGTTCGCCCATGCCATTGTAGAGGCGGCCACCGTCGCCCATGATGGGGTCGACGAAGACGGTCGTTTGAGGGGTGGTGTCTTTCTGCGAACGGCAATAGTCGGCCACCAGGCGCGCCTGCTCCTCGCTGAACATGAGGCCTGTGCAGACGGCGTCGAAGCGGAAGCCCAGCCGCTGCCACACAGGCAGTGTGCCGCGCATATAGTCGGTGGTCTCCATGACGTTGAAGTGGCCGTAGTCGAGGGTGTTGGAGACGAGGGCTGTGGGCAGGTTGAATACCGAGTGGCCCTGATAGGTCAGGATGGGTAGCATGGCCACCATTCCCACATGGCTGTGGCCCACCACATCGTTGATGAGCAGAATCTGTTTCATCCTATCTTGTAATTGCGCAGGCGGTGTTCGGCCAGTTCCTCATAGCGTGTGCCGGGACGGCCATAGTTGGCGTAGGGGTGGATGCTGATGCCGCCGCGCGGCACGAAGAGGCCCATCACCTCGATATATCGCGGTTCCATGAGCCTGATGAGGTCGTTCATGATGATGTTGACGCAGTCCTCGTGGAAGTCGCCGTGGTTGCGGAAGGAGAAGAGGTAGAGTTTCAGGCTCTTGCTTTCCACCATCATCTTGTCGGGGATATAGAGGATTCTGATTTCGGCGAAGTCGGGTTGTCCTGTGATGGGGCAGAGAGAGGTGAACTCCGGGCAGTTGAACTGCACCCAGTAGTCGCGCTCCTGATGACGATTCTCGAAAGCTTCGAGCACGTCGGGATTGTAGTCGGTCGGTATTTCGGCCTTGTGGCCAAGCTGTTGCAGATGGTCCTGTTCGCGGTTCATATCAGCGTATGTTAAGCATTTTGTGTATCTGGAGCGAGAGGCGCCATCGGGGGTCGCGACCGATATACTCGATGGCACTCTTGACGATCTCGGCATTGCGCACGGGGTCGCCGGTGTCCAGAGGTTGGAGGAAACGGGCGTGGGTACACATGATGCCGTCGTAGATGCGCGGAGAGTGGACACCGTCGAAGATGACCTTGATTTCGTCCACATAGCGCAGCACCACCTCGGCTTCGCCGCCAAGGAAGGCGTCCTTGGGCGAGAGTGTAATCCAGTCCACGTTGCCCGGCAGGCGGTGGGTGCCGTTGGTCTCCACGGCCACCATCTTGTCGGCATCGTGGAGGGCGTTGACGAGGCTCTTGGTGAGCTGCAGCGACGGTTCTCCGCCGGTGATGACCACCAGCCGCGAGGGGTTCTCCCTGACGGCGGCGACAATTTCGGCATCGCTCATCTCTGTACCCTCGGCGTGTTGCGTGTCGCAGAAGGGACAATGGAGGTTGCACCCACTCAGGCGCACAAAAGTCGCTGCGGTGCCCGTGTGGTAGCCCTCACCCTGGAGGGAATAGAATATCTCGTTGACTTTCATCGTTCTGCTGTGTTTAGTCTTCCTCGTATATGGCCAGGTTGCCGGAACTCTCCTGCACCTCGACGCGGTAGCAGTTCGGCACTTGCTGCTGGCACCAGTGGGCGATATTTTCTGCCGTAGGGTTGCAGCCTATGACGTCGTTGACCACCTGGTGGTCCAGCCGGTCGACGATGTGGCTCTTGATTTTGGAAAAGTCCACCACCATGCCGTTGTGGTCCAGCTCTTTGGCTTTGCAGTAGATGGTGATAATCCAGTTGTGGCCGTGGAACTGCGTACACTTGCTCGGATAGTCCAGCTCCAGCCGGTGTGCCCCCGACACCTCTATCTGTTTCCTGACGTAGTACATATTCTTTCTTTTGTTTTTAACGACAACATTGACAACATGAAACAATTTCTTTTATTGTTGGTCATGGTGTTTTTTCATTTTTTTGCGCAGAGGGTTGCGCCGCAAATGTTGTTTCTGTTGCCGTTCATGTTTATTGTCCATCATAGACCGTGGGGTCTTCCACATCCGCCAGACGGAAAGCCTCGTGGCGCTCGGTGCATGTGCCGCAGCGGCCGCAGTGGTGTTCGCCGCCGCGATAGCACGAATAGGTGTGGCCGAAGTCGACGCCCATCTGTGCGCCGCGCCTCACGATGTCGGCCTTCGTGAGGGCTGTGTATGGGGTGGCCAGCTCGACACCCTCGTAGGTGCCTGTGCGCATGGCGGTGTCCATGGCGAAGACGAACTCCGGTCGGCAGTCGGGATAGATGGCGTGGTCGCCGCCGTGGTTGGCCATGAGTACACGTCGCAGTCCGCGGCTCTCCGCCAGGCCGCAGGCGATGCTCAGCATGATGCCGTTGCGGAACGGCACCACGGTGGACCGCATGTTGTCGTCGTCGTAGCGTCCTTCGGGGATGGCCTCGGCGCCGCTGAGGAGCGACGACTGGAAATGCCGCCCCATGAAGGCCAAGTCGATTGCCACGTGCTCAATGTCCAGCCTGCGGCAGTGCCATTCGGCGCAAGCCTGCTCGCGGGCGGCGTGGTTGCTGCCGTAGTCGAAAGTCACCGCCAGAGCCACACGCTCGCGCTCCTCGTAGAGCAGCGTCGTGCTGTCGAGTCCGCCGGAATAGATGATGACCGAATCCTTGGTCGGTTGTGTCTGTGTCTCCATTGCTATCTTGTTTTGTTAAAGGGGGTTCTCAAGACTACCCCTGTAGTTGTTTCGGCTGCAAAGATACACCTTTTTTCTCAATCCTACAAACTTATTTTCTCCCTGCCATCCACCTATCATCTTCTACCATGGCAGGTGAGGGAAAGAGGCGGGGGAGAGGAGGGGAAGAAGCGGGGAAGAAGATGGTGGCTTTTTGGTACTGATTTCCAGTGTGTTATGTGTGATTGGAAGTGAAAATGCAACCAACTGTATTTCAGTTGGTTGCATTTTCTGTGGATTGTTCGGAAAGTGAGGCGTTGCAGCAACGTTTTTTTTCAGGATGCCTCTACGCCGAGTTTGTCAATCCCCCACTTGGCGGCAGCGCGGTGGGGGGACGGCTGGACAGCATGTGTCTTGAAACGACGCTGCCTATGATGTGTGCCAAATTGCGGACATTTTTATTTGAGGTAGTACTCCACGGTGGTGACGACGCGGACTTTCTTCACCTGGGGGGTGTTCTCGTCGAGGTCCTCCACCTCAAAGTAGCCCTGCGAAGCGGTGCGCATTTTGCCGATGCGGGAGTGGGAGTTCTTGGCGAACTCGTCGGCTGCGGTGCGCGCGTTCTCCAGGCTCTCGGCAATCATGGAGGGCTTGATGTCGTTGAGTCCGAGGTACTGGTAGTCGGCATAGCTGTTGGCCAGAATGTTGCGGTTGACGAGGTCTGTCTCCAGTGTCTGCTGCATTTTTCGCACGAGGTCGAGGTTTTGGGTGAAGACGGTGACGGTCTGGTTGGCCTGGTAGCGGTAGGAGATCTGGCTGGTGTTGTTGGCCCATGAGTAGCGGTCGTCGTAGTTGGCGTTGCCCACTTTGACTTCCTGTGTGGAGAATCCGGCATCGACCAACAGTTTGACGATGATGTCGTTGTTCTGGCGGATGGTGGTGCGCAGGGCAGCGAGGTCGTTGTTCTTCTCGCTATAGGTGATGCGCCAAACCACCCGGTCGGCGGGGACCTCTTTCTCGCAGAGGCCGCGCACTTTGACGGTGTCGTCGTAGGACTTGAGGGTTTTCACTGTCCAGACCAAGCAGAGGCCCAGCACCAGGGCTGCCAGCACTATGCTGCCGCCCTGAATCATGTTTTTCTTGAAAGGAATGTTCTTTCCCATGGTTGATTTTGTTTATTTGATGTTATTTTATCGTTTTTTTTCTGGAATAACGGCACGGCGGCGGCAATTATTGTGTGCGATTTTTTTTTGTTCTTGTCGCTCCAGTAGTTCAAGGAGGTGGTCGGGCTTCAGTGCCGGCAGCGAGAGAGGTATCACCACGCGGAGGCATCTTTGCATTCCTTGTCGGGGACAAAATAAACGCAGCGGAGCGGCCGTACGGCCGCTCCGCTGGAATTATTATTGGTTCGATTCGTCGAACGGGCTGTCTACTTGACCGTGGTTGTCAGCAGGGATGCCACCTCGTCGAGCACACTTTCGTCGACGAGGTTGGGCATCGTGACCTTCAGTTCGGGGCAGATGTCCATGGCGCGCTTGATGGCGAACATGGCGCCCTCGTTGCGGGCCCAGCTGCGACGGGAGATGCCGTTGTTGACGTCCCAATGCAGCATCAGGCGCAGACGACGGCCGCAGGCTTCGCTGCCGTCGAGCACCATGCCGAAGCCGCCGTTCATCACCTCGCCCCAGCCCACGCCACCGCCGTTGTGGATGCTCACCCACGTGGCGCCGCGGAAACTGTCGCCGATGACGTTCTGCACGGCCATGTCGGCTGTGCGGTTGGAACCGTCGTAGATGTTGCTGGTCTCGCGGAAGGGGCTGTCGGTGCCGCTGACGTCGTGGTGGTCGCGGCCCAGCACGATGGGGGCGCTGATTTCGCCCTTGCGGATGGCCTCGTTGAAGGCGGCAGCAATCTTGGTGCGGCCTTCGCAGTCGGCATAGAGGATACGGGCCTGGCTACCCACCACGAGGTGTTTTTCCTTGGCACCGCGAATCCATTGTATGTTGTCGCGCATCTGCTGCTGAATCTCGGCGGGCGAGTGGGATGCTATTTCCTCGAGCACAGACATGGCGATGTGGTCGCTCTTGTCGAGGTCCTCGGGTTTGCCGCTGGTGCAGACCCAGCGGAAGGGGCCGAAGCCGTAGTCGAAGCACATGGGACCCATGATGTCCTGCACGTAGGAGGGGTAGCGGAAGGCGGTATGGTCGGCGTTCCAGATGTCGGCGCCGGCGCGGCTGCTCTCCAGCAGGAAGGCGTTGCCATAGTCGAAGAAGTACATCCCCTTGGCGGTGAGTTTGTTGACGGCGGCTACATGGCGACGCAGGCTCTCCTGCACTTTCTCCTTGAAGAGTTCTGGCTGCTCGGCCATCATCACTTTGGCATCCTCGAAGCTTATGCCCACGGGGTAGTAGCCACCGGCCCAGGGGTTGTGCAGCGAGGTCTGGTCGGAGCCGAGGTCCACCTTGATGCCTTTTTCGGCACAGTATTCCCAGAGGTCGACCACGTTGCCTTGGTAGGCGTAGGAGCGTGCTTCCTTCTTCTCGATGGACTTGTTCACGGCGGCGAACAGCTCGTCGAGGTTGGCATGCACCTCGTCCACCCAACCCTGCTCGAAACGCTTTTGCGTGGCGGCGGGGTTGATTTCGGCGGTGATGGATACCACGCCGGCGATGTCGCCTGCCTTGGGCTGCGCACCGCTCATGCCGCCGAGGCCGGCGGTGATGAAGAGCTTGCCGGCGGTGCCGCCACCAAGCTTGCGGGCTGCGTTGAGCACGGTGATGGTAGTGCCGTGGACAATGCCCTGCGGACCGATATACATGTAGGAACCGGCAGTCATCTGGCCATACTGTGTCACGCCGAGGGCGTTGTAGCGTTCCCAGTCGTCGGGTTTGCTATAGTTGGGAATCATCATGCCGTTGGTGACCACCACGCGCGGAGCCTCCTTGTGGCTGGGGTAGAGTCCCATGGGGTGGCCGCTGTACATGACGAGGGTCTGCTCGTCGGTCATCTCCGAGAGGTACTTCATCACGAGGCGGTATTGGGCCCAGTTCTGGAACACGGCACCGTTGCCGCCGTAGGTAATCAGCTCGTGGGGGTGTTGTGCCACGGCGGGGTCCAGATTGTTCTGGATCATCAGCATGATGGCGGCAGCCTGGCGGCATTTGGCCGGATACTCGTCGATGGGGCGGGCATACATTTTGTAGGTGGGGCGCAGGCGGTACATGTAGATGCGGCCATACTTTTGCAGCTCGTCGGCAAACTCCTTGGCCAGCATCTTGTGGTGCTTGGCGGGGAAATAGCGCAGGGCGTTGCGGATGGCCAGCTTCTTCTCGGCCGGCGTGAGGATGTCCTTGCGCTTTGGCGCATGGTTCACCGTGGGGTCGTAGGGTTGGGGTTCGGGCAGCGGGTCGGGAATGCCGAGGCGCAATTCGTTCTGGAATTCTTCGAGTGTCATGATATTATGTTTTTATTTGTCAATCGTTTGCGGGTGTGCAACACCTTTTGGACGCAGCGTATACACCAATGCAAAGATACAAAAAAAATCCCGATGTGATGGCGTCATTTTTGCAAAAAAAGAGGTCTTGCCTGTCGAAGAGACTTCCAATCCGATGTTAATGCTCTTTCAATGAATAGTTTGAAGGGTTTTCAAGGGGCAAAAAGAAAGCCCCCCGAAAGGGAGGGCTTTTCTGCATTGCAATTTTTTGTCCTTATTCCGGATTAGAGCTGCTGGACGCATTCGATGAGGCCCTTGCCAATCTCGATAGCTTCCTCGTTCTGGGGAATGAGGTTCCAGTGGCGCTGGGGCAGCGAGTGCTCAAGGCCTTCGTGGATGTACTGCTTGTCGACAATGGGTTTGAGCTTCAGGAAGCCGCCGAGAACCACCATGTTGAACACCTTGCTGATGCCGAGTTCCTGGGCCTTGGCCGTTGCGGCAATCTTGTAGATGTTGATGTCCTTGCGGGTGGGCTCGTGGGTGATGCCGTTGGGGTCGAAGATGAGGAGACCGCCGGGCTTCACGCTGGCCTCAAACTTGTCGAGCGACTGCTGGTTGAGGATGATGGCAGTGTCGAACTGGTTGATGATGGGCGAGCTGATGCGCTCGTCGCTGATGATGACGGAGACGTTGGCCGTGCCGCCGCGCATCTCGGGGCCGTAGCTGGGCATCCAGCTGACCTCTTTATCCTGCATGACGCCGGAGTAGGCAAGAATCTTGCCCATAGAGAGGACACCCTGTCCACCGAAACCGGCTATGATGATTTCTTCAGTCATTGTTTCTTCTTTTTTAATTGTTGATTTATTGCATAACGGTGAGCGGGTGATCCAGCACGAGACGGTTGGCATCGATGCCCTCGCAGATCTTGCCGTCGACTTTGATGTCGCCGATGGGGTAGTTGGGCATCATGTTGTCTTCCATCCATTTGTTGGCGGCCACGGGGGTCATCTTCCAGCCGCTGTTGCAGTTGGAGAGAATCTCGACGAAGGAGAGGCCTTTTTTGAGTTTCTGGTTCTCGAAGGCCTTGCGGATGGCGGCCTTGGCTTTGCGGACGGCGGCGGGATTCTGCACGCTCTGGCGGGTCACGTAGTAGGTGCCGGGCAGGGTGGAGAGGAGCTCCGTCATGCGGAGGGGGTAGCCGTTGAGGTCTACGCGGCGGCCGTAGGGGGTGGTGGCGCTGCGCATGCCAACAAGGGTGGTGGGGGCCATCTGGCCACCGGTCATGCCGTAGATACCGTTGTTGACGAAAATCATCGTCATGTTCTCGCCACGGTTGGCGGCGTGGATGGTCTCGGCGGTGCCGATAGCGGCCAGGTCGCCGTCGCCCTGATAGGTGAACACGAAGGTGTCGGGGTTGAGGCGCTTGATGGCGGTGGCGACTGCGGGGGCGCGGCCGTGGGCGGCCTCCTGGAAGTCGACATCGAAATAGTTGTAGGCCAGAACGGAACATCCGACGGGGCTGACACCGACGACGTTGTCCTGGATGCCCATCTCGTCGATGACTTCGGCGATGAGGCGGTGGGTGGTGCCGTGGCCGCAGCCGGGGCAGTAGTGCATGACAGCGTCGGTCAGCACCTTGGTGCGGGTGTACACCTCTTCGTAACCCTGATTGAGCAGCTCTTGTCTGCGAGCTTCCATATCTTTATTCATTGTTGTTCCTTTCTTTATTTGATAATCTTGTTTTCAAGAGCCTCCAGGACCTCGCCGGGAGTGGGGATGATGCCGCCGAAACGGCCGAAGTGCTCGGTCTTCACGCCGCACTTGGTGGCGAGTTTGACGTCCTCAATCATCTGGCCGGCGCTCATCTCGACGCAAAGGATGCCTTTGACGTGGGCGGCGACCTCGGCGAGCTGCTTGGTCGGGAAGGGGAAGAGGGTGATCAGGCGGAACAGACCGACCTTGATGCCTTTCTCGCGGGCCATCTGCATTGCCTTCATGGCGATGCGGCTGCTCGAACCGTAGGCAACGATGATGTAGTCGGCATCCTCGCAGTTCAACGTCTCGTAGCGCACTTCATTCTCCTTCATCTCGGCATACTTCTTCTGGAGCTTCAGGTTGAAGACTTCCTGACGGGCACTGTCGAGTTCGAGGGAGGTGATGATGTTGTGGGCGCGGTCTTTGGGTTTGCCCCAGGTGCCCCAGGGGGCGTTCTTGCGGCGCTCCTCCTCGGTCCAGCGGGCCACGTTGTCGCGCGTGTAGAGTTTCTCCATGCACTGGCCGATGGCACCGTCGGAGAGAATCAGCACGGGGTTGCGATATTTGAAGGCGATGTCCCATGCGTCGAACACAAAGTCATACATCTCCTGCACCGAGGCGGGGGCGAGGGTGTAGAGCTGGTAGTCGCCATGACCGCCGCCCTTCACGCTCTGGAAGTAGTCGCTCTGCGAAGGCTGGATGGTACCCAGGCCGGGGCCGCCGCGCATCACGTTGACGATGAGGCAGGGAATTTCGGCACCTGCCAGATAGGTCAGGCCTTCCTGCATCAGCGAGATTCCGGGGCTGGAGCTCGAGGTGGCCACTTTCTTGCCGGTGGCGGCACCACCGTAGACCATGTTGATCGACGCGACCTCGCTCTCGGCCTGCAGCACGGTCATGCCCGTGGTCTCCCACGGCTTCTCGGCCATCAGGGTTTCCATAACTTCAGACTGCGGAGTGATAGGATAGCCGAAGTAGCCGTCCGTACCGCTGGCAATCATTGCGCGGGCAATAGCTTCGTTGCCCTTCATCAGTTTCAGTTCTCTTGCCATAGTTATTCCTCTTTTTTCTTTGTTTTAGATTTTTTTCTTGTAAACGGAGATCACGCCGTCCGGGCACACCATGGCGCAGCTGGCGCAGCCGATGCAACTGTCGTTGACGGTATGGGTGAAGTTGTAGCCCTTGCCGTTTACCTCTTTCGACAACTCGATGCACTTCATCGGGCACACGGGTACGCACACTCCGCAGCCTTTGCAATGCTCGGTATCGATAATGATTTGTCCTTTAAATGCCATAATTTTAATGTTATAAGATTAATATAAATTAATTTTGTCAATCAATAATTTCGTGCAAAAATACAAAATAAAATCCAAACAATCACCAAAAATGGTGAAAATTATTTTCACCATTTTGCAATTGTTTGACTGTTAGAATTTTATAGGGCGGTTTGCAGCCGCTTTCGCTCACCATTCGAACGCGAGGCGCACTGTGAGGCCGTCGGTCTGCATGAGCCGCAGCATGTCGTAGCCGTACCCGTAGTCGGTCCACGTGGAGTAGCGCTGCAGCTCGTAGCCTACGCTCAGGCACATGCCTCCACCCATCCGCAGTCCCACCGACGGGGAGAGGTAGAAGCCCGCCACGTCGCCCAGCGAGTAGCCTATCTTGCAGTCGGCGAAAAGTCCAGGGCCGCCGTCGGAGAAATCGAGGCGTATGTCGCCGAAGAGCGGCACATTGTAGCAGTAGCCCGACGTGTAGAAGTTCACACCCGCTCCCACGCCGAGGGCGAGGTGGGACGAGGCCTGTCCCAGCCAGCTGTGGCTCAGCGTTATCCGGCCGTCGTCGCCGAAGTCGGCCTGGCCAAAAGTGTATCCTATCTCCGTCACCGAGTAGATGTCCGGTCGGCCCGACGGATAGGCATGCACGACAGGCACCGGGGGAGCCACGCGCTGCCGCACTTCGGCATGGCGGTGAGGCACCACATGTGTCACCCTCCGTCCGTGGCGCAGCGGGTGTTGGGCTTCGGCGGGCGCAATGGCTCCCAAAAGTAGGGCGGCAAGCAGGGCTGTTCTCAGCGGGTTCTTCATCTTGTGTTCCTTTCTTTATTTTATGGTTTGACAATCTGATGGCTATGTTTCTTCTCCTTTGTCAGGCAGTCCGGGTGTTGCATCGTTATGTAGGTTGGCGGTTTTGCGGCTCCGCGCACCTTTTTTCTGCTGCAAAAATACACATCTCCTCCCGATAAATTTCCCCTGCCGCCACATAAATTTCCCCCTTCCCCTGGGGAGTTTTCTTCCACGGATTCGTAATGTGCAGATACAAAGTGGTTTGTCCGTCCGTCTTTTCCGCGCTTTCGCCCACAGAGGGGCAGTGCACGGCGTTCCCTTCTGACGGCGGGGGTCCGTCGGCACCGTCCATCCGTGATGAAAAAAAAGGCTTTGCCGATGACCATTTCCCGCCCCTCTCCGAAAGGCGAAATTGTAGTTAAAATTAGTTAAAAACGTACTGTAACTGATATGTTTTCAGTTGTTTATGTGAAAATTGCGCTTGTAAAACGCTGGAAATCAGTAGATGAAGGGTATCAACACCGTATCATCTCCTTACCATCGCCCTACCAACACCCTGCCAAGTCCTACCTCGGTAGGAGATGGTAGGGTGTTGGCAAGGGCATGGCAGGGCGGATGTGGCGGAGGGGTGCACAATAAAAACGCTCCGGTTGCGTTACTGTAAAAAAAATGGTGTAGAAACAAGTATTGTTTTTTTTCGACATGAGATTCAACCATCGACAATTAAAGACAGAGCTGGGCCGATATTTCAACCTGTTGAGCGACAAGGAGGACGAGCTTGCCGTCGTGGAGCAGGTGAGGGGCGGCATTGCTTTCCGTGGCACAAATTTGTGGATTTTGATTTTCGCCATTTTCATTGCCTCGTTGGGGCTGAACGTGAATTCCACGGCGGTCATCATCGGAGCCATGCTCATCTCGCCCCTCATGGGACCCATCATCGGCATGGGTCTCTCGGTGGGCATCGGCGACACCGACATGTTCAAGCAGGCGTTGAAAAACTATGGTGTGGCCACGCTCATCTCTGTGCTTACGGCGACGCTCTATTTCTTGATCTCGCCGTTGAGCGAGGCGCGGAGCGAGCTGCTGGCGCGCACGTCGCCGACGCTCTACGACGTGTTCATCGCCTTCTTTGGCGGTGCGGCGGGAGTGCTGGCGCTGACGACGAAGAGCAAGGGTCAGGTCATCCCCGGCGTGGCTATCGCCACGGCCCTGATGCCGCCGCTCTGCACGGCGGGCTACGGACTGGCCACGGCGCAGTGGAGCTACTTCTTCGGGGCTTTCTACCTTTTTTTCATCAACACTGTCTTCATCGCCACTGCCACCTTCCTCGGGGTGAAGCTGTTGCGGTTCCACAGCTTGCAGCCGACCAACACCGAGACGGCGCGGCGCAGCCGCAGGGTCATCACCGTGGTGTTCATCGTCACGCTCATTCCCGCTGCCGTGCTGACGGTGAGCATCGTGCGCCAGGATGTTCAGGATCGCAACGTGGCGCAGTTTGTCCGTTCGGAGCTCAATTTTGCGGGGACGCAGGTGCTCTCCACGCGTGTGGAGCATGACACGCTGTGCGTGGTGGCCGTGGGCAAGGAGATTACGGACGAGGAGGCCGACGTTGCGCGAGAGCGCATGAAGTTCTATCGGCTCTCGGGCTATGGACTGAGCATCATCCAGGCCGACAATACTGGCGCTTTTGCCATGGTGTCGAACCTGAGCCTCGCCGAGCAGGCCAATGGCGCACTCAGCAGCCAGGTGGCCGACCTCCAGCGGCAGTTGGAGACCTACCGCCGTTTCGACACACTCTCGGTGCATGTCAACGAAGAGGCCCGTGTACTCTTCGGCCCGGGGCGTACCGTCTCGGTAGGCCGCATCGGGGGCAAGACCATGGCTGTGGTGGACAGAGGCTCGGCCAGTCTCTCCGAGGCCGAGCGCGAGAAGATGGCCGGCTGGCTTGTCGCCCGCGTGGGCGACTCGTCGACAGAGGTGGTGTTCAAATAAATTGTTGTGTTACATGTCATAGATAGATTATGAAATATTTGCTGATTCTTTTCCTGCTCTTGGTGGGCTATGTGGGGTGGCATTTGTGGATGCTGCCGCCTGCGGCGCGATGGCTGAAATGGTGTGTCGTGGGGTTGATGGCGCTGTGCGTGGCCATGGCCGTCTTTTCGCTGACGCGCTGGCTCGACAGAGTGCCTATGGGTTTGGCCACGGTGGTCTACAACGTGGGCAACAAGAGCCTCATCGTGCTGGCCTATATGCTGATTTTCTTCCTGTTGGCCGATTTGCTGCGTTTGGTGCATCTGGTACCCACGGCGTGGCTGAGGGACAACTGGTGGACATGCGGGGTGTTGATGGCTGTGCTGACGGGCGTGTTTGTTTATGGCAGTGTGCATTATCGTCATAAGGTGCGTGTGCCGCTGGCCTTGGAGAGCCACGGCAAGGCTCTTGGCGATGGACGCGGGGTGAAGCTGGTCTGCATGAGCGACCTGCATCTGGGCTACCACAACCGCCGTGCCGAGCTGGCGCGATGGGTGGACCTCGTCAACGCTGAGAAACCCGATGCCGTGCTGCTGGCGGGCGACCTCATCGACCGCTCGCTGCGGCCCCTTCTGCACGACGACATGGCCGCCGAGCTGCGTCGCATTGAGGCGCCGGTCTATGCATGTCTGGGCAACCACGAATACTATGCCGATCACTACACTCCTGGCGAGGTGGAGCGTTTCTATCGCGACGCGGGCATCACCCTGCTGCGCGACAGCGTGGCTGTCGTCAAAGGAATGGCCGTCGTCGGACGCGACGACCGCACCAATCCCCGCCGCCTCGGCGTGGGGCGGTTGATGGAAGGTGTGGCTCATGCCGACAGTCTCTTCACCATCCTTCTCGACCACCAGCCTTACCATCTGGAGGAGGCCGAGCAGGCGGGCTTCGACTTCCAGTTCAGCGGCCATACCCACCGCGGCCAGGTGTGGCCCCTGTCGTGGGTCACCGATGCGATATACGAATGCTCGTGGGGCTATCTGCGCAAAGGCGGCACAGACATCTATGTCTCTTCGGGCATGGGCATCTGGGGTGCCAAATACCGCATCGGCACACAGTCTGAATATGTGGTTGTTACGATAGATTAATAATTTTTGCAATAAAAAAATGCTTGCATGTACTAAAAATTTAGTAATTTTGCAGCCCAATAGGAAAAAGAAAAAAGTAACCCTTTAAAAAAGTAAAACGATATGAAAAAGTTTGCATTCATGTGCCTCATTGCCGCATTGTCTTTCGGCATGGCCAAAGCCCAGACCACTGAGCAAAAGGAAGTTCCCGCCAATGGTGCCAAGATTGTCTTCACCGAGATGGAACACGACTACGGTACTGTCCAGAAGGGCGGCAACGGCGACTGCGAGTTCACCTTCAAGAACGAAGGCAACGAACCCCTCATCCTCTCCAATGTGCGCGCCTCTTGCGGCTGCACCACCCCCAGCTACACCCAGAAGCCCATCATGCCCGGACAGACCGGCACCATCAAGGTCCACTACAACACCAACAACGTGGGAGGTTTCTCCAAGACCGTCACCGTCACCAGCAATGCTGTCGACAATCCTCGCGTAGTGCTGCGCATCAAGGGCACTGTGAAGCAGGATGCCGTCTCCAACGACCAGCGCCCGAAGGATGTCGTCGATCCCAAGCAGGCCGATGCTGTCAAAGCCCGCAGGTCTACCGATGCCGCTGCCCCCGCTGTCATGAAGGCCGAACCTGCCGTGAAGTAAGTTGAACATCAAGTTGAAGTTGCCAAGATAAAACACACCTTCTATGCCGCACATTTCACATAAAGGATTGGAACTGCCGCAGTCTGCCATCCGCAAACTGGTTCCGTTTGCCGATGCCACCAAGGCCCACGGCATTCATGTGTACCACCTCAATATCGGCCAGCCCGACATCGAGACCCCCAAGGGTGCCCTCGAGGCTCTGGCCAATACCAAAATCAATGTCCTGGAGTATAGTCCCAGCGCCGGTATCCAGAGCTATCGAGAGAAGTTGTGCCAGTACTACAAGCAGCATGGCATCGACATCACGCCGGAGCGCATTCTGGTCACCACCGGTGGCAGCGAGGCACTGCAGATGGCTTTCACCTGCTGCCTTAACCCCGGCGACGAGATTATCATCCCTGAACCCTACTACACTAACTACAACACCTTCGCCAAACTATGCGACGCCAAGATTGTCACCGTGCCCAGCGACATCAAGACGGGCTTCGCCCTGCCTCTGGTGGACGACTTCGAGAAGTACATCACGCCCTACACCCGCGCCATCATGATCTGCAACCCCAACAATCCGACGGGTTACCTCTACAGCGAGAAAGACCTCTACGCTGTCGGCGCGCTGTGCAAGAAGTACGACCTCTATCTCTTTGCCGACGAGGTGTATCGCGAGTTCTGCTACGATGGCGAGGAACACTTCTCGGTGCTCAACCTGCCGGGTTGCGAGAACAATGTGGTACTCTTCGATTCCGTGTCGAAGCGCTACAGTGCCTGCGGTGCCCGAGTGGGATGCGTCATCACGCGCAACAGCGAGCTTTTCTCGGCCATGATGCGTCTGGCCCAGGCCCGTCTTTCGCCCCCGTCGTTCGGCCAGATTTTCGCCGAGGCGGCTATCGACACCCCGCAGGAGTATTTCGATGCCGTGATGAAGGAGTATGTGGCCCGCCGCAACGTCATCGTGGAGGGTATCAACAGAATTCCCGGATGTTTCTGTCCCACCCCCAAAGGTGCGTTCTACACCGTATGCGAATTGCCCATCGCCGACAGCGACCACTTCTGCCAGTGGCTGTTGACGGACTTCGAATACAACGGTGCCACTGTCATGCTGGCTCCTGCCACGGGCTTCTACAGCGACCCCGAGAAGGGACGCCATCAGGTGCGCATCACCTACTGCCTGTGTATTGACGATCTCAAGGCTGCCATGAAGTGCCTCGAGGAAGCTTTGAAAGTCTATCCCGGACGCACGGACATCAAGAAGGCTCCCGCCAAGAAGGCTGATGCTACCAAGAAGCCGGCGGCCAGGAAAAGTGCCGCCAAGAAATGACGCGCGAAGAAAAACGCCAAGAAGTGATATGCTCCTGCATCCAACAGCAGGAGCATATTGCGTCTGTGGCCAAGCAGGAGATGGACTCTGCCCAGCAGCAGAGCAACGACTATGGGGCCAACGTGGATCGCTATGACAGCTACCGCACCAAGATGCTTCGCAGCCGCGACATGTATGCCAAGCAGTACAGCATTGCTCTCGCGGGGATACGCTATTTGCAGGACCTCTTGAAAGAGGCTCCGCACGATATGGTGGAACACGGAGCCGTTGTGGTTACAGACTGCCAGAATTTCTTGCTCTCCATCGGTGCCGGGAAGTTTATGGTCGGCAACCGAGTGTTTTTCGCCATCTCGGCGCAGACGCCCATATATGTAGCCCTCAAGGGAAAGCATGTGGGCGACAGCATCGTTTTCAACGGACTGACGCAGACCGTCAAGGAAATCTATTGAGGCGAAGCCTGTGGAAAGAAGTGGCGGGATGCACCCAATGTTGCATCCCGCCACTTCTTTCTTCTCATTGCTTTCAGAACATCAGTTGCAGTCCCACGACAAGTCGGGGGAGGAAGACTTTGCCGGCGGCGGGATCGGAGCCTATGCCGTTGAGGCGGTAGCGGGCGTAGATGCCTATGAAGTCGTAGGTGAGACGCGTGGCGACGCCGAATTGCCACTCGTGTTTGCTCAGTACATCGGGTTTTTCAAACCGGGTATCGATATGGCTGGCGGCGATGGCAGAAGGAGCCTCGCTGCTCAAGCGGTAGCTGAGGCCGGCATGTGTTCCATAGATGCCGAGATCCCAATGCAAGCCATGTCCGAAAATGCCCATAGGCAGCAGGCGTACACGCTGGAAGAATTCGACGGTGAACTCCGAACTCTTCACACGGCGGGTATCGACGGCGTCGTCCTCCACCTGCGTGGCCGGCAAGTTGAGGCTGTTCTCGATGTCGTTGACCTCACGGCCGTTGTAGCGATAGTAGCCAATATTGAATCCGATGCCGACGCCGAGACAGTAAGTCTTGCTGAAAGCGAGGAGGAAGCGCACCCCGAAGCCATAGTCGGGCGAGAAGAAGTTGTTGTCCACTTCGTTGTTGCCCGTGGCGATGTTGAGACCCATCTGGCCGTAGATGTCCCAGCGGTACTTGGCGTTGCTGCCCCAAAGGGAGGGTTTGTTATCGCTTTGGGGATTTCGGAAGCTTGGATTTGAGGCATGGCTATGGCCGTGGACTTCGCCGAAAGAACCGGATCCCAGCGCACTGGTGCTGGAACGGGAGCCTTTGTCCATGGAGATACTGTCGGTGTAGCCGTCGAGGTGGACCACCAGCACGCTGTTGGGCTGGATGCCGAAGGAGATATAGCCTGTGGTGTCTATAAAATCAATCTGCTGCTTGCCGTAGCGATAGATGTGTCCGTTGTCCGACTGCTCCTTGAAGAAGATGGGTTTGTCCATCACGATGGCGTTGGGTTTCACATGGATTATGCGGTTCTCTCCGTCGACCTCGAAGCGGAAAGTGGGGGCGACGGGCTGCTTGGTGCCGGTGAAGAAAGCGGCCTGTGGCACACCGTAGCCGAAGCTGTAGTCGGCGTAGGGATAGAGGTCGGCGGAGCGTTGGATGAGGTCGAACATCTGCATGGCTGTCTTGCCGGGCGAGGCCTGCCATGCGCAAGCCGCGAAGCCTGCCACCAGGGGGCATGAGAAGGATGTGCCGTGGACATAGTGGTAGCGGTTGTCGCCTTTGCCGACATTGGCGGTGCGGGCATAGCCGAAGGCACACACGTTGGGCTTCAGGCGGCCATCGGCGCTGGGGCCGTAGCTGCTGAATTCGATGTGATTATACTCGGTGAGACTGTTCTCGATACCGCCGATGCAGAGCACGCTGTCGGCATCGCTGGGGGTGATGATGGTCTTCCACTGCCTGTCGTCGGCCTCGTTGCCTGCCGAGTTGCAGACGAGGATTCCCTTGCGGGCAGCGAGGTTGCCTGCTTTGGCCACATAGGAGGTGCCGTCCATGTCCTTGGTGTAGTGGCGTTCCTTGCCGTAGCCGAGACTGCTGGAGATGATGTTGGCACCGTTCTTGTCGGCCCATTCCACAGCCATTTGCCACCACACCTCCTCCTTGAAGGGTTCGCTGTTCACTTCGGTGCGTGCCAGCAGGAACTCGGCTCCTGTGGCCAGGCCCAGGTTGCGGTCGCCCTCGCGACCGGCGATGCAGGAGAGTGTCATGGTGCCGTGGGAGTTCCATCCGTAGACGTCCTCCTTCTTCTTGGGGAAGTTCCAGGTCTTGAGAATCTGGTGGTTGTCGCGCAGGTGTTTGAAGGCGCTGTGGGTGTTGACCTGTGGGAAACCTCCGTCGAACACAGCTATGCGCACCCCCTTGCCGTCGATGCCTTTGTCGTGGAAGTCTTTGCCGCCCATGCGGACAAGCTGGGCTGTCAGTGGGCCGTCGACATAGGCTACATCGAAGAGGCCGTCCAGCGGTTCCTCTTCCATGTCGGCCGAGGCATACTGCATGCCATCGGCCTCGATGGGCTGCACACGGAGCACATAGGGCAGCCGCTCGATGGCCACTATTTGCTCTGCCGTGGCCACGATGCCAAGGGCATTCATCCAGCGGCTGGCTCCAATCTCTTCGGTGGCCAGGGTGGCGACGCCCTGCTCATAGTCGGCGTTGACGGGATAGTTGGTGATGTCGTAGAGGTCGGCTCCACACTGGCGATAGCGTTCGATGGCCTTGGCATCGAAATAGGAGTAGGGGTCGAAGGTGGAGCCTGCCTTGTCGGCAAAGAACACCCACCATGTGGATTGTGCCGAGACAGAAAAGACAGTCAGGGCAAAAGCAAGGATGGCAATGGTTCGTTTCATAACATTATTAGGTATTCTTTAGATAAAATACAGGTTATTTCAATACGGTGTGCAGGATTTCATGGCTGCGAAAGTGAGAGAAACCGCTGAGGTGGAGTTGGAAGTAGGCGATGAGGGCGTTGATGAGGTCGGTGCGCTGTTGCAGTGGTGCGGCGAATGTAGGTTCGGGAGAGGAGTATTCGTGGAGCAGTGCGGAGAGGCTTGGAGAGAGTGTGGTCTCGGTGGGTGTCGCCACGAAGCGTCCTTCTTGAAGGTCAAAGAGTTGCTCCCGATGGCTGAAGTTGTCGAGCGGCTCGATGCCCAGGTGGTGAGAAACGGTGAGCAGGAAGCGGACGGGCAGGTGTGCCGACGTCTCCTGCATGTTCTCCACGCTGTCAACATAGTCCCATAGCGCGGGCATCGGTTCGGATTCGCGCAAGGCTTTGTATAGCACTTCCGTCATGAAGAAGCGCATGGCGTTGCTCACTGGATCCGACATCTGTCCAGGGCGGCGGGCGGTGAGTTCTTTGGTGTAGTTGAGGTCGGTTTTTGGATTGTCGTAGACCACCATGTCGAGGCTTGTCAGGGGTTGCAGGAGGTTCTGTTTGGTGCGTCCGTTGCGTCCCCTTACACCTTTGATGATGTACGACTTCATCCCCAGTTGACGGGTGAACACCTTCGCCACCACCGAGCTTTCGGCGTATGGGGTGGTGTGGAGTACGAGTCCTGGAGTGGAGAGAAGCATTGGAGGCTAAGTATCAGGTCTTACGTGGTGTGTGTGTTATCTGACGAGTAGAACCTTTCCAACGGCGCGATTGTCGCCCATCTCGTCGGAGGCAAAGATGTAGTACACGCCTGAAGCCACCTTCTCTCCGTTGAGGTTGCGTCCGTTCCAGATGGCCTGTCCGCCCTCGGCGGTGGTAGTGTAGACGGTGTGGCCGGAAGCGTCGGTGATGTGTACGCGTCCGTTGCGAGTGAAACCTTTGATGGCGATGGGACCGTCGTAGTCGGGACGCACAGGATTGGGAAATGCATGCACATCGTCCAAGGGCTTTTTGACGGCGTAGGTGGCGGTGCCGCGATAGACCTGAAGGCCCTTGTCGGTACCTACATAGACTTCGCCTGTCCGCTCGTTGATGCCGAGGCAGATAATTCTGTCGGAGAAGAGTGGCGAGTTGGCGGCGGTGAAGTGCTCCATCTGGTGCAGGCCGTTGGATGAGATGAGGTATAGGCCGCCGTTGGACGTGCCTACCCATTTGCGGTTGGCGCCGTCCACAGCGATGGCGGTGATGCTTTCGTAGGCCATCAGGTATTCCGCAAACTCGCCGTTGGTGATGGTGATATTGCTGCAGTTCACGGGGGCGTTCTCCCCATTGCCGCCGTTTTGGAAAGCCCGGTATCCGTCGTAGATGACCTTGATGCCTTTGTTGGTGCCTATCCAGATGTTGCCGCTCTGGTCCTGCACAATGGCTGTCACAGCATCGGTAGAAAGTTTGCTGCCCTGATTGGGGTTTACTTTGGCCATGCGCTCTTTGCCGTCGTGGACATAGATGATGTTGTATCGCCCGATGAACCATTTGTCTCCGTTGATGCTGTCGACCACCATTTTGTCGACGTAGAGGTCGCTGCCCAGCGCCCGGGTGGGAAACCCCTGCCATGAGCCGTCGCGGCGACGCACCGCCAGCGTGTGGGTGCTGTTGGAGGTGAGTACCCATAGGTTGCCCTGCCTGTCGAAAGCCACGGAGTTGGTGTTGAGTATGCGATAGTTGTTCGCAACAAGCGGCACCAGCGCCCCGTCGGTGTTGTCTTCGTTGTAGAGTTGCTGCACCATGTTGTTGCGGATGGAAATGATGCCGTGTCCGAAGACCGCTGCCACTGTCTCGGTAGTGTCCATGGGGTTGACAGCTGCATCGGTGATGTCTGACATCCCGTCGAACAGTCCGCTGCTTTTGTCGATGGATGTCCACGAGGAGCCTTGCGTCGTCAGTAGGTCGGGAGGCAGGTAGGTCTTGGCATAGGTTGAGGTATGGCCTCCCGGGCAGAGCATCATGCGGTGGTTGAAGGGTACGAGCCGATAGCAGTTGTCATTGGAGTGGGGACCTTGGGGATGGTAGGTCTCATCGGTTCCGTCGGGATGCACACAGATGAGTCCGTCCCAGGAGTGCGCCACCCACACGGTGCCGTCATCCGTGGCTTCGGCGTCGTTGCCCGACAGGTTGCCCCAGGTATAGGCCGTCAGGCTGTCGTGGATTGCGAGGTTTGTGTCGTAGCGCACCACGGCGTTGCTCCGGGTGACGACCACCCAGCGGGCGCCAACGCGCATCGACAGGATGTCGCCCTCGTTCCATGCCCTCCATCCGCTGCCAGTGCGTTCGTATGCCACAGTCAGCAGTGGGTTGCCATTGTGCGCCGTCATCAGCAGGCGGCTGCCGGTGGGTTCGAGGGCGGTGACATGCAAGCCGTCGAGGCTGTGGTCGGTGGTCCATCGGCTGCCGTTGGCGGGACGCCGCTCGTTGGTGGCTATGGATTTGAAACCCTCGCCCGTGGCGGCATAGATGCTGTCGGCTGTGAAGGCCATGTCGTAGATGGGGGTATGGGTGCCGCCGTCGCCAAGATACCAGGTCTCGCGGATTTCATAGCGGTCGAGGTCCACCACCACCACGCCGAATCCTGTGGCCAGATAGGCGTTGCCATTGGCAAAGCGGATGTGGAATATCTGTTTGTCGCCGGCTATCTCGCTGCGTTTGATGTCGGAGATGTTGTACGTCTTGTCGGCATGGACGATGTCCACGTTGGAGTTGGTGTAGGCCACCACGAGGCATTTCGTTTCTGCGTCATAGGCCATTGTGGACACCCCCACGTCGCTGAGACCGAAGCCTTTGCTCATCGTGGAGAGCATGTTGTCGTCGGTGTCGTAGTAGAAAAGTCCGCCTTTGACACTGGCATAGACCCTTCCGTCGGCCACGCTGACGTGCATCGCTTGCGAGTTGTCCAGGCATGAGCGCCATTTGCCGATGGCTGTCTGCGCCCGGCATGTCGTTGCCATGCCGCCCACCATGCACAATGCCACTGCCAGGCACCAGCCTGCCGTCAGCATTTTTTTGTTTGCCACGCCGCTTTTCATGTCGTCTCTTTTTTTAGGAATATGAATTGGTAGAGCACGGCCATCAGAGTGGAGACCAGGGTGCTGCACACCGTGGCAATCACCACGCTGCCGAAGCTGCGGAATCCGAAGAGCTCCAGCGTGAAGAAGATCAGATAGAAAGCCGTGAGCATCAAGGCGAGATAGCTGATGAAATATTGCGGAGTGACGCTGTAGATGCTTGGCGTCTCGACGACTACGGGTTCGCCGCGCGTCAGGATGCGGTCGGCGAAGAGGATGCGCAGCATGGCCACCACGGTGCATGCCATGGCATGAAAACCCAGCATATTGTTCATGATGTCCACGATGAGACCCGTGCCGAAGGCGATGAGCAGCAGGGGGATGCGCCTCGTGTTGGTGGGCAGCATGAGGATGAAGAGCACATAGAGCATAGGCATCACGAAACCTCCAAGGTAGACGTGGTTGAGCACAAGGAGCTGCAGTAGCATCAGCAGGACAAAACGTCCGATATTTCTCCAAACCAGTTTAGTCATTTACTATTTCTTTCTCAGCCAAAACTTTGTTGTGTTTCAAACATAACCCAAACAAAAACAATGCTTGCTTGGACGTTTTCGATTTCCGGTTTTCAATTGTTTTCACTTCACACCTTCCACATTGTATCCCAATTCGCGCAGGCGGTTCAGGATGCCTTTCTCACCGACGAGGTGTCCCGCGCCTACGGCGAAGAAGGTCGGTGTCTGCTTTATGATCGACGGTATCTGGGCAAGCCAGTTTTCGTTGCGTTTCTCGATGAGGGCGGCGCTTTGCTCGGAGTCTCCCTGGCAGGGACCTTCCTCTTCTTCGACGAAGAGTTCGGAGAGAAGGTCAAGGTCTTGGGCGAAATAGGCGGCGGAGATGAAATCCACCATTTCGGTCATGTCGGAGAAATTATCCACCATGCACATCAAGTCTTTGGCCTGCTGTTTGATGTCGGTACCGTAAAGGAGTTTCAGTTGGAACTCTGCTGTCTCAAGCCCTTTGACGGGCTTGCCCTGCTTCATGGCCGTCTTCTGGAAATAGAAGTCGAACTGGTCGGCGGGGTTGAATCCTGGGGTTTTCTTCATGTACACCATCATGGCCAGTGTGGTGGACAAAGCCATAGGGGTGAGGCCATCCATCTGCGCGGCCACGGCGTCATTGTTGAAGTCCACGCCCATCACCTCGCGCATCACGGCGTTGAGCCGCTCAAGCTCGTCTTTGGTCAGGAGGCTGCGGAGTTTCGTTCCGTCGGGAAGCAACTGCGCCTGCGTCATCTTTTGTGCGGTCTCCGGATTCGCCATTTCCTCCATGCCAAGCTCGCCGTACACCTGTTCGCAGGCTTCCAGGGCTTTGGCCAGGCCGGGAATGCTGTCGGCGAAGGCGACCGGCGCCAGGTGGTAGGTGCCGACGATATAACTGGGTGCGGCAAGCTCGTTGCTGCTGATGCGATAAAGCAGCTGTGCCTGGCAACCAAAACTGGCCAGCAGTGAAAGTGTCAAGGTGCAGACAATCTTTTTCATGTTTTTTGTATTTTTTTACTATTTTTGATTTCGTATTCGGTTTCTCGGCACATTGTCTCAAACAAGACAACTGTCAATTCTCATTTCTCATGAGTTTCTCCTGTTCCTCGCGGAAGCGGTTGTTGATGATGTACACGTGGTCCAGCTTGTTGAAGTCTGTGGCCAGGCGGATGTTGACCTTGTAGAATCCGCTGCCGCTCAAGGGTTCGGCGTCGACCACATAGCCCACCGGCACCCCTTCGGGGAAGTCGTTGGCCATGCCGGAGGTGACGATGGTGTCGTTGTCCTCGAACTGGTGCGTTGCCGGCACCTCGACCACCTGCGCGTAGCGGTAGTCCTTGCCGTCCCACTCCAGGGTGCCGCTGATGCCTGTGCGCTTCACTTTGACGCTGTTGCGGCTGTCGCTGTGCAGCACGGGCATGATGGTGGCGAAGTTTTTCGACACCGACATCACTACGCCCACGATGCCGTCGGGCGAGATGACGGCTTGGTCGACCTTGATACCGTGGGCGGAGCCTTTGTTGATCATGATGTAGTTGTTCTGTTGGCTCCACGAGTTTTTGATGACCCGTGCCTCGGTGTAGCTATAGCGCTGGTGGTACACCGTGTCGTCCACGGTGAAGATGCTGTCCGTGTAGCTGATGTACGACGAGGCCATCTGCTGCTTGAGCATGGCGTTCTCCGCAGCAAGGCGGTCGTTCTCCCCCTTGAGGTCGAAATATCCGCTCACACCGTGCACCCATTGGTACCACCCGCCGGCCACAGCGTTGGCCCACGACACGAGTTTTGAACTCTGGTAGTAGCTCGTGCGCGACATCAGCACCGCACTCACCACTGTCAGCAGGAGAAAGATCACGACATAGTCGTAGCGCTTCAGGACATTTGTCAGTCGGTTCCTATTCAATGTTCTATCCTTCTTTCAGCTTTCAGGGGCTGTTTTTTTTATTTGTTTTTCCCGCTCCGAAGAAATTGCTCAATGACGTTGCGGGTCTCGTCCACGGCGCGACGGAGGTCGTCGTTGACGATAGTGACGTCGAACTGCGGGGCTTGGTTCAGCTCCGCGGCACTGCGGCCCAGACGCTTTGCGATGGCTTCCTCGCTGTCGGTTCCGCGGTGGCGCAGGCGCTGCTCTAGCACCTCCACGCTCGGCGGCATGACGAAGATGCT
>JAFVAM010000052.1 GCA_017480525.1 Bacteroidales bacterium | reverse complement strand
CCTTAATCAAAAAGCATGGAAGCCGACGTTCATCCCTTTCGCCAAGGCGAGAAAACGTGTCGAAACGGTGTTCTCACAACTATGCGATCAGTTTATGGTTATCCGTAACTACGCAAAACAAACCGACGGTCTGTTTGCCCGCATCATCGGCAAAATCAGTGCACTGACTGTCGCTCAATACATCAATCATCTAAACAATCAACCAATCGGCAGAGTTAAATATGCACTGGGTTAATTCCGCCAACGGGTTTTTCAAACCAAAAGATAAAGCCATGAAGAAGACATTCCTGATTGCCTTGGCAGTCATGTTCAGTTTCCAGTCTACGATTTTCAGCAATGCTTGCGCGCAGGCGCCGCAGGGCTTCGTTTATCAGGCCGTGGTGCGCGACAACAGCGGTGCTGCCGTGGCCAACCGCACAGTGGCTGTGCGCCTCTCGCTGGTGCAGGGCAGCGCCCTCGGCGCGGAGCGCTATGTGGAGCTGCACAATCCTACCACCGATGCTGCCGGCCTCTTCACCATCACCGTGGGACAAGGGACCTCGCTGGTGAACACCACCATGGAGATGGCTGTGGACTGGGCCGACGGCCCCTGGTTCATCAAGACGCAGGTGGACCCCGACGGCGGTCAGAACTTCACTCTCGTCACCACACAGCAGCTCATGTCCGTGCCCTACGCCCTCTATGCCGCCAATGCAGGTGGTGGCATGGAGGATGAACTCGCCACATTACGTGCTGACTTCCGGGCAGCCCTCGACAGCATCAGGCGCGACACGGTCTATGTCCGCGAGGTGGTGCGTGTGCGCGACAGCGTGGTCTACGACACCTTTCCCCTGCATCCCTACGACCACAGCCCGGCCGACGTGGAGGGCACCCTGCCGGGAGTCTTCAGCATCTCGGCGGCCAACCGCATAGCTTTCTCGCGCGGCAACCTGCAGTACAAGGCCAGCACCGACACATGGCGCTTCGCCCAGCACCAAGAGGACATGGTCGGCACCGCCAACGCCAACGTATCGGCCACCGACACTGGCTGGATAGACCTCTTCGGCTACGGCACCAGCGGCTACAATGGCCACAATCCTTATAGCAGCAGTACCTCCTACAGTCCATATATCGGCTCCACCATCACCGCCACGGCTTACGACTGGGGAGTATACAACACCATACAGGGAGGCGGCAACGCTGCCGGTGTATGGCGCACACTGACCCAGAACGAGTGGGAATATATCCTCACCACACGCACCAATGCCTCGTCGCTGCGTGCCCGTGCTACAGTGAACGGCATTCCCGGGCTGCTGCTCCTGCCCGATAACTGGACTGCCATTGCCGGCATCACCATCCTGACCAACGCCTCCTCATTCTCTGTCAACACCTACAATGACGCCCAGTGGAGCCAGTTGCAGGACAGTGGTGCCGTCTTCCTGCCTGCCGCCGGGAGGCGACAGGGCGTCACCGTCAACAGTGCGACGAGCGTGGGATGCTACTGGACATCCACCTATAGATCCAGCAACAGTGGCTTCGCCTACATCCTCCTCTTCGGCGGCAGCAGCATCACCACATCCAACGACGACATCCCCAACGGTCTCTCCGTGCGCTTGGCGCGCGACTTGACGGTGCTGCCATGAGGGGGCAAAAAAACGAATACTCAGTGAGAGAATGGCCGCAGACAGGGTGGACAACACCTTGTCTGCGGTTTTTTATATGGTTGAGAAATAGTTTCTTGAGAAATAATTTGCAAAAATATTTGGCCATGTCGGAAAATGTTAGTACTTTTGCACCCGATTTCGAGAGAAACGATGGCGGGATAGCTCAGCTGGTTAGAGCGCTGGATTCATAACCCGGAGGTCATCAGTTCAAGTCTGATTCCCGCTACCAATCAAGAGGCATCCCTCTCCGCAGGGGTGCTTCTCATTTTTATTGTATATAGACTATGGACGACAAGCATCTATACAGCAACTTCGAGTATGAGTCGGCGTTGAGCGTCAAGGACGGTGTGAAGCAGCCGGAGCAGGTCAACAACAGCTATCTGGAGCGAGTGCGCGCCATGCAGCGCAAGGAGCCCTCGGTGGAGGAACTTGTCGGCGGCATCCGCCATGGCGACCGCACCCTGCTGAGCCGAGCCATCACGCTGGTGGAGAGTTCGCTCTTCGCCCACCAGCAGAAGGCCCAGGAGGTGATAGAACGTTGCCTGCCCTACAGTGGCAAGAGTGTCCGTCTGGGCATCACCGGTGTTCCTGGTGCGGGCAAGAGCACCCTCATCGAGGCCCTGGGCAAGATGCTCACCGCCCACAACCACAAGGTGGCCGTGCTGGCTATTGACCCCTCCAGCGAGCGCTCCCGCGGCTCCATCCTCGGCGACAAGACTCGCATGGAGGAACTCTCCGTGGATCCCAACGCCTTCATCCGTCCCAGCCCTTCGGCGGGGAGTCTCGGTGGCGTGGCACGAAAGACGCGCGAGATTATCACCCTCTGCGAGGCCGCTGGCTTCGACGTGGTCATCGTCGAGACCGTCGGCGTGGGCCAGAGTGAGGTGGCGGCGCACTCCATGGTCGACTTCTTCCTCCTGCTCCAGCTGGCCAACACCGGCGACGAGTTGCAGGGCATCAAGCGCGGCATCATGGAGATGGCCGACATGATAGCCATCAACAAGTGCGAACTCGACAAGCAGCGCTCCGAACTGTCCGCCGGTCAGTTCCGCAACGCCCTGCACCTTTTCCCCATGCCCGAAAGCGGGTGGAACGTCAAGGTCTCCCTCTGCTCGGCCTACACCAAGGAGGGTGTCGAGGAGTTGTGGAACTCCGTCATGGACTACGTCACTTTCACCAAGGGCAACGGCTATTTCTATCGCAAGCGCCAGCAGCAGAACCTGCGCATCATGACCGAGGCCATCGAAAACGGCCTGCGCGAACGTTTCTTCAATGCTCACGGCATGGAGGATCGCATCGAGGCCTTGAGCCGCGACATCCTGGAAAACAAAATCAGCCCCTACGCCGCTGCCGACAAACTGCTGTCGGTTTAAAGTAGGTAAGCAGTTGAGGCAAAACCGAATACTGTAGTGTGATTTGATATATATACACATACCTTTCTGCCACAGCAAGTGCACCTATTGTGCGTTCCATTCCCGGCCGGTGTCCCGTGCCGGGGTGTCGCCCTACGCGCAATATGTCGACGCACTGATTGAGGAAATGCGGCAGCGCAAGGGCGAGCAGGCGCATCCCATCCGCACGGTCTATTTCGGAGGCGGCACTCCGAGCATTCTGCCTTTGAACGAGCTGGAACGCATCGTCCGCGCACTGCACGAGTGCTTCGACCTCTCGCAGGTGGAGGAATGCACTCTGGAGGGCAACCCCGAGGACCTCACGGCAGATTATCTCCGTGGCCTTCGTGGAATGGGCCTCGTCAACCGCCTCAGCATCGGCATCCAGAGCCTTGACGACGACATGTTGCGCCTTATCGGGCGCCGACACACCGCCGCCCAGGCCCTCGCTGCCGTCGAGGAAGCGCACCGCGCGGCTTTCCACAATCTCAGCGTCGACTTCATCTACGGACTTCCCGGGAACTCTCGCTTCTCGTCGTTAGACTTCCGTCTGGTTTCCCATGTCTCCTCCTATGCACTCACTGTGGAACCCACCACGGCCTTGGCACGGCAGGTGGAGCAAGGGAGGGTTGCGTTGCCTGACGAGGATGAGCTTGTCAGGCAGTATTATGACATGTGCAACCTTTTGGAAAACAACGGACTGTTTCAATATGAGGTCTCCAATTTCGCCCGCCCAGGTTTCCTCTCGCGTCACAACAGCCGCTATTGGGACCGCACTCCATACCTCGGTCTTGGTCCCTCGGCCCACAGTTTCGACGGCTATCGCCGCCGCTGGAACAGTGCGATGGCTGCCGGGAACGGCACGTGGAGGGTGGAGGACGAAGAGACCCTCACCGCGGCCGATGCCTGCAACGAACTGCTGATGACCTCCCTGCGCACCACGGCGGGACTTCACGTGAATCAGGTGCCGGAGGCATACAGGAGTCAGGTGGTGCGGAAGATGCAGCGTTACCTGGAATGCAGATGGATTGTGGCCGAAGAGGATTGCTATAGGCCTACGCGCGAGGGCCTGCTTTATGCCGATGGCATGGCTGCAGCGCTATTCGTCTCCTGACGTCTCGTCGTCGGGGGCAAAGTCGAGTTGCTGAGGGGGTTCGGCGTAGATGTTGTCGCGTATGATGTAACCCTTGTACACCTCTTTGATTTCCTGAAGGAAAGCGTAGGCTTCGAGGCGGGTGCGGAAGTCGCCGACCTTCACCTTGAAGTTGGGTTCGTCGTAGACGATGTAGGCCTGCGTCGAGGGATAGTCGGTCATGAAGCGGTCGCGCAGCGAGAAGGCGCTGGTCTTGGAGTTGGTGCCCGAAAAGGAGGCTATCTGCACACGGAAGCCTGGCAGGGTCTTCACACGGTTGTTGAGTTCCACGTGGCGCGAAACCATTTCATTGACAGCCATATCGCCCACCACCGTCACACGTCCGGTCTGCGCTGTGGACGTGGTGGCCGCAAGGGCAATGAAAGACATTGTCAGAAGCAGTGCTCCGAGGGGACTTGGCCTCGATGCGGCAGGGTGGGGGAGGGAGGCGTTGTTTCTTGAAAAAATCATCGCTGGTTGTAATTGGTCGGAGGTTAGTATTGCGCCGTGTCGGCGAGGACTTTCTTCGGGCGTACGGTGAGCACGGGGATGGTGCTTTGGTTGAGCATCTGCTGCGCGAAGGTACCCATCAGGAGGTTGGAGAGCGTGTTCTCCTGCTCGGTCATGATGGCTATCATGTCGGCGTGGACGCGCTCGGCGTACTCTATGGTGTCGGTGGTCACGTTGCCCTTGACGGCGATATATTCGGTGGTGTAGTTGATGCTGTTGTTGTCGAGATGGCGCTGCACCATGGTGACGTAGTTCTTCACGAGCTGGCGCACACTGGGAGCCGTGGAGGTGAAGAGGCCGAGGAGGCGGATGGTGGAGCCGAAGCTTTTGGCGAAGGCGGCAGCCTGGGCCACCTTCTGGCGTGTGTCGTCGCTGCTGTCGATCGGCACGACGATGTTTTCCAGGGCTTTGTTGAAGTTGAAGTCCTCGCGGACGAGGAGCACGGGCACCGGCGAGAGTTCCACGGTGCGGTATCTGTTGCGGCCCAGGAGGTTCTTCTTCGTGCCGCTCATGCCGTGGGTGCCTACGATGAGGAGCACGGCGTTGTCCTCTTCGGCCTGGCGGGCCAGCTGCTCGGCGGGGTTGCCCTGCCGCAGCACGTATTCCAGTTTCACTCCTTTCAGCAGGTGCGCCACGCCGGCGTTGCGGCGCTCTATCTCCGCCCTGACGGGGGCTTCGTCCTCTTTCTTCTCTTTCACGTAGACCAGCCTGATGTCGCTCTGCCAGCGGTTGGCGATGTCGATGGCCAGGTCGACGGCGTAGGCCGAACCCGTTGAAAAGTCAAATCCGACAACAACTTTGCTCATTGTATTCCCTTCTTTTTGTGTTTATTTTCGTTTCCTTTCTCATTGGGGTGGCTGCATGGCTTGTCCCCGCATCTTTAATAACGCATTTCCCGCTTCCAAAACTACACACCGTCTCTCAAATTGCAAAAATACAAAAAAAAAACGGAACGGCAAAATTTTTTTTCTTTCCTCCATCGGGCATTTTCCCGGAGGTGGAGGCAGGAGGTGCCGGAAGCGTCCCGTCGGCCTGCCTACACCCTGCCAACACCCTTCCATCTCCTACCGAGGTAGGTGTTGGGTAGGAGTTGGTAGGGAGTTGGGTAGGAGTTGGTAAGGCGATGGTGCTGACTGTCAGTGGATTGTGAGGGTGGTGTCTTTGGGGGAGGAAAATGAAAGGAAAAGAGGCTCTTTTTGTTTTGTATATTGCTGTTTTATAATTATTTGTGTTATGTTAGGCAGTCGGGTGGGTTGAGAATGGGGCGGAGGCGAAGCGATGGCTTCCGAGGATGGAATTCGGGGTTGAAAGGTGACGAAAACGGGATTGGGAACGGACAGTGTTCAGGGAGGGCGGAAACGGACGCTGAGTGGCTCCGGCGGGGATGTCGGAAAGCCGGGATGAAGGGAAGGGGGTGGGGGGAGACGGAGGGTTATGCACCGGGGAGTGGAAAAAAAAATTTTGCCATTTAATATAAATTATGTATTTTTGCACTCGATTATGTAAAAGAAAAACAGACTTCAAACCGATTTGTAAATCCTAAAATACAAAATAATAACATGACTCAACAAATCTTGATTGCGGTATTGGTGTTGGGCGTGATAGGCGCCTTCTTTGCCGTGGTGCTCTATTTTGTGGCCCAGAAGTTCAAGGTGGTCGAAGACCCACTGATCGACGAGGTGGCCGAGGTTTTGCCCGGTGCGAACTGTGGCGGCTGCGGCAAGGCCGGCTGCCGTGCTTTTGCCGAGGCCTGCGTGGCTCAGGGCAACCTCGACGGCCTGCGTTGCGCCCCCGGCGGCGACGCTGTGGCGCAGAAGATAGCCCAGCTCCTGGGTTGCGCTGTGGAGCAGGGCGAACCTCAGGTGGCCGTGGTGCGTTGCCATCCGGCCAACTGCGGCGACAAGCGCCGCTCCAACTACGACGGCCTGAAGAGCTGCGCTTTCCAGAATACGGTGTACACTGGCGAGAGCGGCTGTCCCTTCGGCTGCTTGGGTTGTGGCGACTGCGTGGATGCTTGCCAGTTCGACGCCATCCACATGGACCCCGCGACCGGCACACCTGTGGTCGACGAGGATCTTTGCACCGCCTGCGGTGCCTGCGCCAAGGCTTGCCCGCGTCGCATCATAGAGCTGCGCAACAAGGGCAAGAAGAACCGTCGCGTGTTTGTCAGCTGTGTCAACAGGGAGAAAGGCGCTGTGGCCATGAAGAGCTGCGCCAATGCCTGCATCGGATGTGGAAAGTGCGCCAAGGTGTGTCCCATGGAGGCCATCACCATCAGCGACAACCTGTCGTATATCGACTTCACGAAGTGCATAGCATGCCGCAAGTGCGTCACCGAGTGTCCGACGCATGCCATCGTCGACGTCAACTTCCCTTCCCCGGCAGTGAAGCCCGCCCCGAAACCTGAAACTCCGACCGCGGCGGAGGCAGCTAAATAATTTTCAATTCTCAATTTTCAATTCAAGAGAGATGAAGACTTTCAAAATGGGTGGTGTCCACCCCGAAGAAAACAAGATATCGAACGATGCCGCCATCGAGGTGATGCCCGTGGGCAAGCAGATGGTGGTGCTGATGAACCAGCACCTCGGCGCTCCGGCAACGCCGGTGGTGCAGAAAGGCGACAAGGTGAAGGTGGGACAGCTCATCGGCGAGGCCCAGACCTTCATGTGCGCCAATGTCCATTCGCCCGTGAGCGGCACGGTGCTGAAGGTGGAGCCTGTCAAGGATGCCTTCGGCCTGGCCAAGCCCGCCGTGTGGATCAGCGTGGAGGGCGACGAGTGGATGGAGACCATCGACCGCACGCCCGACATCAAGCGCGAGTGTCCGTTGGAGCCGAAGGAGATTGTCGCCAAGCTCAAGGAGATGGGCATTGTGGGTCTCGGCGGAGCCACGTTCCCCGCCCACATCAAATACAGTGTGCCCGACGGCAAGAAGGCCGAGTACCTCATCGTCAACGCTGCCGAGTGCGAGCCTTATCTGACGAGCGACTACCGCGTCATGATGGAGCATGCCGAGGAGATATGCATCGGAGTGAGCATCCTGCGCAAGGCCTTGGGAGTGCCCAACGCCTACATCTGCATTGAGAGCAACAAGCCCCTGGCCATCCAGAAGATGCAGGAGACGGCCCGTGGCTTCGAGGGCATCGTCGTCGAGCCGCTGAAGGTGAAATACCCGCAGGGTGCAGAGAAGCAGCTCATCAACGCCGTCACAGGGCGCAAGGTGCCCAGCGGCAAGCTGCCCATCGATGTGGGCTGTGTGGTGAGCAACGTGGGTACCTGCTTCTCCGTCTACGAGGCCATACAGAAGAACAAACCCCTCATCGAGAATATCCTCACCGTCACGGGAAAGAAACTGCCGTCGCAGCACAACTACATCGTCCGCATCGGCACCACCTATAACGAAATCATCAAGCACTCCATCGGTGAGCTTCCCGCCACGACGGGCAAGGTCATCAGCGGTGGCACGATGATGGGCAAGGCTGTGGTGAACCTCGACGCGCCGACGGTGAAGGGCAACGCCAGTGTGCTGGTGATGGACGAGGCGGAGGCCCGCCGCAATCCCGAGACGGCCTGCATACGCTGCGGCAAGTGCATGAACGCCTGCCCCATGGGGCTGGAGCCTTACCTTTTCTCGTCGCTGGTGAAGACAGGCCGCATCGAGGAGGCCAAGGAACACAACATCCTGGACTGCATCGAGTGCGGCTGCTGCTTCTTCAGTTGCCCGGCCAACAAGCCGCTCACCGACGAAATCCGCCTCGGCAAGAACCGCGTCCGCGCCATGATGGCCGCCAAGAGGTAGCCACCGGAATTCCGCAGCCAGAAGGCTGTGGAGCTAAACGAAACCAAACGATTGTAGAACATAATATAAATATATTATATGAACCTATTAAATATATCGGGCTCGCCCCATGTGCATAGCGACGAGTCGACAAAGAAAATCATGTGGCGTGTCAATCTGGCCCTTGTGCCGGCCCTGCTGGTGGGCATTGCCTATTTTGGCGTGAGCGCCCTGCTGGTTGCCTGCATCTCTGTGGCCAGCTGCATCCTCTTCCAATGGCTGATAGAGAAATTCCTCCTCAAGGTGCCCAGCACCATAGGCGACGGCTCTGCCGTTGTCACCGGTCTACTGCTGGCTTTCAATGTGCCCGCCACGTTGAGCATGATGTGGATTGTCGTCATCGGTGCCCTGGTGGCCATCGGTGTGGGCAAGATGGCCTTCGGCGGCCTGGGCAAGAATCCCTTCAACCCCGCGCTGGTGGGACGCGTGTTTCTGCTCATCTCTTTCCCGGTACAGATGACCACATGGCCCGACGTGAGCAAGGTGAAGTTCTTCGGTCTCGACACCGTCACAGGACCCACGCCGCTGGGTCTCATCAAGGAGCGCGGTGCCGAGAGCCTGGGCAAGATGCCCCAGATTTGGGACATGCTGACGGGCTATATCGGTGGCTCGTGGGGCGAGGTTTCTGCCATTGCCATCCTCGTCGGCGCCATCTACCTGCTCTGCACCAAGGTGATTTCGTGGCATATCCCGGTGTCCTTCATCGGCACGGCTTTTGTCTTCAGTGCCATCCTGTGGCTGGTGAACCCCATTCATGTGGGTGTAGACCCCGCCGACGGTGCCGAGAAACTGATGGGTTTCATCGACCCGCTGACCACCATCCTCACCGGCGGCATCATGCTTGGCGCCTGCTTCATGGCGACTGATATGGTGACCTCGCCGATGGCACGCAGCGGCCAGCTCATCTTTGGCTTCGGCTGCGGCCTGCTGACGGTCATCATCCGCAACTGGGGTGCCTACCCCGAGGGCGTGAGCTTCGCCATCCTGCTGATGAACAGCGTCACACCGCTCATCAACCGCTGGTGCAAACCCAAACGCTTTGCTTGTTAAACCCACAGTCTTGTCAGCGCAGTAAGCCTGGCAAGCAAAAAAAATATAAAAAAAACAGAGTATTATGGCTAAAAAAGCACAATCTACACTAACGAATATGCTCCTGTCGCTGACGGCGATAGCCCTTGTGGCCGCCGCCATACTGGCAGCCTTGAATGCAGTTACCCAAGAGCCAATCGCCGCCGCGCAGAAGGCCAAGGTGGAGAATGCCATCAGTGCGGTGCTGCCGGCATTCGCCAGCCTCGAGGATCAGGATGTTGACGGCAAGGCCTGCCATGTGGCATACGACGCGCAGGGAAAAATGGTCGGTGCCGCCATTGAAGCCGGCAACGACAAAGGCTTCGGCGGCCATCTTCAGATGATGGTGGGTTTCGACGCCGATGGTTCGGTCACTGGCTATCAAATCCTGGAGACCCATGAAACTCCGGGTCTCGGCGCCAAGGCCGACCTGTGGTTCCAGAAAGACGGCAAGGGTTGTGTCGTTGGACGCAAGCCGGCAGAGGGCGGACTCACGGTGAAGAAGGACGGTGGCGATGTGGACGCCATCACTGGGTCCACCATCACCTCGCGCGCCTTCTTGAGCATCGTCAACGACGCCGCAAAGACTTTTACAAACATCACCCACTAATACTTTTAGGAATATGAACACAAAAGATATTATCAAGAACGGTCTCATTAAAGAGAACCCCACGTGGGTGCTCATCCTCGGCATGTGCCCCACGCTGGCTACCACCACCTCGGCCGTCAACGGCATGAGCATGGGTCTGGCCACGACCTTTGTGCTGGTGATGTCGAACATCGTCATTTCGCTCCTCAAAAGTGTCATTCCAGACAAGGTGCGCATTCCGGCCTTCATTGTTATTATCGCTTCATTCGTGACCATGGTGGAAATGGTCATGAAAGCATATCTGCCTGACCTCTACGACAGCTTGGGTCTTTTCATCTCGCTCATCGTGGTGAACTGCATCGTGCTGGGCCGTGCCGAGGCCTTTGCCTCGAAGAACAGCGTGGGACACTCGGCCCTCGACGGTCTCTTCATGGGCCTGGGCTTCACGTGGGCACTGACGCTTCTCGGCATTGTGCGTGAACTCCTCGGCACGGGCTGCTTCTTCGGCATCAACCTCATTGGCGGCGCCGACGGCATGCTGATGATGATTCTGCCCGCCGGTGGCTTCTTGGCACTGGGTTTCCTGATGGCTTTGATCAACCAGATCCGTCGCAGAAGTGTTAAAAAATCATAAACAATGTTAAAAGTGTGAGCCAAAAACGGCACCTCGCAGTCTATAAGGCAAAAGGGAAAAAAATGTAGAACAAAAAAGAAAGGGAAAAAGATGAAAAAAGCGGTAATGATGGCGGCCATGCTGATGGCCGTAACGGGTCTCAAGGCCCAGGATTGTGAGGCGCTTCTCTTGCCATACTTCCACAACGATGCGAATGCTATGGCCAGTTATGCGCAGTTGGCACCCGACAAGTTCGAACACCTCTGCGTCACTGTCCAGCTGACTTTCTTCGAGTCCGACACTGTCCCTGAGGGTGTCGACGTGTACAGCATCAGCGACGTAAAGTCGGTAGCCACAGGCGAAAACTTGCCTGCAACTTTTGTGGTGGACCTCGCCACGCTGAGTTTTTATGCCTACAACTTCGAGAGTTTCCGTCTGCGCTATCCCACGGGAGCCACGAGGGTCTGTTTCTCCACACCTTCGTCGACCCATCCCTATCTTGTCATGCGCTCGTACGACGAGGTGATGATGCTTGCGAATATTTATGAGAACAGATAAAAACAGATGGCTATGAAAAAGATTGTTTTGTTGTCGGCCTTTTTTTGGGCAAGTGCTTTTTCGGGCATGCTGTGGGCGCAGGCAGGTGTAGATGTCTACGACCTTGATGCATCCAACCACAGACAGGTGGTTTCGTACAACTCCAATGGCAACACTCTGGGTCTCTACGACAATGGAGGTTCGTCGGGAAACTACACTGCTGGCGACTATTACATCACTGTCACCAGCAACTGTGCGGCACCTTTCCGCTTCTTTCTCCAGCTTGACAATTTCGACATTTCGCCCCTCGATACCCTGTATATCTATGACGGTGTCGACACCAACGGTGCAGTCCGGGCCAAGATTAACAATAATATGGGGAATTATGTCGAGCAGCAGATATACGTCTCGTCTACCAATGCCACAGGCGCGTTGACGGTGCGTTTCAGGGCTGTTACGGGTACTGCCGACCACGCTGGTTTCTCTCTTTCGGCCCATTGCGGCACACCATGTGAGCGAGTGGAGCCTGTGATCGACAGTGTGTTCTACCGCACTCGCAACGGGGTGGTATACGACAGTGCCACGCTGCGCCAAGTGCCCGTTTTTGACACCACCTGGAACATCGACACTCATGGCGACACGCTGGGCATCGCGAGCATCGACACCGCCTATTTTACCGGCGCACACCTCTGCGTTGGCGACGGCGTAATCTTCAAGGGGCATGGAATATATACCCACGAACACGGATATTACAATCCTTCCGACTTCACTTCGTATTTTGTATGGAACATGGACAATGAGGGCGACACTGTTGAGGGTGTCGGTGTCACGCAGGTTGAATATGACGACTATCAGAAGACTGGATGTTCCAATATGGTGCTTACCATAGCCGATGTGTCTGGTTGTCAGTCGACAATCTACACTATGGTGAGGGTTCGCACCTCGACCAACCCCATCAAGACGATTTTCACCCTTTCGGACATCTGCAACCGCGACTCGCTGCTGGTCAGCATGGGTTACGACGGCGAGAACGCCACGCTGACCCTCCGTGAAGTTGAGAATGCCACCATGGTGTCAAAGGTGAATGAGGTACGCACATTCATTCCCGATGGTCCACGCTGTACCGGAACCAATGGAAGCACGTGCTATGAGGCTCCGGTGCTTTTCACAGAGTTCCCTGCAGGCAAACGCATCAGCTCCGGCGCCGACGTTTGCTCGGTGTGTATCAACATGGAACATACCTATATGGGTGATATATCGGTGAAACTTGTTTGTCCGACGGGTCAAAAAGCAACGCTGTTCTGGGGAAATTACGACCCTGGTCGTCCGAACGGTCCCAACGATAGGCAGACTGCGGGCAACGGTCCTGCCGACCATGGCAGCGGTACCGATATGGGATGTCCTCATTCGAGTAGTTCGGGATGTGATACGACGGTAAACCCATACGGTGTCGGTTTTGACTATTGCTTCAGCCGAAACGACGACTACACGCTGGTCACTGGCGACAGGGCTGGCAGCGTTCCCGGCGCTCCGCGTCCGAGTCCCTACAATGGATATATCACAGCCCGCACCTATACCATCACGGTCAATCCGCCGGTCAGCTATGTGATTCCTCCCGGATTCAGCGGTGCAGGTCAGACGGTAACCTATAGCGGCACTACCAAGAAACCAAGCGACCACGAAAATAAACTCGACTACTATCTGCCCTACAGCGACTTCTCAGAACTCATCGGTTGTCCTCTGAACGGCACGTGGTCTATGCAGGTCTGCGACGATTGGGGTGCTGACAACGGCTGGGTCTTCAACTGGAGTATGGACATCTGCGGCGTGAGCCAGGATGGCGACTGCAAGTACACCGTCGACATCGACAGCCTTGTGTGGCGTCCCGACCCCAGCCCGCAGTATCACGACTACGACATGGGTCACTACCGCGGCCTTGTGGTCAACCAGGTCACTCCGGTTGTCTCCTATATCTCTTCGCCCGACACCGCCGGCACTTTCCCCATCGATGTTGTAATCTATGACCAATTTGGCTGCATCTGGGATACCACCACCAGCATCACCACTTATTGGACCCCTGAACCCAAACTCGGCAACGACACCACTCTCTGCGGTGTCGACCATGCCACTCTTGATGCCCGCGACCGTCACACCGTCAGCGAGAACTACACCTACCAGTGGTCCCCCTACGGCCAGAACACCCCCGTCATCGAGACCTCCAGCAGTGAGCAGGGCGATGTGAGTTATGTGGTGGCAGTGTCGAACAACCGCAGGAACCTCGTCTGCACTTCGCGTGACACCATCAATGTGGCCGTCCGCAAGCAGCCCTTGCCCAACTTCGTCAGCATACCCTTCTCTTTCGAGGGCTGTGCCCCCATGACCATCACGTTCGACAACCAGAGTGTCAACGCGACAAAATACTTATGGGAGTTTGGCGACGGTGTGACTTCCGAACTTGCCAGTCCCACCCACACCTACGGCGAAGGCAACTTCACGCTGAAGTACTACGCCATATCCGGCGACGGTTGCATCGACTCCATCGTGGCCGAGAACGGTGTGGCGGTGTTCCCCACCCCGAAGGCCTCCTTCTCGTGGGAACCTGTCTATCCGTCGGCTCTCCAGCCCACGGTGACGTTTGTCAACAACACCTATCCTCAGCCACCCAACGCGCGATACATCTGGGAGTACCAGTATGATGCCGACAATCCATTCTCCTATGAGACGCTCAATTCCTACAACGCCACTGTCAATTTTGCCAACTACAACGGAAGCGATGTCTCCGGCAACTACAATGTCCATCTCATTGCACAGACCGAGAACATCGGTCCCTCGGGCAACGTTGTATATTGTTCCGACACGGCGGCCAACAATGTCCTTGTCATCAATGACTTCCTTCAGTTCCCCAACCTGGTGACGCCCAATGGCGACGGTATCAACGACCGTTTTGTCATCCAGAACCTCGTCAATGGCCTGGCCTATCCCATCAACAGCCTCGACGTCTACAACAAGTGGGGTTCCCGTGTCTTCCACCGCGAGAACATTTCTTCTGAAGACGACTTCTGGGATCCCGCCGACCTGCCCGACGGCACCTACTTCTATCGCTTCTCGGCTTCGGGCTACAATGGCAACATTGAACACAACGGAGCTGTGGAAGTCCTGCACTAACATCCTTGTAATTCAACATTTAAAGCACCATCTGCAACGATGGTGCTTTTTTTGTCCGCTATGTCAGAAAAAAATCGTATCTTTGCACCCCGATTGCAATGATAGACCAGGAGACCATACAGCGCATCATTGACGCCTCCCGCATAGAGGAGGTGATAGGCGATTTTGTGTCGCTCAAGAAGCGTGGCGCCAACCACATAGGCTGCTGTCCCTTCCACAACGAGAAGACACCCTCCTTCTATGTCTCGCCGTCCAAAGGCATCTTCAAGTGCTTCGGTTGCGGTGAGGCCGGCGATGTGGTGGCTTTTCTCAAAAAGCACGAGCATTTCAACTACCCCGAGGCGCTGCGCTATCTGGCGCAGAAATACAACATCGAAATCCACGAGGAGGAACAGACCGAGGAACAGAAAGAGCGGCAGAGCGAGCGCGACGCCCTCTTCCATGTCTCCGAGTTCGCGCAGAAGTATTTCGCCGACCTCCTCTACAACGACGAGATGGGGCGCGCCGTCGGATTAAGCTATTTCCACTCGCGCGGCTTGAGCGACGAGGTCATAAAGAACTTTGGCCTCGGCTATTGCCTTGACGAATGGAGCAACTTCACCGACCATGCACGCAAGAGCGGGTATAGCGATGCCGTCCTTGAGAAGACGGGTCTCACCATATTCAAGGAAGACAGCGGACGAAGCTACGACCGCTTCCGCGGACGCGTCATGTTCCCCATCTACAGCATCTCCGGCCGTGTGCTGGGTTTCTCCGGCCGTGTGCTGAGTTCCGAGAAGCAGGCTGCCAAGTATGTCAACTCGCCGGACAGCGACATCTACAACAAGAGCCGTATCCTATATGGTCTCTATCAGGCTCGCTCGGCCATCGCCAAAGCCAACAAGTGCTACCTCGTTGAGGGAAACATCGATGTCATCTCCATGCATCAGTCGGGCGTGGAGAACACCGTCGCCTCCTGCGGCACCTCCCTCACCACCGAGCAGATACGCCTCATTAAGCGCTATACACCCAACGTCACCGTACTCTACGACGGCGACTCCGCCGGTATCAAGGCTGCTCTCCGTGCCGTCAACCTCCTTTTTGCCGAGGGCATGCACGTGCGCTGCGTCCTTTTTCCCGATGGCGAGGACCCCGACAGCTACGCCCAGAAATACGGCTCTGCCAAGCTGCAGGACTATCTGGCCGGGCATGAGGACAACTTTGTCATGTTCAAGACCAAGGTGCTCCTCGATGGCGTCAAGAACGATCCCATCCGCAAGGCCGAACTCGTCAAGGAGACTGTGCAGACCATCGCCCTTGTACCTGACCTTTTGGAGCGCACGGAATATATCGCCCAGTGTTCGCACCTCCTCGATGTGCCCGAAGAAGCCTTGTCCTCCGAGTTGGCCAAAGCCCTCAACCAGAACCGCCTCAAGGCCTATGAGGAGCGTGGGGGACAGGCGTCTGCCTCCACCTCGCAGCAGCCCGCTGCCCCGATGGATGGGACTGGCGAGGCCGCTCCCATTGACGTTTCAGCCTCCGCTTCGGCGGCAACCGTCGCGCAGATGCGTCTCCATCCTGCCGAACGCCATCTTGCCCAGTTGCTCCTCAACTTCGGCGACCGCACACTTTCCTACACCATTCCTGCCGACGACGGCTCCTTGCAGGAGGTCTCGTACACCGTCGCACAGGCCATCGTCGGCGACATCCACTCCGACGACCTCTCCTTCTCCGACCCCCTCTGCCAGAAGGTCTTCGACTACTACAGTGACACCCTCGAGCGCGGCGATACCCCTGACGCCTCCTTCTTCGTTACAGCCGACGACGAGGCTCTCCGCTCCTTCGCCATCTCTCTCATGCTCGAAACCTTCCGCATCAGCGATTCCTGGCGGGCAAAGAACATCTTTGTCCCCACCGTGGAGGATAACCTGCAGACTGATCTCACCGAGAGCCTTCTGGCCTTCAAACTCAAGTGCATCAACGACCGCATTGCCGACAATGCCACACGCTTGCGCAAGGCTGCCAGCGACGACGACATCACCGCTATCCTCGAGGAAAAGAGAAACCTCGTCGACATCCGCAACAAGCTCGGCTGCGCCCTCCATAGGGTGATTGATTAGTAAACAAAAAACAACATACACAACCTTGGACATTCAGACACTCAAACAACGCTACGACATCATCTGCAACGACCCCAAGCTCCTCATGGCCCTCAACAAGGCCATCCAGGTGGCTCCCACCAATCTCTCCATCCTCATCACCGGCGAGAGTGGCGTGGGCAAGGATGTTTTCTCGCGCATCATCCACGAGAACAGCACACGCAAGCATGTGCGCCAGGGTCGCGGACTCATCTCCGTCAACTGCGGTGCCATTCCCGAGGGCACCATCGAGAGCGAGCTTTTCGGCCACGTCAAAGGGGCTTTCACCGGCGCCGACCGCTCGCGCAAGGGCTATTTCGAGGAGGCCGATGGCGGCACCATCTTCCTCGACGAGATTGGCGAGCTGCCCTTGGCCATGCAGGTCAAGCTCCTCCGTGTGCTCGAAAACGGCGAGATAATCCCCGTCGGAAGCTCCACGGCGCAGAAAATCGATGTCCGCGTCGTCGCCGCCACCAATGTCGACATCGTCCGTGCCGTGCGCGAAGGCCGTTTCCGCGAGGACCTCTACTACCGCCTCAACCAACTCTCCATCTATCT